>NZ_JBAMYD010000026.1:0-70995 GCF_037002925.1 Rhizobium aouanii
TGGGTGGACCACGGTTTCTCGACCTGACGCTGCCAATCGGACGATCAAAGCTGCTTTTTCCCAACCACAGGCGCAATTTTAGCGACGTGTTTTTGGAGGAGAGATGTCGGAGCCAATCCCTGCGGTCTCGTCAAAGCCCGCCCATGCAGAGATATTTCATCTCGAGATAGTCCTCCAGACCGTGACGGGATCCTTCCCGGCCGATACCAGATTGCTTGATGCCGCCAAAGGGGGCCGCCTCCGAAGACATGCGGCCGGTGTTGATCCCGACCATCCCGTATTCGAGCGCTTCGGCCACCTTCCAGACGCGCTTGAGATTGGAGGCATAGAAATAGGCGGCAAGGCCGTAGATTGTGTCGTTTGCTTCGCGAACCACCTGATCGGGATCGTCGAAGCAGATGATCGGCGCCAGCGGCCCGAAAGTTTCTTCTTGAGCAAGCCGCATGGTGCTGACGACGTTTGTGATCACGGTCGGCTGAAAAAAGGTTCCGGAATCGCCGACGCGTCTCCCGCCGCAGCGGATAGCCGCTCCCTTGCCGACGGCATCGTCGACATGCGCTTCGATCTTGGCCAGCGCCTGGGTGTCGATCAGCGGGCCGATGGCGACATCCGGATCGAAGCCGTCGCCGACGTGCAGGTGCCGGACGCGATCGGTGAACTTCTCCGAAAACTGATCATGGACGGAGGATTGGACATAGATGCGGTTGGCCGAAACGCAGGTCTGGCCGCCATTGCGAAACTTCGCCTGGATGGCGCCATCGACGGCCGCATTGATATCGGCGTCATCAAAAACGATGAAGGGCGCGTTACCGCCGAGCTCGAAGCTGACCTTCTTGATCTGGTCCGAGCATTGCCGCATCAGCAGTCGCCCGACTTCCGTCGATCCGGTGAAGCTGATCTTGCGAACCTTCGGATTGGTGCAAAGCTCACGGCCGACGGCATCGCCCTCCGAGGCATAGATCAGGTTCAGCACACCGTCCGGAAACCCTGCTTTTTGCGCAAGCACAAACATGGCGCCAGCGACAAGCGGCGTCTGCTCGGCGGGTTTGAGAACGACCGTGCAGCCGGCGGCAAGGGCAGGGGAGATCTTGCGCGCCACCATTGACGCTGGGAAGTTCCAAGGGGTAATGGCGCCGACCACGCCGATCGGCTGCTTGATCACAAGCATTCGCCGGTCGTTCGATGGCGCCGAAATCGTCTCGCCATAAATGCGGTTTGCTTCCTCGGCATACCATTGAAGATAGGCTGCCGCATGGGTGATCTCCGACTTCGCCTCGACAAACGGCTTGCCCATCTCCGCGGTCAGGATGGCGGCGAGATCGTCGCCGTGTTCAAGGATCAGGCGATGCCACTCCCATAAGATTTCGGAACGGGCGCGGGCGGTCAGACCGGCCCATAGTTCCTGGGCGGCATAAGCGCGGTTGATCGTCGCGGCAGTCTCGCCGGCACCCATATCGGGCAAATGCGCCAGGAGATCTCCGGTCGAAGGGTTGTGGACGGCAAAGCGCTTCGAGCCTTCGCCCGCATCAGGACCGGCCAGTGTTACAAGTTGGGCGAATAGCTCAGGATTCTTCAGGTGTTTCTTGAGCGCGTCTGTGATCGTCAACATGTCTTCCTCCCGGCGGCGTTTGTCGAAGCGATGGGATAGCCGATCGCTGCTGTGGCTTGAAGCGCGGACTTGTCACCACGACAAACGACATTGCCGAGCATATTGATCGACCGCGAGGCAAACGCGAGCAGCGCGGCACTGGGCCCACGGAAAGCTTTTCGATATACCAGTCGAAGAGGACAGCCTGATCCGACACTATTCGTTGTCACTGGCGGATCGCCTGGAAATCGAACTGCGCAGGCGTGATCATAATCGGCTCGGCTTTGCTATTCAGCTATGTCTTATGCGATACCCGGGGCCGAGTGCTGGGAGCAGAAGAAACTCCGCCTCGCGCCATGCTGAGATATGTTGCTAATCAGATCGGCGCCGCCCCAGAAGCATTTGCCCTCTATGCACGCCGTGGAGAAACCCGTCGCGATCACACGGCGCGCTTAATGGTGTATCTGGATACGAGAAGCGCGACGGTGCAAGATCGCCGAGCCGCGCTATTGGCTGCAATTCAGGCGGCGACGATGTCTGCTGCATTTCGCAGAGGCCGTTTAGCCGGCACCGCCCTGGCTCGAGGTCGCCGATGTCTGCGAGATCGCCCAAATTCTTCGCTCTACCACTTATCGGAGCATTCGTTTTCCTATAATGTCACGCCAAACTGTCCGGCAGTCTTGGAGAATACGCATGCTCAAACAATATGTCGTGCTTCCCCCGCACGGATTTCGCTCTGCGGTCCTCGCGCGGGCAGCAGCACTCAGGTTGACGATACCGCTGGTCGCGGCGGCGCGCGGAACTGCGCCGTTGACCAAGGATGCGATGAGCAAGGTCGAAGTCATCGACTCAGTCAGCGTCGATGGGCCAAAGCTTGTCGAGATGACGCCCGAGACGGAGTTGGAACTTCGACTGGAGGAACCCGCCCTCAAGATTGTTCCGCTCGTTACCTATGAAAAGATGCGAGCGATTTACAAGGTGAAGCGAGCAGCGGCAGCGGCGGTCGTTGCGCAGGCAGGCCAGGGTGCCGTGTTGCGCGTCGAGGATACTGATGGAAATCCTCTTGCCGGTGCCCGTGTTGTTGCATTCACCAATTTCCGTGCCAGGGCCGGCGACGAGGGCTCGACCGACGCCAATGGCGAAATTCGGTTGCGAATTGCGCCAGGCGTAACGCTTGAGCGTGTCTACATCTATGGCCCCGCCCGCCACTGGGGGCGCTTTGAGCGCAACTTCACGCTGGCCGCCGGCGCGGCCCTACAGCTTGAAACGATTAATCTCGCAGGACAGCTTCTAGCCTTGCGCCGGTTTCGTGGCGATCTGCCCTTGACCGCGGGACACGAGGTGGTTGTGGGCATCGTCGATACCGGCATCGACCCGAACCACCCGCTGTTGCCCAACATTTCGGGAGGGGCAAACATGGTTCTTGAGGAAACGAAGGACGATCCGGGCGAGATCGCTGACTGGGGGCCGGCCGCTGTCGAAGGCGAGCACGGTACGCATGTCGCAGGGATCGTTGGAGCCCGGCCTTCGGGCGATATCGACCTTGCCGGCGTCGCGCCCGGCGTCACGTTGAGAAGCTACCGCGTCTTTCCCCACGACGGGGGAGACGCGACCAATTACGATATCATGAATGCCATCGACCGGTCTGTTCAGGATGGATGCAACATCATAAACCTCAGCCTTGGCGGCGGCGAAGAGGACGAGGCGGTCAGAGCGGCGATTGGATCGGCACTCGACAGCGGCGTTCTGGTGATTGCAGCGGCCGGCAATGATAGTCGAAAGCCGGTAAGCTATCCCGCCGCCTTGCCGTTCTGTGTCGCTGTTACGGCGATGGGATGGACGGATTCCTTCCCGATGGCGTCGTCGGAGGTCGGAGATGTCGCCAAACCATACGGAAGGGAGAATACCTTCGTGGGCGCATTTTCGAATTTCGGGCCGCAGATCGATCTGACAGGCCCTGGTGTGGGGGTTGTCTCGACGTTGCCCGGAGGGACATTTGGCGCGATGAGTGGAACCTCGATGGCAAGTCCCGCATTGGCTGGCTATGCGGCCTATCTTTTGGGCGAGGACGCGACTATATTAGGTCTCAACGGTGCCGAAAAAAGCACCGCGCTTAGAGATAAGCTCTTCGGCTCGGCGACGCCGCTTGGTCTTGCCCGGGATTTCGAGGGCTTCGGACTTCCAGGGTGGGATGATCATGAGCGACGTGGTTATGCAACAGGTGATATTGAGGAGGAAAAGCTCGACAGGGCCATCCTCGAATGAAACCGCCGAGAAATTCGGAAGGGCCGGTGCTACCGTCGTTGACCAAAAGGCGTCTTCTCTCTTGATCGAGGGCGATGAGGAGACCATCCTTTCGGTGGCGAAGAGCCTGACCGGATGGATCACCATCCCGATGAAACGCTACTCCGTTCCAGATACGAGAAAGAAGGTCGGCTGATATTCTCAGCCGATTTTCTTATATGGAAACGTCAACTGATCTCGCTGGCCACAGCGTAGGCTGATTTTGGTGGGACGGCTCATGGCAGCGGATTTGTCTTCAAGCAGGGCACGGACGGCCCCATGAAAGCCCGCGTCGATTTCCTGGAAGAAATCGACAATCCCGACGAACTGGTTTTCCGTCTCCTCAAGCCCCTTTATGTCGAAGAGCACCCTGGTCCCGACGTCGCGTTCTTTCAGGTCGAGCTCATGAGCGGCGAAGCGAAGCTCGCAAGCGCCATCCCCCTGGCGGCAAAACCGAGCATCAGCCAGGGCGTGGCTGTGATCGGTCATCCAGCATTCGACAGGAGAATCCCGGATGTCAACCTCATGGAGGATATCTATGGCAAGATCTACAATAAGAAACGGCTCGCCCCTGGTGCGGTGACGGCTGTGAGGGATGGGAAGCTTCTGCGCAACTGCACGACGCTTGGCGGCAGTTCGGGTTCCTGCGTGCTTGATTTCGCAAGCGGCGAGGCTTTCGGCCTGCATTTCAGCGGCCGGTTCATCACGACGAACTACGCGGTTCCAGCCGACACCGTTCGGAACCTGCTCGCCAAGGCGTTGTCGCCAGGCGCGGCAAAAAGGAGGGTCAGGCGCGACATCCGAGCCGAAGTATTTCAAGGATCGCAAGACACTTCCTCGACACCGGCAAGCTATGTGCCACGGGCTACGAAATGGGCCAGGAAACCGCCTTACTGCCGGAGGAGGAGGTTGTTTTCCGAGGTTTTGCCTCGAGCTACGTTGACGGCGTGATCCAGACCCGAATCTCGACAATTCAGACCACAAACCCAAATCGATTTCGGTCAGCTTGCCGCCTTGGATGCTCTGGCAGGTGATGACGAGGCTCGCTTCGACACGTCGCCCGCGCCGGATATCGGATCTCACCGATATCCGCTTCTTGCGGTAGTGCCGGGTAGTGGTCATCCGTCGCTCGCCTAGCGCTGTCTCACCGGCTTCTTGACCGGAGCTAGGGCAAGCCCCTGACCGATATCGGCGATGGTCGACTCCTCATAATAAATTCGATCCCGGCTGCAGGATCTGCGGACGCGTTCGGCGATTTCTTCAGACTTTCTGTCATGGCTTGCGGCGGCCTGCCAATGCAGCGCCGCCAGCCCTGCGATGTGCGGACATGCCATGCTGGTGCCGTCCATGGCCTCCAGTGCATCCTTCTTCCTCTTGGTGATTTTCCCGGCAGAAACAATACCAACGCCCGGACCGACCAGGGTGGGATTGGTATTGGAAAACGGCGCGACCGTCAGTCCATCGGCCATCTCCATGACGGCGCCGACCGAAATCACGCCTATGGCTGCAGATGGGCTCGACCGTTGGATCACATATGGTTTTGCCGCGTCCCGGCCGCTTTCGTTGCCGGCTGCTGCAACGACGACGGCTGAGCGGCCAATCGATTGTTGGTGCCTATTCATCTCCAGGAGCGTATCGAACAGGCGAATGTTGTCCATGAACGTTTCGAGCGCTTGGGAGGTTGCCGCTTCCGACGCGTACCCTTTATCCACCAGCCACTCGCGATAGCTCGGGAAATCGAAGCCGAGCGACATCGAGATCACGTTTGCACCGCTCGAAAGCGCCCACTGGAACCCCTCCAGCAATGCCTCGGTACCGGCGGAGCCTCCAATCACCTTTCCAATCAACGCTTTTCGAATTCCCGGCGCGACCCCGATCCTGACGCCATTCACGTTCCTGCCGAAGATCGTCGCCGCGCAATGTGTCCCATGGCCATCGGTGTCACCGCCGCCGGATCCGGTGAAATCCCGCTCAACGATTTCCAGGTTCGGATCGTTGAATGCCGCATGCTCCCTGTTGATCCCAGTATCGAGAACCGCAACGATGACGCCTTCCCCGTCATAGTCCGGATTTGGTCCACAAACAGCTTCGACACCCCATGACTTACCTGCCAGAACTGCTGCCTCGACCTGCTGGCGGCTTGTCGCTTTGCTTGCCCTGCGCGGCGCAATCAGCTTGAGAGGCATCGGCCTCGCATAGGCTTTGACCGCCTCATCTCGCTCGGCCCTGCGCAACTGGTCAGGAGTGGCATCGACCACCTCTAGTTCCACAGTTTGCGCCGTCACACGAGCCTTCCTGGGGGTCGGCCTCGGGCCTGGTCCGCCGCGGAAGGATTCCGTACTAGCGGTCGACTTTAGAATGAGCAACTTTTCCATTGAGAGGTCCCCTGTTTATCCTATGTTTTTACAATCTAGGGATTATTGTCAAAGTGAGTTTTTGCTTCAATTTGCGAGGCTGCATGAAGATCCTCGGAAGCCAGTCACTCGATTTAGATCAAGGCCCTTGAACCGCATGTCTCTTTATCCATAGCCACCTATCAGCATTCTTTGTTAATGATACAAATTGTCTTTAGTAATGAGGCATGGGAACTTTCATGCGCGAATTGCACGTTGAACGTGAATCTGAATATCGCGGTGTCAGATTGCGGTGTCAGATTGCGGACGCGCGGTGCTCAGGCAATGCGAGCGATCCAATCTCGCGTCGCGCCGATTTTCAGCGTGTAAATGGTCGTGTCGCTTGTCCGTTAAAAGGGTTTTTCCTTTGTGTGGTTCATCCGCTGTTAGCGACACTATCGCTTTGGGCGGGCATGCAAAGGAAATCGAAATGGTCGCCCGGCCCAGGGGGCAAAATTCTAGATGTCGCGGACGCTGTCGATGACAGCTGGGTTGTTTCCGCTGCCGGACCCACGATCGGCATCTCCCCGATTGCGGACGACGGAGCCGAAGTCGGCATGGCTGGTCCAACCGCAGCCTTCAGGATCTGCCGACGCAGGGCAAGCCCGATGCAAAGGCTCGGTATGCCTGTCAGCGACGACACCATACTGCGGCAGCTGAAGCGGGATGCCGCGGTTTCTCACTGCACCTCCAAGATTCGGGTGGTTGGCATCGATGACTGGAGTTGGCGGCGAGCGACGCGATACGGCACTATCGTGGCTGATCTCTCGAGCGACGTTCGGTCGTCGACATTCTCGATGATCGGAGTGTCGATAGTGCAGCCGGGTGGCTGCGGAACCATACTTCCATCGAGGTCGTCAGCCGAGACAGATGCGGCCTGTATGCGCAAGCCATCCGTGAAGGCGAACCGGCGGGCTTGGTAGGTGGCAGATCGGTTTCACCTGGTCCAGAATCTCCGTACGGCAATCGAGAAACAGATGAGCCTTTGCGGCCGTGCCTCAGGAAGAGCCATCCTGTCCGAGGACGCCGTTGTCGACGCTGCGGCACATCGTCGGCGCGCCCGGTTCGCGCATAGGCAATCTCGCCAGGCGATATTCGAGATGCTCCACGCCTTACGCCAGGAGGGTCTGTCCTTCGGCGAGATTTGTGCCGGGCGCTAAGCCCGAGGGTCTTGCCTAAGGACAACCGCAACGATAACTGCTACGGATTCATCGGCCGCCGCGGTGTAATGGTGTAGTTCCAGTCGGGATGGAACTCGCCGCCGGTGATGTCGAGGCTGGCCATCTCGACGTCGGAGATCTTGACGCCCTTCTCGTAGGTCCGCCTGTCGAGCGCGCAGGCGACTTTGAGTCCGGTCTGGGTCGTGGTTGCGCCGATCAGTTCAGCGACGGCGAGGCGGTCAGTGAGCGGCCGGCCGCGCCAGTTCTGAGTGATGTGGCAGAACAGCCGATGCTCGATCTTGTTCCACTGCGACGTGCCGGGGGATAGTGGTGGACGTGGAGGACAAGCCCGGTCTCGTCGGCGAGTTTCTGCAGTTCCACTTTCCACAACCGCACCCGCGCGCCGTTGGAGCCACCGCAGTCGGCGGTGATCGTCAGTTCGCGGGCGTCTGGATAGCGCTCGCGCCAGGTGCGGATCGACCGGACGGCGAACGCGGCGGTGTCGGCGGTAATCCCGACGCTGACCCAGGCCTCGTTGGCGGCCACGTCGTAGACGCCATAGGGGACGACTTTGCCGAGCGTCTTGTCGCCGAAGTCGTGCAGTTCACCCGCTGCGGCTCGCCCTTCGGGCGATAGTCGCTGCCGCCGTTTTTGAAGTTGCCGACAAGTTCTTTTTTCTTCGTATCCACGGAGATGACGGGCTCGCCGGCCGCCTGCGCCGCGACCACCTTGGCGTTGATGTGCTCGAGTTGGGCGTCGCGGTCTGGATGGTTGGCGCCTTCATCCGCCTTACGGTTGAACGGGCGCGAGAAGCCGAGCTGGGTGAGCAGCTTGCGCACGCTGTTGGGGCTGATCGTATGGCCCATGTCGGAAAGCGCGCGGGCCAGCTTGTCCATGCTCTTCGACACCGACAACAGCGGCCGCTCCGGATCGCCCAAGGTCGCCGGCTCAATGAGACGCTCGAGGTCGGCAAGCAGCATTGGATCACGCGCAGTCAACGGCCGCGGGCCGCCACCTTGATGGCGCACCCGGCCGCGTGGCGGCGGGGCCGCGTCGAGGTCTTTCAGCCCCGCTTCCTCGTATGTATCCCGTCGCAGGCTCAAGATGTCGAATCTGCATTCGCCGACGCCGCGGTCATCGCGGGGAGAAAGGGTTAACTCGCTTTTCCTTTTGGCTTGAGCCAACGCATCTAAATGGGCCTTTGGCACGGGATTCTTGCCTGCGCTGCCACGTCAGTGTCATGGTCATCGTACCAACTGCGACTTAGGACAGCGCAACGATAAGTGAATCGTCGGATTGTCTCGACCTGCGGCACGTTCGCGTTGTTTCCCGGTCCCCATTTCAGCGCCTGTGTCGCAAAGCAGCCTTCGGTAAGCTGTAGTTGTCCCCCTCACTGGTTCGCGCGGTCTATTCTGCCACACCGGTGGGCAGAACGTTGCGACAGATCCCCGCAGGTTTCGTGTCCACCGTCTCACAGCAATGGCGGAAACGGAGGATGGCCGCAACACTTACCTGGACCGATGTCGCAGCCTGCACCCAATGTCGTAGTTAATATCCCTGTCCGCTGTTCCCGGCAAAACACGAGTAGCCGCCCTGCTGTGGCTTTGTCGAGTCTGCAACACGGCGCTTTTCGATCTGATCTCTTGGCTAACTTTCATTTAAGCCATTGATGATTCACGGGCAAATTTTGGCTTTAGCGCCTGTTTGCGTAGTTGGCATGACTTTTGAAGCTCTCTCGCAGGGACTACGAACCAGCCTATTGATTGCCTCGCCCCCAAGGACGACTAATGCTCAACGAAGTCGGCACTGCCAAGTCCGAATCTGTCATAAGTCAGCTCATCGATGTCGTTGCGTCTATCGATGAAATTGCGGCGTCGTTCCCAGACAGGATAGCGATTAAGCATGGCGCGGAAGAACTCACATATGGTGAGTTGCGACTGCTGTCGGATAAAATTGCAAGCACCTTACGAGAGCACAGCGCAGAGGGTAGAATCGTGGGGTATTTCGGTGACCGAAACCCCCATTGGGCAGCCACGGTAATCGCAATTCTCAAAAGCGGCTCGACATATTTGCCGCTCGATCCATCTTTGCCGACCTCCCGCATTTCTTTCATGATCGAGCAGAGTGGATGCACTCTGATTATCGGGCCGGAAAGACCGGAAGAGCTTGGCCTCTTTCAGGAAAACAGCAAAGGCCGCCGACAATTCTTGACGGTGCAGACGGCGCTACACGGTGGCCCTGCCTCTCCTGGAATGCCAGCTTTGGCTGAGGGCCATCTCGCCTACATTCTGTTTACGTCCGGTTCGACGGGGAGACCCAAGGGGGTGATGGTCAAGCGCGCAGGACTAAACAACCACTTGAGGGCCAAGATGGATGCGCTCGAGCTAAGTGAGAAGGACTGTGTCGCACAAACTGCCTCGCATAGCTTTGACATCTCGCTGTGGCAGCTTTTGGCAGGGCTATGTGTCGGCAGTTGCGTCGCGATCATAGATGATTCGACAGTGAGATCTCCGACGGCCCTTCTTCGGGCACTGCAGGCTAATCGCGTCACGATTGCCCAATTCGTTCCATCGGTGCTAGCCGTCTTCGTTGAGTATCTCCAGTCACTCTCAGTCACGGAGCGGTTTCTTCGTGCGTTGCGCATGGTCTCCACGGTGGGCGAGCCGCTGACGCCAGCCTTGGCGCACGGGTGGCTGACACTCTTTCCTCGAGTCCCAATTCTCAATCACTACGGACCGACCGAATGTGCGGATGGGGTTACACACCATTTTATATCTCTCCCGCCCAGTACAGCTGAAACCTATTTGCCCATCGGTAAGCCTATTGCCAATCTCAGGGTTTATGTCGTCAATGGATCGCGTCTGTGCAAGACGGGAGAAGTTGGCGAGATCTGCGTTAGTGGGGTCGGTGTCGCTGATGGATACATCAACGATGGCGTGCGTTCCAAAGACGTCTTTTTGTCGAACCCGTTCTCGGACCATCCATCTTATCGGCAGCTCTACAAGACCGGCGATCTCGGACGCATCAGGGCAGATGGCCTGCTGGAGTGTCTTGGTAGACGAGATCGTCAGATCAAGATCCGGGGGCACCGGATCGAACTTGGAGAAATCGAGTCTCGCCTCTGCGCTCATCCTTTGGTAAGTGCCGCCGTTGCTGTCACACCGGTAAACGAGAGCGTGAAGCTGACGGCTCGGGAAATAACCCACACCGGCCGAGAAACTGGGCCAAGACGAATACTGGCCTATGTGTCGGCTCCTGCCGAACTTTCAGAGGGTGAACTCCGGAGCTTTGCTGCCGAAACACTTCCTGCCTACATGCTTCCGGAGCGACTCATTCGTGTCGACCGGATGCCGATCACCCGAAACGGGAAGGTAGATCTCGCGTTACTGCCAGATCCGACAACCGTTCGCCCGGAGCTGCAGAGTCCGCTCGAGCAACCAAAGACGGAGCTTGAAAGCACATTACGAGATATTTGGTCCAGCGTTCTTCGGATCGAAGGCATCGGTGTCAACGATCAATTCATGGATCTTGGGGGCGACTCGCTCCGCGCGGTACTTATATTGGCTCGGATTCAGAGGCAGCTCGGAGCAAATGCGGATTTCAGGATCGTTCTGAATGGGACCATCAGGTCGCTTGCATTATCGATATCAAACCAATCCGAAACGACAAAGAACGTGCTTCCCCCCTGTGGGAAGCTCAGACGAGCGCCCCTGACGCGAGTGCAAGAACATCTTTGGTTTCTCTGGCAGCTCTATCCGACCACGAAAAATTACATCATTCAAGGTGGTATGCGTATCCGAGGTGCTGTCGACCAAATCGCTTTCAATAAAGCTTGGAACGATGTTGTTCAGGCGCATGACGCGCTGTCGGCACGTTTCATCGACGAAGATGGGCCCGTTCAGATTTTTGATGATCCGCAGAGATCCGAGATAGAGTTGGTGGACGCCACTCACCTGCCTCAAGAGGAGGCCGAGGAGCTATTGGCGGAGCTGCGGCGGAAGGAGCTCAACAATCCCTTTGATCTCAGTCAGGGCCATTTGTTTCGTGCGCGCCTGATCCGTCTTGGCGCCGACGATCATCTCATGCTGATCACCGCACACGAAATCATCATAGATGCATGGTCAATCTCTGTTCTGCTCAGAGATTTACAGACGAGATACTCCAATCCCGCTGCCGTCCCTCCACCAGATCGCCCATCGCTCTCGACCTATGCGCTCTGGGAAAGTGTACATCTTACACCGAAGTCGCTGAGTGATCAGCGGCACTATTGGCGTCGTCAGCTAGGCGACAATCCTCCTGTACTTTCGCTCGGGAATCGACTGCGGTCGAAAGTAAGCTCCTACCGTGGGAACTCGCATGCGATTCTCCTTAGCGGCGAAGTGTCTGATCAAGTGCGAGATTTTGCACGCCGGCACAGGTGCACGACTTCCACGATCCTATTGGCATGCTTCAAGCTGCTGTTGCGGATGTATAGCGGCCAAGACGATGTGATTGTTGGTATACCGCATGTGGTGCGCAGCCAGCCCGGCACCGAGGAGATCGTAGGATTTTTCCTCAACATGCTGCCAATTCGAACCACGATCGACGTCAATAAGTCCTTCGCGGCTCACGTAAATCACGTGCATAACCTCACAAGCGATGCCATCGCGAACTCGGCGTATCCATTTAGCTGGATGGTCAGAGATACCCGATTCCACCGCGAGCCCGGTCGATCACCGATCTTCCAAGTCATGTTCAACATGTACTCCGAGCCCGCGGAACCTCCTGCCAAGCGCGATTTGGAACTGACTTTTCGCGAATACGACACAGGTTATGTGAAATTCGACCTTACACTGTACGCGCAAGACGAAGGCGATGCAATTGCGTTGCAACTGGCTTACGCGGAAGACGTATTTTCGAGCGATGCGATCGCCCGCATGGCCGATAATCTTCGCCATCTTCTTGCTACCTGTGTCGAGAGGTCTGCCGAGCCGATTGTCACCCTGAGCAGCCTCAGCCCGTCGGAAGTCGCCATTCTAAACTCGCTCAAGGGTGATGAGCAGTCATATGAGAACGAGCCTTCACTTGTGGAAGCGTTCGATCAGGTGAGCGCTTCAAACATCGATCGGGTGGCTTACTTCGGCGAGTTCGGGGCAATCACGTTTGGCCATCTGCGCGAACGCATGGCTACAATCCAGTCCGTTCTGCGGACGTGCGGGGTGGGGCCGGGTGACATCGTTGCCATGCTCGTCGACAGGTCGCCTGATGTAGCGGCCACGACTTTGGCCATCCGGGATTTGCAGGCAACTGTCGCGCCTATATCGCCAGATTACCCGGAGGAACGGGTCGGCCATATCGTGAGGGACAGTGGCGCGAGCCTGCTTGTTCGCGCTCGCGAGGACAAAGAGGTCCATTTTGGTGTGCCATGCGTTAGCCTGTCTACCCTGCAGGCTGGACACGCTCCTGGCCGGGTCACGCACCGAACGATCGAATTGCCCGATAAGGGCGCAGCCAGCCTGATATATACCTCATCCTCGACGGGTAAGGCGAAGGGCGTTGTCATACCGGAATCCGCAATACTCAATCGACTGAACTGGATGTGGCGATGCTTCCCCTTTGATCGCTTCGACGTTATGGCCGTACAGAAGTCAGCGGGACTTGTTGCTGCGGCATGGGAGTATTTTGGAGGGCTTCTGAAGGGGGTGCCCACGCTCATTCTGACGCAAGAGCAGTTGCGCGACCCCGACCTCTTGTTGAGTGAGTTGGCACGGCATCACGTCACGTGGTTGTCTGCCTCGCCGCCTATTCTGTCCGGTTTAATTGCCGCTCAAAAGCGACTGCAGAAATTGACCAACCTGCGCCTGGTGACAAGCAGCGCTGAACCGATGCCGGCATCGCTTCCTTCTCGTTGGCGAGAGTGCTTTCCGGATGTGCCGCTATGGAATTTTTATGGCACTACGGAGTGCGCGTCTAATGCAGCGGTGTACGGAACAACGGACGCCGACGATGGCTCTTCAGCTGTGCCCGTTGGGCGCCCGATCGATAATGTGAGAATGTACGTCCTTGACGCACAGTTGAAACGGGTTCCCGTCGGAGTCGCAGGTGAACTCTGTGTGGCAGGACGCTGCGTGAGCGCGGGATATTGGAAGGATCTAGAGCGAACAAAGCACTGTTTCGTTTCAAATCCATACGATGAAGGTCAATACAGCGTCCTTTATCGGAGTGGTGATATCGCCCGCATTTCAGCCAAAGGTCTTCTGGAGATTTGTGGTCGAGCGGATAACCAAATTCAGCTTCGGGGTTTCCGAATTGAGCTCGAGGAAATCGAGACGGCGCTCGGATCTCATCCTGCCATCGCACAGGCCGCCGTCTTTGTAGAGGGCAAGGATGATGATCGGCGACTGGTTGCGCTCGTGGCGCCAGATGACGACAGCCTGACCTCAGGAGACATTGTGAGCCATCTGCGGCAGACACTCCCATCGTACATGATCCCATCGGATGTTCAGATGGTGCGACGTATGCCGCTCACTGCGAACGGGAAGATAGATCGGGCTCGTCTCCCTTTCGTCTCATCCCGCGCCATGCAAAAGACCGAGCCAGCTGAGCCACGGACCGAGAGGGAGCGACTCCTCGCCGGTATCTGGCAAGAACTGTTGGGCGCCAAATCTATTGGTATCGATGATAGCTTCTTTGATATCGGTGGAAATTCGCTTCTGAGTGTGCGGTGCGTGACACTGGCGCGTAAGGCGGGACTGAGCTTAACGGTCAACCAACTGCATCAGACACCAACCATCCGGGAACTTGCAACGTACCAAAGGTTGGCCGCGACATCTGCTTTAGCGGCTTCCGATGGACCGATGCCAGTAACCCCTGCGGTCTCACATTGGAATAGTTGTGTCGGAATCGGCGAGCACTACAATATTGTTGATCTCTTCTTCATGCCCGCCGGCATCTTGAATGTCTTCATTCTTGAACGTGCACTTGCGCATGTTATTGGCCGGGAGGAAGCACTGAGGCTCCGAATCGCTGAAACAGAGAGCGGCCTATCTCAAGTAATCGGATCGATACCAGATCCCATCGTTGAAGAAATTAACCTTGTCGGTATGGCCACAGCGCAACAACTCGCGGCCATTGAGCAAGCCTGCGCGGAGCGTCAGCGCATATTTCGATTTGACGGTCGGACACCTCTTATCAGAGTCTCAGCCTTCCGGACATCGGAGAGTGGCGATTACTATTTGCTTGTTCTGCTGCACCACTTTGTAGCAGACGGGGTTGGCTACAGACTGTTCCTGAATGCACTCGAGGCAGCGTATGATTCGTTTGCCGCTGGTCGGACTGCTGCAGATCCGGATACGACGACCCTGTCTCAATGGCTGCAGCGACTGGATAATTACGCGAATGGCGAAGCGGTAACCGAGCTCGAGCATTGGGAGGGCCTACGGTACGACCTGTTTGACATAGGTGTGAGCGCTTCTGGGACGAATGCGGCGGGGTTTTCAGCTCAAACTGCGAGGTGGCTCCACTATGTAGGCTCCGAGAAACATATCGATGAAGAATTCTGCAGGCCGCTTTGGAAAGACCAGGCCACGTATCATATAAGGATCAGCGAGGAGACAACGGGGAAACTTCTCAAGGTTGCGGCGGCGTCTGCGCAATGCGAGGATTTTGATCTATTGCTTGCGGCTATTTCGGGGGCATTTGGCCGCGCTTTCGGAAATTACTCACTCTGGATTGACAGCCTCACTTCGACCAGGGGATGTCTATTCGACGACATCGATCCGTCTCAAATCATCGGCTATATCGGTGAACTGGTGCCGCTTCCGTTATACGTTACCGGAACGGAGTCTCGTCCAGACCGCGCCCGCTCTATATATCAGCAGCGCACCTCGTTGCCGCGCCAGGGCATAGGTTTTCGAGCTTTGAAGTTCTTGAGTCGGCATCCCGCCGTGCGGGAGCGGATCGATCGCCTGCCGTTACCCCGCATCGGAGTGAACTATCGAGCGAGACTCCAACGTCATTATCCGCGCCGCCTGCTGTCCAGAGATCCACATCCATTGTGGATCGGCGAAGATATGGATCAGTCCGTTATGAATTATCTCTTCTGGTTTCGCGTCGGGTACCAATCGGGCGAACTCCACATCGAAGTGAGATACGATCCACGACAAGTTGATTACGAAACGACCCGCAACCTCTGCGCAATCTTGCGCGAGGAACTCCTACAGACTGTCGATGCATTTCGAGAGTTTGATCAAACGGGCAATAACGGATGAGGCCGTCGGAGCCACCGATGAAGGGCGAAGGCGAGCGCATGGCTTCACCGGCAAGGCATACCAGTTTGTTGGACGGCAAGGTTTCCCGCCTCATCATGCGGCTCGCCATTCCCTCCATTATTGGTTTGTCGCTGAATGCACTTCAGCAGTTCGTGAATGCAATCTTTGTGGGGACACTCAGTGTGCAGGCTATCGCCGCGGTCAGCATAACTTTGCCCATCGTACTCCTGCTCACCTCAGTCGGGCAGGGAATCGGTGTCGGCACAGCTTCGTTCGTGTCGCGCAATCTTGGCGCTGGCAATTCAGCGGAGGCGAGTCGAGGCGCGAGCTCGGCACTTGCTGTGGCGGCTCCGATCGGAGTCGCAATTACTGTCGCTCTGCTTTTCAGGCTGCGCGACGTTCTCGCTTTGCTCGGTGCCAGTCGGACAATAATGCCAGCCGCGCTCGAATACGCATCGACGCTCCTATTAGGCTACACCCTCATGCTGTTGAACATGGTCAACGGGTCCATCGTGAGGGCCGAGGGTAACACTCGATTCAGCATGTGGACCATGATTGCGGCTTTTACGCTGAATGCCCTGCTCGATCCGATCCTAATTTTTTTGCTGGATCTCGAAGTTCGCGGCGCGGCGCTCGCAACACTGTTGTCTCAGATCGCCGCCACCAGCCTCTACGCCGTATATTTCGTGAAGCAGCGTGGGATTGTCCGGGTCCGACCTTCCTACATCACTTTGAGGGGCGACCGCGTAAAGCAGATTACCGCCGTTGGAGCTCCCGCAACCATCACCGGTATGTTGTCTGCTGTTGCTTTCGTGCTCTTGTACAGGGCTGCTGCACCATTCGGCGACGATTCCATTGCCGCAGTGGGTATAGCCTCACGATTGTTAACAATCGGGGCACTCCCGATCATGGGCCTATGCATAGGCTCCCAGGCGATTCTCGGCTTCAGCTGGGGAGCACAGGATTTCGCTCGGGCACAGAAGGCCGCCAAGTTCATGCTATCCGTGGCCTTTGCATTTTCAGCTACCTTTTCTGCTGTGGTTGTGATTTTTGCGCGGCCAATCGTCCGACTTTTGAGCGATAGCGAGGACGTGGCTGAAATCGCTGTCTCGACCTGCATCGTGTTCCATCTCTTTTTCGGGCTCTTTGGTGTTCAGTACGGTGTAATAACCATGCTTCAGTCGTTCGGGAGAGCAGGTCTGAGCGCGGTCGTTTCCTTCGCAAGGCAAGGATATCTCTTTGTACCAGCCATACTACTGTTGCCGGATATTTGGGGCTTCAAAGGACTATTGATCAGCCAGGCAGCTGCTGAGCTGCTGGCTGGGCTGCTGGCTGTATTTGTAATGCTCAGGCAGTTCCGCGATCTCAAAGGTAGGCTCCTTTCCCGGCCAATGAGCGGTGAACGCTGAGAGCTGAGGCGAACGTGGAGATCATTTAGGACCTGCTTTGGATTATAACTGGCCCAGCCGGATCCAATGAGAGGGTCATCCCTACCCTTAGCTGCTAATGCTGAATCCGGTTCAAATGGCATGGGCGGGGACGCGCCGTCGCCGCAAGCGCGATTTTGCATGAGGTTCCCAACAGCACTTTGTGCTAGAGCGCGAGGAAGTCGCAGATGATAGAAACGCTGCTTCCATCAAATGTTGCCGTGCAGACTTGTCGAGCAAGTGAAGGTAGCGGTGTCAAAGTGATGGCCGAAGAAGAGAGTGCAATCGCCACCGCAGTCAAAAGCAGAAGGCGTGAATTCTCGATCGGGCGGACCTGTGCTAGAGCGGCATTGTCCAAGCTTGGCTTTCCTCCGTGCGCGATCCCAAGTGGGCCTCACCGGGAACCGCTTTGGCCGACTGGCATCGTGGGCAGCATAACACACTGCGGTGGATTCTATGCCGCGGCTGTGGCCTTGGAGAAAGACTACGTTGCGCTTGGAATCGATGCAGAAGTCGACGAGGAGCTGCCCCCAGGCGTATTGCCGCTCGTTTCGGGTGTCGAGGAGCGATATTGGATTGACAACGCGTCCGGACGCCTCAATTGGGGACGGCTGCTCTTTAGCGCTAAGGAGAGCATCTTTAAGGCGTGGTTCCCGCTTACACGTGAATGGTTGGGCTTCGAGGATGCCGTGGTCACAATCGTTCCGGACGATGGCTCATTTGTTGCTCAGCTTCCGCACACACTCGTGCCGGCGAACGATTGTCCGCGGGAGCTCCACGGCCGCTTCCTTATTGCAAACGGACTTATACTGACTGCAGTTTTCATTGCGGTCTGATCCCTTCAAGAGCGTCAAGCTGCCGTTGCCGTTGGTCGTGCTCTCGCAGAGCTTCTCGAGCGATATCGAGTCGCGCCAGTGGAAAGTGCCGGTCGGCTGAGCGGGGCGGCCGTGCTGAAGCCTTGAGAGACGCGGCTCGAATGATATCGAGCGATCGCAGCCGAACGACGCAGCAGCCCGCATTCGGCCATAAACGGGATCGCGGAGCCGTTATCGGCTTTGATAATATCAATCCAGTTTAGCAGTGAAGACGTAGCCCACGCCGCGCACGGCCTTGATTAATTGCGGCCTCTTCGGATCGGTCTCGATCTTGCGGCGTAGCCGGACGATTTGGGCATCAATCGTGCGATCGAAGGCTTCGTGGTTTCGGCCTCTGGTCAAATCCATCAACGCGTCGCGGCTGAGGACCCTACCGGCATGGCGCACAAAGGTCGTCAGCATATCGAATTCGCCGGTCGTCAGTTCTACCTCCGCACCTTCGGGATCGAGAAGCTGGCGGCGATTGAGATTGAGCTTCCAATCCGCGAAACCGATGACCTGGTCGCTGACGGACTCGGCATTGCGTACCGACGATTGCCGCCGACGCAGGACCGACTTCAAGCGTGCGTGGACTTCCCTCAGGTGGAAGGGTTTGGCAATGTAATCGTCGGCGCCGACCTCCAGGCCGACAATACGGTCGACCACATCGTCGCGGCCTGTCAGCATCATGATCGGGACATCGGACTGGGCGCGAATTTCGCGGGCGAGATCAAGGCCGTCCGCCCCGCCAGGAAGGACGAGATCGAGCAGGATGGCATCGAAATTCTGCTGACGCAGATATACCCGCATCTCGATCCCGTCGGAAGCGGAAGAGACCGCGTAACCCTCTTCTTGGAAATAGCGCGTCAACATATGACGAATGCGCGGATCGTCGTCGACGACGAGAAGATGCGCGTCATGCTGAAGTATTGCCATCGCCCATCCGTCGAGCCAATTCTGGTTACAGACTGTTACCCAATTGCACCGTGTTTAACACGCGTGGCATCGCAGTGTCACCAGCAGCAGGTCAATTGTCCTCATTCACAGCACGGAGGGACGATCATTCTGCGGGAAGAGAATTTTACCCGCTCGGGAAATCACCAACGTCGCGCTTCTCGGGTCCAGGCCGAACTGCCTGCAGGGGCTTTTCAGGAAGCAGCCAATTGAACATCTGGCAGCTGGCCAGTCGCTGTTCTTAGAGGGCGACACTGCCAAGCATCTCTTCGAGGTGATCGAGGGAAACCTGCGCATCTTCAGAATCATCTCCGACGGTCGCCGCGTCATCACCGGCATTGCATACCGGCGACATCGTCGGCGTATCGTTGAAGAACCATTATCTCTATAGCGCCGAAGCCATCGCCGATACCAAGGTCCGGCGCGTCTCACTCAGGGCCTTCGAGCCCGAGGTCAGCCATTCGCCGGAGCTGCGGCCGGAAAACCTTCGCACGCCTATGCGACGAAATGGCCGCTGCCCAGGACCAGATGGCGATCCTGTCCCACAAGAATGCCGAGGAGCAGGTCTGCAGCTTTCTATTGAAGCTGCTTCACCGCAATCCCAACCATCGCCGGTCCAGTGCCTCGTCGAGCCGATGACGCGGCTTGACATTGCCGACTATCTCTGACTGACGATCGAGACAGTTTCGCGGATAATGACGAAGCTGACGAATAAAGGAGTCTTGGCTTCGGCCGGTCGCGGAACGCTCGTGCACCTCTCCGACGACGACGACGAATACGGTGGCGACGAGCGGGGCTTTGTCCCTTAGATGCCGGAGGACGTCGCCACTGATCCCGAAATGAGAGGACAAGGGTCCCACGCGCGCCGCCATCTACGGACATCAATTGCGGTGAGCAGAATCAAGTCGCCGTCTATTTCATTTGCGCCAAGGCGGTTCGCCGCGATTTGGCAAAACGTATCGACGTACTGAAGAAGGCGGGCTTCGGCCGCCCGCGGCGGCGGCGCGATTGATAGCAGTGCGCGTCGTGAGACAATAACGGGTTTCATGTCGTCACCAAATGCACTTCCATCCGTCCCGACTTATCTTGTGCATTGAAGCTGGCGGTGACGACATCGTGTGGCATTGATCTGCTCTGGTCGTCTGCTGTCGTCACACGGTTGCTCGCTGTCTCCAACTCAAAACTGCGTCGGAGAAAGCGCCCGTCCAGGCAAGCGCTGCCGTCCATCGTGCTGCGAAGTTTCTCTCGAAGTTATGACGTCGGCGCGAAAACACTTTGATCTAGGCCAACCCGATGTTGGTTTGGTGACTGATGGTGCTTGCGACAAATGCCGATTAGTACAGGCACGAACTCCTATTGATGTCAGTACTTCGGCAGAGCTGACTTTGGTGGTGACAAGTATCCAGATAATTCATATCGGACGCTATCATTGACCTGGGACAAGGAAGCTCGCGCGGTCGGCGGTCATAAAGCATCCCTGCTTTTGACAAAGGATGCGACAATGTCCGGCTGTATGATCACCAAATATGGTAACGCGCCGCTTCCCCGTTATACGAGCTATCCAACGGCACCAGCGTTCTCGGCCGCTGTGGGCCCGGATGAATATGCAAAGGGACTGGCAAACGCTGGAAAGGCGGGGCCCGTCTCCGTTTATCTCCACGTACCGTTCTGCCGCTCGATGTGCTGGTACTGCGGCTGCCACACGACCATCACCCGGCAGGACGCCCCGGTCCTCAAATACCTGGATGTCATAAGCCAGGAGATCGAACTCGTTTCGTTTGCGGCCGGAAACGACGTTCCCGTGAAGAACGTTCATTTCGGTGGCGGTACCCCGACGATCATGAATCTGCGGGAGTTTTCCGCCCTCATGGCGAAGCTGCGGAGCGCGTTCCGGTTCGAGGCCGGCGCGTGCATTGCGGTTGAAATCGATCCACGCACCCTGACCTTTCCCATGGTCGAAACGCTGGGGGAAAACGGTGTCGATCGCGCAAGTCTTGGCGTCCAGAGCTTCGACCCGATCGTTCAGGCTGCGATCAATCGCATACAATCGTTCGAACAGACGGAGACGGCGGTCTCCGGGCTACGCGCCGCAGGCGTCGCCAGCGTCAACTTCGATTTGATTTACGGTCTGCCGAAGCAGACGGTGCAGTCCTGCATCGAAACCGTCAGCTTGGCCGCGCAGCTGCGTCCGGACCGTTTTGCCGTTTTCGGCTATGCCCACATACCCGCCTTCAAGAAGCATCAGCGTCTCATAGACGAAACGTCACTTCCCGATGCAAGTCAGCGAAACGAGCAGGCCGAAGCGATCGCACAGGAGCTTGAAAGAGCCGGATATGTGCGCATCGGGCTTGATCACTTCGCCTTGCCGGACGATCAGCTTGCTGTCGCTGCGCGCAACGGCACGATGAGAAGGAACTTCCAGGGCTATACTGCGGATGACTGCGATACCCTCATCGGCCTCGGAGCTTCGGCGATTGGGCGCTTGCCGATTGGCTACATGCAGAACCACGTGCCGCTCGGCCTCTACGCAGAGCGGGTCGCATCCGGCATCCTGCCGACAGCCAAGGGATACCTGCTGACCGAAGAGGACAAGCTTCGGGCCAAGATAATCGAGAGCCTTATGTGCGATTTCGAAGTAGATCTCGGAAAATTGAGCAAGGAAGCGGGTTTCGACGCCGGATTCCTCATCGAACGAAACGAGCGGCTCGGCGAACTCCTGGCCGATGGAGTCGCAATGATTTCGGAAGATCGGATCGTCGTGTCGCAGGACGCACGGTTCATGGTCCGTGCGGTTGCGGCGGCATTTGACGCTTACTTCGGTTCCTATGGACGCAAGCACAGCAAGGCTGCTTGATCGGCGCGCCGATTGCTTGTTCTGCGCTGAAATCATCCCGCTCTTCCGGAGGCAATAAGATGAAGAACTCGATCTCGAACAGTTTCGCGGAACTGCAAAGTTGCTATGACCAACTCATGTCGTGGTGCGACGTGCTCCAGGCTATCGCCGACTTCCTGCCTTGCCACGTCGAAGAAGGCCTATGCGGTCGTATTTCGAGCGGTCTGATGTCGCTGTTGCTTACCACGCACCGGCTCGAAGAGGACTTGATCTCATCCGGCCTCGGGCTGATCATGAACGCCGAAGAGCAGGCCGAGGCGGAGGAACGCCGGCGGGCGGGTCGTTTGTTTGATCGTGCTGCCGCGCAGGACGTAGTCGTCATCCTGCAAGCTCTGGGCGAGGGGCGCTGCCGGCTCTCCCGGGAAACCGTGGGATATCAGCTGCGTTCATTCTTTTGCTCGATACGCAGGCGCATCACGTCGGAACGCGAGATCATGAGTTTGATCGAGCGGGCGATGGAGCGCGAACAAGCGTCGCGTTTGCCGGACGAGGTTTCTCCGATGGAAAAGGCCTGAGCAACGCAAATTCTCAATCCACTCACGCTCTTGTATCGCCTTAGGTCGGTCGCTTCGGATGAGGCTTGGTCTCCGCTCGACGCTAACCTGAATATGGTCTGGTCGACAGCAAACAGACAGCTTGCGACCCCTATCCAGTCGCTTGTCGCCTGATGGAAGGCAAAGCAAAGGATCGAACTATGAAATTGAAGCTGATCGCCGCCCTCGCAATCCCGGTTGCAACACCGGCTCTGGCGCTTGTCAGCCCAAGCTACACGAAGAAATCGAAGTCCAAATGGATGCCTGAGAACACTATGAAGGTAAAAATCGACACGATGGGCTACAAGGTGAAAACCTTTGAGATAACCGGAAGCTGCTACGAAATTTACGGCAAGGATAAGGACGGCAATCGTGCCGAGGACTATTTCAACCCGGTTTCCGGCGAAATCGTCCAGAAGGGCGAATGATCATGACGGCCGTTCAGTTGCAAAAGGAGGGCCTCCGGCCCTCCAAGCCCGCAAGCGGCACCGTCAAGGTCTGGGATCCGATCGTAAGGCTGTTTCATTGGACCGTTGTTACTGCCTGCATCCTCAATCTCTTTCTCCTGGAAGAAGAGAAATATTGGCACCGCGTAAACGGCTACGTGGTCGCTGCTGCGATCGTGGTGCGCGTCCTCTGGGGCTTCGTCGGAACCTAGCATGCGCGGTTCGGTGATTTTGTCCCGGCGTCGGGTAAAATCAGGGATCAGATACTCGACATGATGCACGGCGCGGAGCAGCGTTACATTGGTCACAATCCTCTGGCATCAGTCATGATGCTCAGCCTGATGGTGCTTCTCGCGGCAACTGCGCTGACCGGCTGGATGACGACACTCGCATAAGCTACGATCTCCTGTTTCTCGATCTCGGCCCGCCTGATGAGGACGGGCTCGATATGCTGAAATCCCTGCGTCTTGCAAGGCAACAGATTCCGGTGCTGGTGCTGACCGCGCGTGGAGCAATCGATGAGCGGATCGCCGGACTGGACGCCGGGGCGGACGATTATCTTCAACAATGGCGAACTGATCGCGCGCGTCCGTGCCCTGATGCGCCGCTCGCTCGTGGTCGCGATGCCGACATTGGAATTTGCCGTGATCCGGTTCGATATGACGTCCCGCCAGGTCACCTGCAACGACAGAGAGGTAGCGCTCGCCCCGTCGGAAAAATCACTGCTCGAACTGCTGATGCGTAATGGTGGAAAGGTAGTCCCGAAGCGCAAGACGGAACACGCATTTTCCGCGTTCGGCGATGAACGCAGCAGCAATGCCGTCGAGCTGGCAATCTCACGGCTGCGGCGGAAACTGGAGGAATATCCCACCAACTCTGTCATCGAAACCGTCAGAGGCGTCGGTTACATGCTGCGTGAGGTTCGCGCTTGATCCGGTCGAACCCCACGCTGACGGCCATTCTGACGCGAAGGATCGCGTTCTTTGCCATGCTTGCAATGCTGGTTCAGCTCGGCGTCATTTTTTCCGACTACTATTGGAACGTGGTGGAGCTTTCCCGCCTGTATGTCGAGCCGGAGACCGAGCGACTCGTCTCCGGCGTCGGATATAGCGATGGCAATATTGCCTACCGACTGCCCGAGGGAATACGCCGACGCTACTCGCACCCGCAAACTGGCTACGTCGCGCGCATTCGCGACGGGCGCGGCTGAAGGATGCCCATAGATTAGCAATCTCATCGAGAATGCGGTTCGCCATACACCCGACTTCACGAACATCATCGTCAGAGTGGGAGAATGTGGTATCCAGGTCGAAGACCGACGGGATGTCCTGCGAGCGGTTTCCGGCCACCGCATCCAAAACTCAGACGGTCTTGGCATAGGATTGTCTATCGTTGAACGGTTCGCGGAACTTCACAATGGATCGTTGCGGCATTCCGTTTCACGACATGGCCACATCTTCAATCTCGTGTTGCCGGTTCGGTAAAGCAATATAGAATTTCTCATTTATTGTGGTTGCGCGCTGCCATGTCGGCCACCGCCACAGGTCCTCTCTGCCACGAAAGCGATTGTCATGAGCTTGAGCATTTGGCCCTCCGTCGTGCGGGATGGCCGCGAAGCGCGTCCAACCGCATCCGTCGGTTAATTACTGGGTAATCTGCGCCAGGTCGGCGTCCAACCTCTTGCGCACCATGTTCGGCACCTTTGCCATCTTGATCGCCTCGATGTTCGCCGGGTTGTCGCCGACCTGGATCAGCGCAACCATGCCCATCCCGACATGCGGCGTGCACTTCAGCACATAGGCGCCCGGAACGTCGAACTTCGCCTGATACTGCTCGCCCGGCCTGGACTTGAACTCGGAAACGCCATCGGGGATGAGCCCCTTGAAGGTCTCGACGTTGTGGCTCTTGTCGATGGGTACGAACGTCACGGTGTCGCCGGGTGCGATTTTCAAGAAGCCGGGCTCGAACACCATCGCGCCGTCCGTGCCCTTGTTAAGCATCTGAACCTGATGGTCGGCGGCCGTCAACGGCGCTGCCGAAGTAAGCAGGACTGCCGTTGCAGCGATCAGACTGAACTTCAAACGCATTCGCATATCTCCTGTTCTGCGAGGACCGGTTTGGCCTCGTGAATAGCTTCTAAGACATGCAGGACCGGGTTTCTTTGATACTCGTCAAACTCATGGAGAAACTGGTAATTCGGCTTGAAAACATCAGCATCGAGGACTCGTCCGCGAGAAGGCGCTGGTCGTCATCAACTGACGAAACGACCGACTTCACGCAGCACTATCGGCTCCGCCAAGGTCGATCATAACAAGCCGGACACGGCTGCGTCACTTGGCGTTGAGAAGTTCGCGAATCTTCAAGGCGAGATCTTTTGCGGTATAGGGCTTGCGCAGCCATTGCGCGCCAGGAACAATGCCTTTGCCGGCCAAACCGGGCTCGGAATATCCCGACGTGAAGAGCACGGCGATATCAGGCCGCAAAATGCGAACCTCGCGCGCGAGTTCGTCCCCCGTCATCCCACCAGGCATGACGATATCGGTAAACAACAGCGCGACGTCAGGGTTTTCCTGCAGGAGGTCGAGCACCCGGTGGCCGTTTTCGACTTCACAAACCTTATAGCCCATCGAAGCCAGCCTGGCGACGGCGACGCGGCGGACTCGGGCGTCGTCTTCGACGACTAGCACCACTTCGTCTCCGCGCGGCAGCTGGTTCTCGCCGGAATCTTGGTCCGGCGCAGGCTCTTGGAGCTTCGCAGCGTTGATGGCGGGTAGATATATTCGGGCGGTCGTGCCGCGTCCAACCTCGCTGTAAAGCTGAAAGTGCCCGCCCGATTGCTTCACGAAGCCATAGACCATGCTCAGCCCGAGACCGGTGCCCGAACCGACTTCCTTTGTGGTGAAGAACGGTTCCATCGCGCGTTTTCTGACCTCTTCGGTCATGCCGATGCCGGTATCCGTCATCGTGATGAGCACGAAATTGCCGGTGCGTACCTCCGGATACATCTTCGCATAGTCGGCATCGAGGTGTACCCGTGAGATGGTTGTGGTGAGGCTGCCGCCCTTCGGCATCGCGTCCCTTGCGTTCAAGGCGATGTTCAGAATGGCGTTCTGAAGTTGCGAACTGTCAACAAGGACATTCATGCCCGATCCGTCGATGACGGTCGAAAGCTTTATATCTTCACTGAGCGTCCGCCTGAGCAGATCCGAGAAGCCGCTCACGAGTTGGCCAAGATCCGCCTGTTTGGGGTTCAAAGGCTGCCGCCGGCCAAAAGCCAGCAGTTGACCTGTGAGAATGGCCCCGTCCGCCGCCGCTGACTGGGCTTCGCCGAGGATTTCACGAAGATTGCCGGGCGGCAGCTTATACTCGATCATTTCGAGATTGCCGCTGATGACGGTGAGGAGATTGTTGAAGTCGTGCGCGATGCCTCCGGTCAGCTGCCCGATCGCCTCCATCTTCTGCGCCTGGCGGAGATCCTCCTCGATCTTGAAACGGCTCGTCAGGTCCCGGACGAAGCCGGTGAAAATCCGCTCGCCGTTGGCGGTCGCCTCGCCGACATGCAATTCCATGGGGAATTGTGAACCGTCAGCCCGCTGTCCGGTCACGACGCGCCCGTAGCCGATGATGCGCTTCTCGCCGGTTTCGATATAGTGGCCGATATAGCCGTCGTGAGCGTCGCGGTAGGGGTTCGGCATCAGGTTGCTGACGTTACGGCCGCAGATCTGATCCGCCTGCATTCCGAACAGTTTTTCGGCAGCTTTGCTGAACGACAGCACCGTTCCCTTATGATCGATCACCACCATTGCATCCGGCACGATATCGAGAATCGAACTGAGATGCGCCTCACGCGATTTGACCGCCTCCTGAGCCCGCCTCAACGCGCTGACATCACTATTCGTCTGGATGACGGCGAGGTCGCGATCCGGCAAATTGACCAGCACGCAGCGGGACGCGACATGAATATCATGGCCGCTCTTGTGGCGATGAATGATCTCGCCCTGCCAGAAGCCGCGCGATCTCAGCTGCTCGCGGATGTTTTCCGCTGGTACGGGAAACTTCGTCGCCAGTAGTTCGTCAATCTTTTCGCCCACGGCCTCCTCCCTGGCCCAGCCATACATGTTCTCGCAGCCGATGGACCAATGCGTGATCGTTCCGTCGAAACGGTGGACCAGGATATCTGCTCCGTCGAGCACGTGCACCATGGCATCCAGCTCCTGCGGCGATGCGGTTCTCGGTGACACGAGGCGGTGAGGCATGAATGTCGATCCCGCGGCTTGTTGCATCAGTGCAGGTTGACCCTATGACAGGAATCGTCAGAAAAATCATCAGCGTCGCCGGACAACTGTATCAGCCGGGCGAGATTGACGATTCGCAGTTCGTGCCTGCCCTCGGGAATAATGATGTTGCGCGATGCGAGTTTCGTGATCGTGCGAGACACGGTCTCGATGGTCAGGCCGAGATGGTCGGCAATGTCCTGGCGGTTCATGGGGACGCGCACCAGGCCCTGGCGCGGCCGCGGGTTGCGACGCGATGCAAGCTTGGCGATGAAGCTGCAGAGACGTTCCTCGGCATTCTTTTTCGACAACAGCACCATCTGTTCATTCGCTGCGGCCGCCTCCTGGCAAAGCAGCGAGATATAGGCCGGGCCGAGCGCCTCCGAACGAGCGACTTCTTCGTGGAAACTCTTGCGCGAGATGCGGCGGATCTTGCATTCGGTGACGGCCTCCGCCGTGAAAATGAAATCCTTTTGCAACGAGGCGCCGATGAGATCGCCGGCGAAATGAAACGCGGTGATCACGCGGCGACCTTCGCCGATGATGCGATGCAGGCGAACGACACCTTCTTCCACTTGGAAGAGATGTTGCGCCTTGTCGCCTTCCCAGCAAATCGCCTTGCCGGCTGTGACGGATTCCGCCGCTGAGACAAGGAAAAGCGACGAAAGCGGTTGGCCGGCGTGAATGGCTTCACCGGTTCTCTCGGCATTGTCGAACGGATGGTTGTTCTGCATCAGTATCGTCGTGTCCCCTTGTGGCGATGGGTACAGTAGAAAGCTCATGCGTCACACGCGAATGAGCGGACGGTGCCAAAGAGTGAAAGATTGTAACAGTGTGTAACGGCGGCGGTTCGTCCGCGGCTTGGGGTCTGCTTGTTGATGTAGATCAAGGAGCCGTTGCCGGCTTCGTGACAGTCCTGCCTCGCAGAAAGAGAAAGCCGGCCCCGGGGCGGTCGTCTTTGCACTGGGGACGACATCATGAATTACACGACGGAAACGGTGGTGCTCGCGGTCGCGGCGTATCTAGCGATGCTCGGCGCCGCATTCGCGCACGATCATCTCTTTGCGGCCCATATGGGCATACTTTGCCTCTGCCTCGTTGCGGGAACGCTGCTGCTTGTCAGGAACGTCGAGTTTTCACCGGCGGGCCAACAGCGCAGAGTCGACATATCGAGTTATTTCGACGAAGTGATACGCTACGGTCTGATCGCCACGGTCTTCTGGGGTGTGGTTGGCTTCCTCGTCGGTGTCGTCATTGCGCTGCAGCTGGCTTTTCCTGACCTCAACATCGCCCCCTATCTCAATTTTGGAAGGCTGCGGCCCGTTCACACGTCGGCGGTCATCTTCGCTTTCGGTGGCAACGCGCTGATCATGACGTCCTTTTACGTGGTGCAGCGCACCTGCCGCGCCCGCCTCTTCGGCGGCAGCCTGGCCTGGTTCGTCTTCTGGGGCTACCAACTCTTCATCGTCATGGCGGCGACCGGCTATGTGCTCGGCATCACTCAGGCCCGTGAATATGCTGAGCCAGAATGGTATGTCGACCTGTGGCTGACGATCGTCTGGGTCGCCTATCTCGGCGTCTATCTCGGTACGATCCTGAAGCGCAAAGAACCGCATATCTACGTGGCAAACTGGTTCTATCTTAGCTTCATCGTCACCATCGCGATGCTGCACGTGGTCAACAATCTTGCGGTTCCGGCCTCGTTCCTCGGCTCCAAGAGCTATTCTCTCTTCTCGGGCGTTCAGGATGCGCTGACCCAATGGTGGTACGGCCACAACGCCGTCGGCTTCTTTCTCACCGCCGGCTTCCTCGGCATGATGTACTACTTCGTGCCGAAGCAGGCCAACCGACCCGTCTATTCATACCGGCTCTCGATCATCCACTTCTGGGCGCTGATCTTCATGTACATCTGGGCCGGCCCGCATCATCTGCACTACACGGCATTGCCCGACTGGGCTCAGACGCTCGGCATGGTTTTCTCGATAATGCTCTGGATGCCCTCCTGGGGCGGCATGATCAACGGTCTCATGACCCTTTCGGGCGCCTGGGACAAGATTCGCACCGATCCGATCATCCGTATGATGATCGTCGCCATCGCCTTTTACGGGATGTCGACCTTCGAAGGTCCGATGATGTCGGTGAAAACCGTCAATTCGCTCAGTCACTATACCGAATGGACGATCGGCCACGTGCATTCCGGCGCTCTCGGCTGGGTGGGAATGATCACCTTCGGTGCGATCTATTATCTGACGCCGAAGCTATGGGGACGCGAACGTCTCTACAGCCTACGGATGGTCAACTGGCACTTCTGGCTCGCAACGCTCGGGATCGTGGTCTACGCCGCGGTGCTTTGGGTTGCCGGCATCCAGCAGGGGCTGATGTGGCGCGAGTACAATTCGCAGGGCTTCCTCGTCTATTCCTTCGCAGAAACGGTCGCTGCGATGTTCCCCTATTACTTGCTGCGTGCGGTGGGCGGAGCGCTCTATCTGGCGGGCGGTCTCGTCATGGCGTGGAACGTGTTCATGACGATCCGCGGTCGCCTGCGCGACGAGGCCGCAATCCCGACCACTATCGTGCCCCAGGCACAGCCTGCCGAATGAGGTGAGACATGGCGTCCCTACTGGATAAACATAAAATCCTCGAGAAGAACGCGGCGCTTCTTCTGGTCGGCTCGCTACTCGTCGTGAGCATCGGCGGCATCGTCGAAATCGCGCCGCTGTTCTACCTGCAGAACACGACCGAAAAGGTAGAAGGCATGCGGCCATATACGCCGCTTGAGCTGGCGGGGCGAAACATCTACATCCGCGAAGGCTGCTATCTCTGCCACAGCCAGATGATCAGGCCGTTCCGTGATGAAGTCGAACGTTACGGACATTACTCGCTCGCCGCGGAATCAATGTACGACCATCCGTTCCAGTGGGGATCCAAACGGACCGGGCCGGACCTGGCACGAGTCGGTGGACGTTACTCGAACGAATGGCATGTTCAGCATCTCGCAAATCCGCGGGCCGTGGTGCCGGAATCGATCATGCCGAGCTACGCCTTCCTCAAGGAACGGGAAGTAACGGTCAAGGATGTCGGGATGGACCTCAAGGCCAACGAAGACGTGGGTGTGCCCTACAGTGACGACATGCTGGCGAATGCGGAGGCCGACATGAGGGCTCAGGCCGATCCGAATGCGCACACGGCGAACCTGCTTGAACGCTATCCGAAGGCGAAGGTCGGCGATTTCGACGGCGATCCGGCCAGGCTGACCGAAATGGACGCCCTGGTGTCCTACCTGCAGATGCTTGGAACGCTGGTCGATTTCTCGAACTATGACGACGCGACCGGTTACCGTTGAGGTGATCTATGGAAACCTACACTGCAATGAGACACTTCGCCGACAGCTGGGGCCTCCTGGCAATGGTGGCATTCTTCGTCGGCGCTGTCGTGTTCACCCTTCGCCCAGGCAGCAAGCAGACGGCGAAGGAAGCCGCCGATATTCCCTTGAAGGATGATTGAGATGTCGGAAAATCATATCGATGAATTAAGCGGCGTCGAGACGACCGGACATGAATGGGACGGCATTCGCGAGCTCAACAATCCCCTGCCCCGCTGGTGGGTCTGGACCTTCTACATGACGATCATGTGGTCAATCGGGTACGCCATCGCCTATCCGGCCATCCCAATGATCACGTCCGCCACGAAAGGCTATCTCGGCTACTCAACTCGCGCGGACCTGCAGCAGGATCTCGATCTCGCCAAGGTATCCCAGACAAAGTTTCATGATCTGATTGCCGCCAAGACCGTGCAGGAGATCGATTCCGACCCTACTCTTCGGGAATTCGCAATCGCTGGCGGCGCTTCCGCATTCAAGGTGAACTGTGCGCCATGCCATGGCTCGGGAGCCAGCGGGGGTCCCGGATACCCGAACCTCAATGACGACGATTGGCTGTGGGGTGGAGATCTGGACGCCATTCAGACGACCATCGCGCACGGGATACGCTTCGACACTGATACCGACACCCACGCGTCCGAGATGCCGGCCTTTGCAGAAATTCTGGATTCCACCCAGACAAGGCAGGCGGCCGCTTACGTTTGGGGGCTGACCAATACGCCCCCGGACCCCACCCTCGCGGAAGACGGAAAACAGGTATTCCTCGATAACTGTGCCGCATGTCACGGCGAAGACGCCAAAGGAAAGGCGGACATGGGCGCGCCGGATCTCGCCGATGCAATCTGGCTGAAGGCGCGCGGTGAAGACGCCATTATTCGCCAGGTAACCTCTCCCAAGCATGGTGTCATGCCCGCCTGGACAGGGCGCCTGGGCGATACGACCGTCAAGGAGCTGACCATTTTCGTTCATTCGCTTGGCGGCGGGATGTAAGGAAAAGCCATGACAGTTCATGACCACGATCCGATTTTCGGTCTCTACGGCACGCAGCGCGCGACCATACGGTCGCATGGGTCGGCACGCGCCAAAGCTGTGCCGCCATCTTCCGAGCAGGAAGACCCGGCAAAGATCGGCAATTCAATCGTAAGTTTGACCTGCCTCAAAGACCACAAACAGACGAGCCGCTAATTGCAATTGTGGAGGACGTCCCCGCGGTGTTTCTCCCCCGCAGTTCCTCCAGGCCACGCCCACTCTCCGGGGCGTGGCCTTTTCCTTGTCCGGGAAGCATCGCTTCTTGATCTGCATCAAGGAACAGCTGCGCCCGAGATGGGACAAGAGCGGCTGAAAACCGGACAGGTCCCATGAATCTCTATACCGCCTCCGATCCAAACGACATCGAACGCGCCAGCGTCGAGCCGGTCAACACCCGGCGCAACCGACAACCTCTCTATGCGCCACGCAAGAAGATTTTTCCAAAGCGCGCAGAAGGCCGATTCCGCCGGCTCAAATGGATCGTGATGCTGATCACAATCGGCATTTATTACTTGGCGCCGTGGATCCGTTGGGACCGCGGTCCCAACGCGCCCGATCAGGCAATCCTCGTCGACCTCTCCTCGCGGCGCTTCTTCTTTTTCTTCATCGAGATCTGGCCGCAGGAATTTTACTACGTTGCGGGCCTGCTCGTTATGGCGGGCTTCGGCCTCTTTCTGGTCACCGCCGCGGTCGGCCGCGCCTGGTGCGGCTACGCCTGTCCACAGACCGTCTGGGTCGATCTCTTTCTCGTCGTCGAACGCGCCATCGAAGGCGACCGGAACGCGCGGATGAAGCTCGACGCCGGCCCCATCACCCTCGACAAGCTCAGGAGGCGCGTGATCAAGCATGCGATCTGGCTGCTGATCGGCGTTACCACCGGCGGGGCGTGGATCTTCTATTTCGCCGATGCGCCGAGCCTGGCGGCTTCGCTATTTTCCGGCAGCGCTCCTGCAGCCGCCTATGCGACGATCGCCATCCTGACCGCCACGACCTATGTGCTCGGCGGGCTGATGCGCGAGCAGGTCTGCACCTACATGTGTCCCTGGCCGCGCATCCAGGGCGCGATGCTCGACGAAAATTCGCTGGTTGTCACCTACAACGACTGGCGGGGCGAACAGCGGTCGCGCCACGCCAAGAAAGCCCGGGCCGTGGGCCTACCGGTCGGCGATTGCGTGGATTGCAATGCCTGCGTCGCGGTCTGTCCGATGGGAATCGACATTCGTGACGGACAGCAGATGGAGTGCATCACCTGCGCGCTCTGTATCGATGCCTGTGACGGCGTCATGGACAAAATCGGAAAACCTCGCGGCCTGATCGCCTATGCGACGCTCAGCGAATATTCGAGCAACATGTTGCTTGCGACGGACGGAGGGCGGTCAGCCATCCAGCCGTCCAATGTCCGGAACGCCGATTGCAGCTTCGTTCCGGCAGTCCGGCATTTCGACTGGCGCATCATCATTCGTCCGAGAATCGTCTTCTACGCCGTCGTCTGGGCATTGATCGGCATCGCCATGGTCGTCCATCTCGCATTGCGCGAACGGCTCGAACTCAACGTCGTCCACGACCGCAACCCTCAATATGTTCTGGAAAGCGACGGCTCCATCCGTAACGGCTACACGCTTCGCGTCCTCAACATGGTGCCGATGCCGCGGGACGTGACCATTACCTTGGTCGGACTGGAGGGCGGCACGATGCGCATACCCGAATTCGGCCGGCAGGATGGCCGCAGCTTCACCGTCAATGCCGAACCCGACGCGGCCACGACGCTCAAGGTCTTCGTCACGCGCAGGCCCGACGGATCCAAGATCAATGAATTCCTCTTCGTCATCGAAGACACGGGCCATTTTGACCGGGCGACCTATCGCGCGGCGTTCAACGCACCGGGAGACGTGAAATGAAAGCTTCCGCTCAAGGTTTTACCGGCCGGCACATGCTGCTTACGATCTCGGCGTTTTTCGCGGTCGTGATCGCCGTCAACATCACCATGGCCGTCTATGCCTCATCCAGCTGGAGCGGCCTGGTCGTGGAAAACACCTATGTGGCCAGCCAGGAATTCAACGGCAAGGCGGCAGCGATGAAGACGATGGCCGCCTCGGGCATCGAGGGCGCTCTCTCCGTCAACGGCCGCGAGATCCGCTACAATATTCATGACGGGAAGGGCGCGCCTGCGATCATCGACGATGTCACGCTGAATTTCAAACGGCCGGTCGGCGATCATGAGGATTTCCGCCTCGAGCTGCGGAAGACGGGCGAGGGGCAGTTCGAAGCCGATCACGAGATCGCCGGCGGCGACTGGATCATCGAGGCCGTATCGAGAAGGAACGACGCGGTCGTCATGCATGAGGCCAAGCGCGTCGATACTGCGGAGTTTGGCCAATGACCTGCTGCTCCATGGATACGCAAAGCGTGCTCGCCCTCAGCGCCACATCCGCCAGCGCCGATGAAGTCCGTCTTGCCAGCCATCCGCTCGAGGCCGGATTGCGCCAGCTCGACGTCAGCGTACCGGACGTCCACTGCGGCGGCTGCATATCCAACATCGAAAAGGCACTGTCGGCGCTCCCCTTCGTCAGGCAAGCCCGGGTCAATCTGACCGCCCGCAGGGTTAGCTGCGTCTACCAGGAGGATATCGACAAGCAGGCGACCGATCCCTCCGAAATCCTCGCGGCCATCAATGCGGCCGGATACCGTGCGCATCTTTTCACGCCGACGGCACCTGAAAACGACAGGATCAGGAACCAGCTACTGCTGGCGATCGGCGTTTCGGGTTTTGCAGCTGCCAACATCATGCTGCTATCGGTCTCGGTCTGGTCGGGCGCCGATGCGGCGACGCGTGACATGTTTCACTGGATCTCGGCGATGATCGCGGCCCCCGCGCTGGTCTATGCGGGACGCTTCTTCTTCAAGTCGGCCTGGAACGCGCTCAAGCGCGGGCGTACCAACATGGACGTTCCGATCTCGCTTGCGGTGACGCTCTCCTATGCCGTGTCCCTGTGGGAGACCGTGCACCACGGCGAACATGCGTGGTTCGACGCTTCGGTTTCCCTGCTGTTCTTCCTGCTGATCGGCAGAACCCTCGATCACGTGATGCGGGAAAGGGCACGCGCGGCGATCAACGGCCTTGCCAGACTGGCCCCGCGCGGGGCTCTGTTGATGATGCCGGACGGATCGCGCCGCTACGTTCCGGTAGAGGAGATCGCGGTTGGAGATGACATATCAATCGCGGCGGGCGAACGTATCCCCGTCGACGGTATGATCGTCAGCGGCGAGAGCGACGTGGACCTTTCCATCGTCACCGGCGAAAGCAGTCCGGTCGCCGTCGCCTCAGGCAGCGCGGTGAATTCGGGTGCGATAAACCTGACCGGCCCGCTCGTCCTGCGCGCGACGAAAGTGGCGAGGGATTCGCTTCTATCGGAAATCATTGGCCTGATGGAAGCCGCCGAGGGCGGCAGGGCTCGCTATCGCCGGGTCGCCGATCGCGCCGCAGCACTTTATTCCCCGGCCGTGCACCTGTTGGCGCTGGTCTCCTTCCTCGCCTGGGGCTTGGTCGGCGGTGACTGGAAACAGGCCATGCTAGTCGCGGTGGCGGTGCTGATCATCACATGCCCCTGCGCGATGGGCCTTGCCGTACCTGTGGTCCAGGTGGTCGCTGCGGGTGAGCTTTTCCGTAAGGGTATCATGGTCAAGGACGGTTCGGCGCTCGAAAGGCTGGCCGAGGTCGATATCGTGGCCTTCGACAAGACCGGCACGCTGACGATGGGCCGGCCCCGCCTCGTCAAGGCCGAAGCGATCGACGCGGGTAACACCGCGATCGCCTGCGCATTGGCCGCGCATTCACGGCATCCTCTTTCTGAGGCTCTGGTGCGGGATCTGGAGCTTGTTTCCTCACTCTCCTTCGATGAGGTCACGGAAATCCCCGGCGGGGGAATGGAGGCCAGGAACGGGACGGGTGTCTATCGGCTGGGCGGCCGGGTCTTTGCCTCCGGGAGCGGCCTCGCGCTCGGCACGGGCGGCGATCCATTTTCGGAAGTGGTCCTGTCCAGAAACGGCGCCGTTCTCGCACGTTTCCTCTTTGACGACACGCTGCGCCCGGGCGCCGCCGAGGCTGTCCGGGCGCTCACAGCGGCTGGCCGTGAAACGCTGATGATGTCCGGCGACAGGCAATCCGTTGTCGACAGCACGGCGCGGGCTCTCGGTATCCACACGGCTCTGGGCGCCCTGGCGCCGAAGCAGAAGGTCGAGGAATGCCAGCGACTGAGCGGCGAGGGCCACCGCGTGCTCATGGTCGGCGACGGGATCAACGATGCTCCGGCGCTTGCCGCCGCGCATGTCTCAATGGCGCCCGCCACGGCATCCGACATCGGCAGGCAGGCCGCCGACCTCGTCTTTTTCAAGGAGCGGCTGGATGCCGTTCCGGACGCGATCGCCGTTGCGCGAAGATCCGCCAGTCTTATCCGGCAAAACTTCGTTCTCGCCATCGGTTACAACATGCTGGCAGTCCCGATCGCGATCGCCGGACTGGCGACGCCGCTGATAGCAGCGGTGGCCATGTCAACGTCGTCGATCATCGTCGTGACGAACGCGCTGCGGTTGAATGGTGTCGGCGAGCATTCCCCAATGCCGACCAAGGCGGGAGCCGGCGAGGAGGTGAAAACCGCATGAACATGCTGATCTATCTGATACCGATCGCGCTGCTGATGGGGGGAATGGGCCTTCTGGCATTCCTCTGGTCGCTGAAGTGCGGCCAATACGACGACCTTGAAGGCGCCGCCTGGCGAATCCTCGTCGACGACGAAACCGACCGCAATTCTTGAACCGCATATTGGCTAAAAGGAAGATCGATTGCTTGCGAAAAATCCCATACTTTTGCGGTCTGACCTATTCGACGGCGTCAACCAGGTGACGGTAGAGGAACTCGCCGCCGCGGCTCAGTTTCAAACATTCGCGCCGGATGAGCGGATCGTCGCCGAAGGTCAGCCAGCGGCGTTCGTCTATCGTGTGATGAACGGGTTCGTCCGGCTTTCGAAATCGGAATCCGGCGGGCGCGAGGCAGATATCTGTGTTTGCGAGCCGGGCGACACCTTCGGCGAGTATCTTCTGTCTGGCGGCGGCGCCTATGCCTACAGCGCGTGGTCCGCCGACGGTGCGGAGGTGGCGTTGTTCGAGCTTTCGGACTTGCGGACGCTCGCCGACCAGTATCCCGTCATGCATCGCAACGGCATGCGGATCATGACCCGGCATCTGCTCGGCGCGATGGATTGCATTGCGGGAGACCGGCTGCACACGGCCACGCAGCGTGTGGCAAATTATCTCGTGAGCCGATGCCCGGCGTCGGCCTCACATGTCACGTTTCGCCTGCCGTACCGGAAGAGAATTCTGGCCGGCAAACTGGGGCTTGCACCCGAAGCCCTTTCGCGGGCGTTCGCCGCGCTTGTACCTGCAGGGGTTGAAGTCAGAGGCAGGACCGTACTGGTCGGCAGCGTCGATCTGTTGCGGAAGGCATGCTAGTCTAACGCGTCGGGAACAAGCTGGCAAAGCGCGCCGTAATTTGACCCCCGTCAATGTGGCGATCGCCCGCTCCACTATGTTCAGGGCAAAAGGCACCTGGACGTCATGGTTATCTGGATTGTTTCGCAGCCATAGCTCCGGCCGTCATCGCTTGCCTCCGAGACCAGTTCTCGAACTCGACACGGAAATCGAGACGAACCAACTCGGGCGCAATGGAGGCGTTCTGCTGACCATTTCTGGGTGGGAGCCTGACATGACAGCCGCAGGAGATCGGAGATGACGCGCAAGCAGAAGAGCCTTGCGATGATCGCGGGCGGGATGAGTTTCATCATTGCCGCGGTGATTTTTTGATTTCGCCTTCAGCCAGTCGGTGGCCTATTTCTACATGCCGGCCGATCTGGCACAGACGCCTGTGGCGCCGGAAACCCGCATCCGGTTTAGCGGCCTGGTCGGCGAGGGTAGCGTCGTGCGCGGCACCGGCTCGACGGTGGAATTTGCAGTCACCGACGGCAGCGCCTATGCCGTGAGGGTCAAATATACCGGCATCCTTCCCGATCTTTTTCGCGAGGGCCAGGGTGTTTACGCCGGGAACGAATGTCTTTGTCGCCGATACCGTGCTTGCCAAGCATGACGAGACCTATATGCCGAAGGATGTGGCCGACAGGCTGAAACAGCAGGGTCTGTGGCAGGAAGGTAAGGGCAGGAGGCGAAGGCGACCCCATGATCATCGCGGGCAGGGGACCACTGCGGTCCTCACCGGAAAGAAGGCGCCAGTTTGGAGGCCATTCTTCGGTCGACGGGCATGAAAGCCAACCACCGATCAGCAAGATTGACGAAGATCAAAGCGGCGCTATCGGCTTTTCTCTAGCATTATCCCAACGATAACGGTAAGCAGTGAGGCGCCGGCGATGCAGGCAATGGACATAGTGACCACGAAAGTGGTTTCGGTCAGTCTGGCGGTCAGCGTGCGCCATGCGGTCGCGATGATATTGCGGAACCAGATCAGCGGGCTTCCCGTGATCGATGATCAGGGCTGCGTTTGCGGCATGGTCACCGAGGGCGACCTGCTTATGCGTCGGGAGGTCCGGCTTACACCCCACTCCACACGCGCACCGGAGCTTATCTCCGAGATCGATCTCGAACGCTACATCTGCAGCAACGGATGGTGCGTCGCAGATGTAATGTCGCAAGAGGTGATCGTCGCGCGGCCGGACAGCGAAGTCTCCGATATCGCCGAAAGCCTGCAGGCGCATCGTATCAAACGGCTGCCGATCGTCGAACAGGGACGTCTCGTCGGCATCATGAGCCGAAGGGATATTCTGCGCGTCATTGCCGAGGCACCGACGACCGCATTGCCCCGAGAGGATCAGGCGATCAGAATGGCGGTGCGCACCAGGCTGAGATCGGATCTCGGGCTCACCTTCCCGAGGGTTCAGGTGTCAGTCACAAACGGGCAGGGACCGTTGACGTTCAGGTCGAATCCGAATTGAAGCGCAAGGCGATCAAGGTGCTCGTGGAAGGCCTGGGCGGGATTGGCCGCAAGGCGAATTTATCTGCTTCCCTGACGTATTTTCGAAAACAAAGAGTTCCATGAATCGGTGTTATGCTGCCGAACAGACCGAATCCAACGGTTTGTGGTTCAAGTCACCTTTGCCATAGAGCTTTCTCAGCTTTTCCAGCGGCCTTCAAATTCTGCGCTCACATTGGGTGCAACACTTTCAATGACCCGCAGCGCCGCTGTTGACTCCGTCTTGCGCTCAGTCGAAAACAGATTTGGCTACAGAGGAGATGACCGATGGCTCAAGAGAATACAGGCCCTCATGCTGAGGCCGTGCAGGCGGTTGTCCCGGCAAAAACACCGGAGCCCAAGAAGCAGCGTGCGCCACGGCGGTCAAAGGCAGTTGGCGAACCGGCTCCGGCCGTATCAGAGGCGGCGGTACTGCCACCTGCAAATCCCGCAAAACCTGGCAGACGCGGTCGGGGAAGGAAGCCAAAGTCCATCGAAACAAAGGTCCCAGACGGTAGGAGCACACTCAACAGCGCCGGCAGAACCAAGACGGCGAAGCCGGTTGAGCAACTGGCAAGAGCATCTGCTCCTGTTCTCGATGAGATCGAAGATCTGATCCAGTTGGAGGAAGAGAATAAAAGACTTCGCAAGCTTCTGGCCGACAAGTTGCGTCAGGAAAATACCGAGCTTCGCAAGCGTCTCGGGCTGGATGATTAACGAGCGACCCAAACGGGGTCGTGGAACGCCCTCAGCCGCTGTTTTTTCAGTAGGGGAGAGATTGCCGAGCCCGGCTCGTGGGCACGGTTGAATTGGCGTGTGAGGATATAATCGCTGCGGCAGGGTCGCAGTCCAGGTTGCTCAAGGTGAGAACACTATGAAGACACCGTGGAAATTCCTTGTTCAATTGGCGTCGCGGCCACGACCGGCAAAGGTGCAAGAAAGTTCGATTGGGCATGCCATTGATCCCGAGGCGATCGAAAGCAAAGCGGATCAAACTTCAATACCTGCGTCTGATTCAACGGCAGCTTCCGGCATACCTGATCGTGACGAGAGCGTCTCCGCTGCTCAGGTGTCAGTGGCATCGAAAAAACCGGAAGGCGATCCCGACTTCGTGCGGGCGCCAGGTCCCCCGGTTGATGCTGAAGAGGCTCAAACGCCCGCAGAGAGTGCAGCCCGTCGTTCGGATGCCGAGGCGGGCGCGTTGGTAGCGTATAGCGGGCCAAATACGAAGTCTCAAAGAAAACCGCGGACCAATCGTCGCGAACGGGCAAAGAGAGTTAATGCCGGCGTGGTCGCGCAAGGGGCAATCGCCACAAATGAAGGTCAAAGCATCAAATCGTCCTCTTCCGGGGATGCTTTCTTCGATGAAGTGGCAAGCCTTGACGAGGAAATCAAACAGCTGAGAAGCATGCTGACGACAAAGCTTTATCTGCAAAACGTTCAGTTGAAAAAGATGCTCGCGCGATTCGACGTTTTGTAGGCTTGGCTACGATTTAAGATTGCATACGAATGAAAGAACCGCGACGAACATTCGTTGTCGCACTCAAATCGGGGCGACGGCATGGCATCGAACATCCTTTGAGGAAGGCGGCATGATGAACGTCGATGAAGCTCGCGACCTTCAAGCCAACGAAGATAGCAGCCGCGCCGCTCCAATCCTCATGCGGCGGCCGGACATTGTCGCACTTAAGACAGCGGTCGATCGCACTGGGAAATCAGAGCGTACGATCCGTAGTACCTGGGAGCCGTCCTACTTTCGCAAAAAAGCCCGCGATCTCGCGGGGCTAAAGTCTGACAAACGCGGACTGCCCAAGACAAGCACATCCACGCAGCCTTAACGTAGAAAATCAAGAAAAGTTCCGCGGTGCGAGTTTAACCTGTTAGTAGAAAAACTACGAAAAGCGGGGGCAGTAAAGGGGTGCTTAGTGAGCAAGAGGCCTTATCGGTCTGCTGAGATAATTTTCCGCTGACTATCTAATTTCTGCAATAAAATATTAATTTTGATTGTCTTCCACACCTTTGCTACGGCACTTGAGACTCCAAGATGCGGTAACATTTGGTTATTTTTGCATTAATAATTGAATTACAACAGCAGGTGATATTTTGTATCATTAGCTTGGCCGTTCAGCGAACATTTGCCTAACCCCAAGCATTTGATCTCCTGTGCGTTGGGCGGCTGCTCTATCTTTATCGCAATTCACACCAATCGTTGCGCCGGTTCGGGCTCCATGTTCCCGCGAATCCATCCCGGAGCAGCTTTTTGCCGATTTCTTCACCGTTCGTGCGGTAGATGTTTATGAGCGGCCGGTGCGTTGGTGTGTTGTCCACCGAGCTTAACACCACCCGCAATCCCTTTTCAGCCAAAAGCTCTTTCCGCCTCCCCTTGGCGATCAGCGCCAGCTTCCGTTCCTTGAGGCACTTCGCGCGGCTCCCGATCTCCGGCGCGTCTATGCCAGAGATGAACGGAATCCCTTCGCCAAGTAGCCGCATGCATTTTACAGTGTCCCCGTCGACGACGGGACGCGCAGATGATTGGGCTGGCAATCATTGATCGGTGTCCCCACGATCATCAACGCCGCTGCTGATCGAAACTTTCATCGATTCAGAAATAGGAAAGGCCGCCTGCGCGGGCAGCCTTTCTTTCTGAGACAAATGCGATAGATTTCCTCCAGTGGTCAGCAGATCAATGGCAGTGATAGCCGCCGGTCTTGTGGTTGGTATGGCAACCGTTTCCATCGAGCCCGCCACCGTGCGCAAAAGCGCTTGTTGCTGACAAAGCGAATACAGTCGCTGCTAGAGCGATTTTAACGAACTTCATAAGTTGATTCCCCGGATGTATTTACAGCTTCTAGTAAACCACGCGCACGACGAGAAGTCGATTGCCCTGCAACCGCGGGAACTCTTTTTCAACATCAAAGTTAACAGTCGCCGCGCCTGACGAGATACGATCGAAGCGCCTTTTCCAGCAGTCGCATTCCGCGGGCGTTCACTCCGGCAATCATTGCGTCGTCTCCTCGCTCTCCGCGGCCCCGAGCTTCCGTCTCAGCGTCTGTTCCTGCTCATAAGTCTTTTGCGGAAAGTGCTCCCAGCACCACCAACGAGCCGGGACCGAAGGTGACGGGCTGTTGCCGAAGCCTCCCCATTTCTTGCACCCAGGCTCTTCGCAGTAGTGCTCAAAGAGCAGGTTGGCGCCGGGCGAGTTGAATGGCTCGTGATGCTCATGCGGCCACCGGCTCAGGCTGCAGAAGGATCAACTGATCATCGCGCAATGGCCGTTGCGGCTTGCGAGCCTCTTCCCACGGCGCTGTCAGCCATGTCTTGACCTCATCAGAGGTGGTAAGGATAACCGGCATGGCCTTCTGGTGGACTGGCTGAACGATCCCGTTTGGTTCCGTGGTCAGGAACCCGTAGAGGCCATTCACCGTCAGCCCCTCCTTGACCTTCCTGACGCTCTCCCACTGCGGCACCCAAATGCCGGCAAAAAACATCAGCGGACAGCTTGGATCCGCAGCGAACCAGGCGTTGGGCGTCCGGCCGCCTTCGGGCTTATTCGCGGGGTCCGGCTCTGCAAACGACGTGACTGGCACGACACAGCGAAACTCGACGCTCTGCCAGCGCTTCCAATGTTTACTCTCGACATTGCGGACGTTCGTGGTGCCACCATCCGGCTCCATTTTCAGGAGCTGCTGGATGTCCACCTCCTTGCTCTTCTTCCGGAGTCCGTCGGCCCGCTTCGCCGCGGCCTGGTATATCGCCTGAGACGAACTCGGCAGACCCCATCGCACGTTGGTAAGCTCACGGCCGGCCGGCGTGTTGCGGACGATTGGCGCCATATAGTCGGGCCAGATTTCGGTGATGGGTTCCATATTGCCGGTGCTGTCAATCATCGCCCTTGTGATCGAGCGGATGGCCTCTTGGTTGCTCAGCATCCGATGTAGATTACACACATTTCCCTCCCTTGGTGTCCACGTGTCCCGGCTGGCTGCTAAAGGGTTTCGTCTCGCCAAATAGGATTCCTAACGTCTCGCATAACCAGCGAGGCGTCGGATCGGAAGCCTTCCGACGTCCCAAGATGACGGGTAATAGACGTTCACGTCGATGTACGCACTCTCGTTGCATTCTTGGCAGACAAATCTCAGGCGGCTCAAGGTGGTATTCCTGCGGAGCTTAAGAATGTCGTCCGGCAGGAAGCGGCGCGTAATATTGCAAAGCCCACATCGGACAATCAGTATACGCCCCACCTGCCGCGCCTCTTCCAGGGACCATCGCGACAGCTTCTTCGAGATATTCATTTCGGGCATAGTCAGCTCGGGCGGCTCGATCGAGGGGGTGCGTGCTGCGTGATTGCCATTTCGTCGTCTCAGTGCAGTAGCGGTTGATGGCACCGATCTCATCTGCGCATCCCTGCGCGAGGATCTTCATCGTGCTAAGCCAAGACGGCTTCTACCTCCCACTCGAAATCGGTCTTCGGGGCTTGGGCTAGTGGCAGGCGCACGTTCTCATTCTCCTTGCAGAGCTTAATTCGATCTGTTTTCAGATCGGCGGCCGCCTCGCCGATGTTCTTATTATGTTCACGTCGTCAGATGAGTCGATAATCAATGTGGGTCAATTGATCTTTTAGGCGTGGCCGATGAAATCCTCGCATGACAAAGCCACGTAAGCCTTCCAAGACACTACTCCGCCGAACCGAAGAACCACTCCTCAGTCTGCCACGCCGGCGGCGCGATCCCACCCAGCCGCAGCTCCCGCTCGATCCAATGCCGGCGCGCGTGGAGCCCTGCCTGGCGCTCATCAAGAAGCGGCCGCCGAAAGGACAGCAATGGGCTTTCGAAGTGAAATGGGATAGGTACCGCCTAGCGATCCACATCGGGCCATCCGGCGTCCGGATCCTGACGCGCGGCGCTCATGACTGGACGCATCGTTTCCCGTTGATAGAGACCGCAGCGAAAACACTTCCTGTCTCGACCGCTATCCTAGATAGCGAGGCGGTCGTCCTCGACGATCACGGCCGCACGCACTTCGGCATGCTCCAGCAATCTCTTGGTGGCCGCGGTCGCAAGAAAATCTCACGAGAGGCAGTCCTCATGGCGTTCGACCTTCTTTATTTCGACGGGCACGACCTCACTCGAACCGATCTGGCGGCGCGCCGACACCTGCTCGAGGGCCTGATACCAGCCGGCGGGCAGGGCGCCATTCGTGTGAATCGGCGCCGAGGGCTGACCCTCGCGACATGAGTGTAAGCCTCTGATCTACAGATAGAAAATAGATACTGGGTGGGGTCACAATCGGCGCCGATAGCGGCCCCATCCATGCTAAAAATTTCCAGCAACCTCATGTACTTAATGGTCGTCAGCTCAGGGGTCAGCGGTCAATGCTGATTCACACTCTCGATGAAGAATGGACCGTAACACGGCCATTCGGATCGCGCGTATCGCCGCCACACCCTGCAGCGGCGACCCTATCTGTCGCCCATCGTATTCGGCAGATTGCGCAGGGTTTTATAGCGCGTTTCGATCTCGGCATAGATCAACGCCTTCTGCTCCATCTCCAGTCCGCTCTGGTCGATTTTCTGCAGAGCCTGAAGTTCGAAGCGAGCCGGGCTTTCGATCCGCTCAGGCCACTGGATCTGGCCGACCAATCTCGAAAGATCTGCCTTCCGTTTCTCGCACCCCCCGATGGACTTGATGGTGTAGTAGATGCCGCACAGGCCCATGGCCTGGCCCCCTCTTTTCATCGCGCCGTCGACTGATCCGTCAAGTGCGAGGCCAATGACGCCGCCAACGGCACCGCAGGTGAGCATTTTCTTGTCGAGGTCTGGTATCTTATAGACTTCCTTCAGCAAGCCTTCGAGCTCGTTGACGTACTCCGCGGAACACATCATGTCCCTGACGGTCTCGGCGCATTGCTGCGTCATGCCGACATCCTCGAAGGGCAACGGCACGCGTTGTAGCCTCTCGGGCGGCATCAACGAGAGAACGGCGACGGTCCGCCGCCAGTTTCCGGGGACCAGCTTGCAGTAGCGCAGGACCAGCGGCTGCAGTTGATCGCCGAGGCCATCCTCGGCGGCCACGGGCGGCGTCGGGCCGACTATGGAAATCCCACCCAGGATGATCGCGATTTTGAGAAGGTGATGTATCAGTGGCATGATGGCTCGCCTCCCGTGATGAGCTGACTGATCTGTTCGTCGATATTGGTGGCGCCTGCAGCATCAATCAGCTGCCCGCCCGTCGCCTCAGCGATACAGGCAAGCTCCCGCCCGCCGCCGATCGCAAGCACATCGACACGAACGCCGCCATTTTGGCGCGCCGTCGCGCAGGGATCGCCGCCGCAGGTGTCGCGACCGTCGGTGACCAGAACAACCCGGCCATTGCCATTTCCTTTGGCACGGGCCAGTGCCGCCTTGAGAGCCTGCGCGACGGGCGTCGCAGGCACAGGCTTCAGCGATTGTATCTGCGAGACCAGGTCACCGCGCTTTTCATCGCCGAAGAGCCCTGCATCGACCACACCCTGGCATCCGCCGAACGTAACGAGGCCAACGGTATTGCCGGATGGCAGGGCGCCGATCGAACGCGTGATGACCTCCTTGAGCACGTCGAGACGCTTCTTGCCTGGCTGATCGATATAGCTGTCGTAGATTTTCTCTGCCGCCCAGCCGGCCGGCGTCTTCTGGTCCATCAACGCTTCGAGATCTACCGCGACGCTGTCATCCATATCGACGGGAAGGGCCATGCTCCTTGAATGGTCGATGGCCAGGAGCACCGGACCGGGTTGGTTTTGCGCGTTGGGCTGGCAGGCGTCATTACCAGCGCTCTGGGCGGCAGGATCGGTGACCGCGGGCGCTTGCGAGGCGCCATCCGGGCTGCCTTGACCGTTACCCTGGCCTCCGCCAGGCCCATCGCCCGGCGGATTGCTCGGTGCGGCTGGCCCCACTCCAGCAGCCGATCCCGTCCCGGCGCCCGGCACCAATGCAGACCCAGGCGAAATCGGAGGCGCCGGTGTCCGCGCAACTGAACCGTCACCGCCCGCGCCCGGCCGGCTCGCCGGTTCGGCCGTTGCGCCGCCGGGAGCTGCCGGCGGCTTGCCAATCGGCGCGGGGCTCATGGGGGCGGATCCTGAACCCCCTTGTGGCACGTCTGCGCGGCAGAGGGGCAGCGCCCGATACTGCCGCTCCAGCGCCGCCAGTTCCACGCTCAATCCCTGCTGCCGTTGAAGCGCGCCGGGCGAAGCGATGGATGCCTCGCACCAGGAAAGCCGGTATCCGAACAGGCCGATACCGCAGGCGCGCAGCATGTGCTGGCCCATCAGCGCGAGGATCGCCGCAAGGAGCAGCCAGAGCAGAACGACGGCAACGGAGAGCAGGGAGCGTGTCATGGGCGTCAGCGGCTGAGATAGGAAATCTGCTGGCGCAGCGTCGCGATCTCTCCTTCGAGGCGGCGGATCTGTGCTGCGGAAGAATTCTGCGAGCGGGCGGCGGCAAGCTCGGCCTGTCGCGTTTCCAGTCTTGCGCGAAGCGATGCCGCCTCGATCTGGCGATCTGCCGCCGTGTGGCGCAGGTCGGCCGTCTGCCGGGCATAGGTTCCGTCAGACAGATTGCCGCGCGCGCACCAATAGTTGTCGAAGCGTGGATCGCCGGTGCACGAGCTCTGGCATCCCGACAGGCCGCCGGCCGCGATGCTCAAAAGAATGATTGAAAAGCTGGTAATGGTGCGCGTTCTCATGATGGTCCCTTCCTGTCCATGCGTGCCCGACCCTCGGTCGGACACGCGGTTTGGCTCTTTCAGCGGGTCAGACGCCGAGATTGATATCGTCGGGCACGCGGCTGTAGACTGTCACAAGCGCATTGCGCTGTGACTGGAGCCGGCTTTTTTCCCCTTGCAGTTGGGCAACCCTGGAGGAAACCGGGGCCCCGTTCTGGCCTTCGCTGCGCAGGTCGCTGATGTCGCGCTCGACCTTGCTGATCTGACCGTCGATGATCGACAGGTTGCCCCTTGCACCCGACAGCCTGCGGCGATATTCGCCCTTGTCGACCTTGCCGGCCCGGTATTCGCCGTTGAGACGGCCAATGCGGCCGTTTTCTTCGGCAATGAGCTGCGAGGTGACACCGTTCATCCGGCGGTAATGCGCGATATTGTGATCCGCATTGGCAATGATCGTCCGATAGCGATCCTGCTGGCCAGCCTCGGCGCGTGCGCCCCGATTGACGTTATTGGCATCGATGCCGCCGGCCACACCGCCGATAACGCCGCCGGTAATAGCGCCGCGTGCAATCGAGCGGCCATCGCCGCCGGTCAGAGCGGCAAGCAGTGCGCCGCCGGCCGCGCCCAGCACCGCGCCGGTTGCAACGCCCTGGGCGATGCGGACGTCTTCGTTCTGCCGCTGCCGCAGGGCGATTTCGGCCGAGGACATTGTCGACGGATCGCCCGAGACCGTCGTGCACGATGTCACAAGCAGAGTGCCAATAAGTACAGGTGCGATGAATTTACGTGTCAGGAAGTGCTTATGCGTTGTCATGGAGCCCCCTTGAGCCGGTTGATAGTATTGGATCATTACGTCTGGTCGCCCGGTCTATTGCATCGACTGGTCGACCAGCTTTTTCAGGTAATCGATGATCGGTCGCATGCGCCCGTCGCGGCGAAACGACTGAATGTTGTGCTGAAGGACTGCAGCAAACTGCAGGAGATTGCCCTGGCCCTGCTGATTGAGCTCCGCCTGCATGCTGCGCGATTGCGCTGCAACGATCTCCTCGGGGTAGGCAGCAATGCGCTCCAGCGAGATGGCATAGGCGCCCGAGAACGTGTCCATCTCAGAGACAAATTGTTTCAGTCTTGTCTCGAAGCCCGCCTTTGTCGCGCCGTCTGTTTCCGTTGAGATGACAAAACTCAACTTCTTCTGCGATCGCAGACTGAGATCGAGTTCGCGCGTTATGATCACGGCATTGACGAGAACTGCGCGCAAGTTCAACGCCTCGAGCTCGTTGCGCCGCGCAAACTCTGCCGCAAGCCGCGCATTCAACGTTTCGATCTCGGTGCGCAGCGATTGGTTCTGTATCCGCTCGGCCGCCCGCGCCAGCTCTTGCGTCGGCTGGTCTTCGGCCGGTCCCGGAACCTGCCGCTCGATTTCCTGGACAGCAGCCTCAAGGCGCGACATTTGCGACAGATCGGCCGGCACCGACGAGGTGCTGACCGCCACTCTGAAGCCCTGCGAGCGGCGCTTGAATTCGCCGTTCATCTGGACGTCGAAGAACGGGCGCTCGTCGCGCCGGGCCGATGTCAACGTTTTGGCCTGATCAAGGAAGGACCCCCCGCGGGTTACAAAGCCGCCGATGCCGCCATGCAGGCGACCGGTGCGCGTCATGCGGAACGGCTCGAGGACGATTTCCTCGGCATTGCCGTAGACATCGTAGAGGCCGAGCGGGTTCGGCTTCTTGCCGCCGACCGGCTTGATCTTTCCGCCCGAGGATGCGGCGCTGTTGAACCAGGCGTAGTCGTTGAGATCGCCTTCGCCGAAAAACAAGGGCTCGTTACGCTGCGCATCCGATACAGAAAGTCCGCCGCGGGCGGCAAATTCCCATTCGGCCTCCGTCGGCAGGCGAACGAAGCCGTTGTCCACGCCGAGCTGGCTGAGCGAGGCAAGATGGTTGCTCGTGCCGGCATAGATCCATTGATTGAGCCTTCGCGTGAATGTGACGGCGTCGTACCAGCTGACATCGGTTGCCGGCAGCACATCCTTTCGCTGAGGCGCCGGCGGGCAATTTTCCGGGCCGTCCATCACCGCCTTGTATTGGGCGATCGTCACTTCGTAGGCGCCGATCAGATAAAAGCGTTCGCCGGTCGCCGGATCGCTAAGACTGCCGGTCAGATATTCCGGCCGGCGAAACTCGATGAAGCCGCGCGAGCGGTCGACGGCGCGGCCCATGCTGATCTGACGGTCGCTGAGCGGCCCCGTCGGAGAGTTTGGGTCGACGGAATCCGTGACGACGCGCCGGAAGGCGATCTGTCCGCCGCATGGCAGCGGCAGGAGCAGCATGCCGTCGACCTGTGTCGGATTGTAGATTTCCGGCGGCCAGGCGTCCTCGGCGCTCGCCGCCAGTGGGACGACAGCGAGGGCAATGCCGGCGAGCCTGGCGCCGAAAAAGCTGCGTGACCTGTCAGTCATCTCGTATCATCTCCCGTGGGTGAATGGCCGAAGCCCTGACCGCGATCGACAACGCGATGAGAAGCTGGAGGAGCAGCACAACGGCCGAAATGCCGGCGACATCGGCAGACGGCAGCGAAAAGATCGGCCGGTCGCCGCCTGTCACGCCGATCAGAAGACGATTGCCGATGCCCGCCAGGCCGTAGGCCGAGAGGACGGCAAGTGCGGTGCCGCCGAAAGCCACGAACGAGCCGATGACGATGAAGTAGAGCCCGATGCTGGAGCGTGCAGCACCCATCAGCGCGAGCAGGGCAACATGGCGTTTCAGCTGTGCCAGCACGGCCGACAGCCCGGCCCAGGAGGACAGGCACAGGCCCGCAAGCAGAATGCCGCCCATGGCGATGACGATCGTATTGAGAACGTGGTCGAGCCTCAGCACGTTTTCGATACGCGCCGCATTGCTTTCGACCACGAAGCCCATTTGCTGCAACGCCGCGGCGGCACCGGCAACCGCCTCGATGCTGTCGGCGTAGATCCGAAGGCCTGAATAGATCCGTGGCCGGCCGGCGACCGGCTTGCCGTCCTGGCCGAGCGAGGGCACGGCATAACCGTCGATAAAGGCCTCGACATCCTGCACCAGTTCCGGCGACACGAAGATCCACTGGCCGCCGACACCCTCTCCCGCGACGATGCCGGCCACCTTGAGATCGACCCGCAGCGTTTCGTTCTCATCCCGCCTCTGGTTCGACATGGCGATCGTTCCGCCGACCGGCACGCCGAGCTTTTCAGCCAGCGCCTTCGAAACGAGAGCGCCCTTCATGTCGGTGATGTCAGGCGCACCGACCGTCAGGGGATCGCCCACCGCCGTCGGCATCAGCGATACCGGCGTCCGGCGGGCGCCATCCGAAAGGCTTGCGAAAGCGCGTGTCGCCAGCAGGCGCGCCGTTGGGATGACGAAGCCTATGCCCGGCAGGGAACGGACGTCCGCAACCTTGTTCTGGTCGATCAAATAATCGCCCCGCAGCCGCAATTCGAGATTTGACGGCGCCGAACGCAGCTCGCGCATCAGGCCGGCAATGAACCCGACCTTCATGCTCCAGAGCAGCATCAGCGGCACCAGCACCGAAACCATGCCGAGGATCGCGACGGTATGGCGCCGCGGCTCGCGGATAATCGACATGATCGCCAGCTGCACGCCGATCAAAGGCCGACCTCCCTTGCGGATGCATCGAGCGGTCGCAACACGTTGATCGTTGCCGATCCCTCGCGCCGCTTCGTCTCGATGACGTGAAATTCGAACTTGAATTCGCTGGCGAGTTCCCAGTCATGGGTGATCATGACGACCGCAGCACCTGTCTGACCGGCCGCCCACAGGATCGTGGTGATCGCTTGACGCGCCGTCACCGGGTCGAGGGCTCCGGTCGGCTCGTCGCAAAGCACGACACAAGGCCTGTGCGACAGCGCCCGTGCGATTGCTGCCCGCTGCCTCTGTCCGACGGAGAGTTCTGCCGGCCTGGCGTTGAGCAGCATGTCGATCCCGAGCATGCCAGCAAGCTGCTCGGCATAGGCGCGATCGGGTCGATGCGAGACCTTCTGCTGCACGGCCACATTCTCCGCAACGGTCAGGAACGGAAAGAGCGGGCTCTGCTGCGTGATATAGCCGAAACAGGCAGCCCGCAGCCGCGCAAGGGCGGAATGCCTTTCGGCGATCGTGGCGAGATCGATCAGCTCTTCGCCGTCGTCGAGTTCGAAGCGCCGGCAATCGTCCGGCTCGGTCACCATGGCCAGGATGTCCATGACCGTGGTCTTGCCGGAGCCGGTCGATCCGACGATCGCTTTCCTTTCCCCGCCCGCAATCGAAAAGAACGGCACGGCGAGGCGGAACTCCCGCTCCTTGTCGGCCAGTGTCTTGTTTAGCGCTTCAATACGGATCGCGATCATGCTGTAACTCGGATCGTCCTTTGAGGGTTCGGCCGGTTCACGGCATGCGGTCGAGCGACATGGTGGTGACGTATTCGCCCGGCGCGGCATCCTCGTGCAGCGCGAACCAGAGGTCGGGATTGTTGTGCACACGTTCGTAGAATTCGAGCTTGGAGTTCAGGGCGTGCATGATGTCGCGCTGCTCGGTGGCCCCGGCGCTGACCCAGTCCTGCATCGTCAATGCCGTAGTCTGGCTCTTGTAGGGCAGGTCGTCGAGATATTCGGCGATCGCATTTCCAAGCGTCCGATTCTCGTTGAGCTGCGTCGGATCGTTGGATGTCCTCAGGGCAAGATCCTGGATGTCCTGAAAGAACCTGTTGGCATCGAGCAGCTCGCCCGGCCGATTTGCCCGCTCGACGATTTCCCGCAGGTTCTCCGTCATGGTCGACAGCTGGTTCTTGGTCAGAAGGATGCGTACATCGAGCGCCTGCCGGCGAAAATCGTTGAAGGCGCGATCGACCGTCCAGGCACGGTAAAAGGGCGGCGCGCTTTCGCCTTCGCGGCTGCCCACATATTCGAGCTGGAAGGCGCGCGCAGCGCGGCGGATATTGGCCGATGTCGAAACATCCTGCGCCTCGGGCTCGGTGATTTCACGGTTGGCGGCGATGTCGCGACTCGTGCCCAGGATTTCGGAGGCGACGACGTCGATCTCCGAGCGGAAGGCGTGCAGGTCGCCGTTCCTGACGGACGTGTAGCGCGCATAGGCGGACCCATCCATCGCCGAGACTTCGCGATATTTTGCCTCGGCCGAGGCATGGTCGCTGGCGCCTGCCGGCGTCTTCAGATGAAGAATCTGGGCCCTGATCTTGTTGGCGCGCAGATTGCCGGCAAGCTCTCCGACGCTCAGCATCTGTGCGTAATTGTCGCCGAGTTCGGGGGAACGGGGGCCGGCATCGGTGATCAGGATGAGATAGCGGGCCTTGAAATCGCGCCAGTCATTGTCCTTGATCGCTAGATCGATGCCGCCGATCGAATCCTCGTCAAAGCCTTCTGTCGGGCGTGACGCAACCTTCATCTGGTCGATCTTCGTAATGAATTCGGCTGCACCGCTATGAGAGGAGAGCGGCAGAAAGTTGCGGACGTGATAGCCGATACCGGGATTGGTGCGCTCGGATTGCCGGAAGCCGACCAGCCCGAAAGAGAACTTGCCGGCAAGGTCGGAGTTTTCCAGCGTCTGGCTGATTTGCTGAACCGCCTGCTTGGTCTGCTCGATATAGGGGTCCATCGAGACGGTGGTGTCGATGACGAAGACGACGGCGGCCTTGAAGTCACGGTCGTCACGGTTTTCGGTGTCTTCCGTCACCGACGCGACTTCGAGAAGGTTCCCCTCGCTGTCGCCGGGCAGATAGGTCGATTCATGGCCCAGAATGGGCAGGAGATAGAAGTTCTGCGCGATGTCGATCGCGTTTTCCGGCTCGCGCGCGATCACGCCCTCGGCCGAGCGTCCGCCGCTCGACAATGCGTGCTCCAGCTGGGCCTTGTCAGCATAAAACGACTGCCGGTCGCGACCTGCATCGGCCCGATTGTTGAACGCGACGACAATCGACTGCTTCCAGTCGACGACGGAATCCCGGGCCATCCAGCCCTTTGTTTCGCCGTGGCTGTTGCTGCCAAGCTCCACGAAGCCGTCCCGCTCGGCATAGATGTAGAAAACCGAAAAGGTCGGAACCTTCGCCTCGACAACATCGCCGTCGGCTCGCGGCTCCTTGCGCATGACGCCGGCGGGCTTAGTGATAACGCGCTGGTAGAGTGTGGTTTTGCCGGGCATCGGCAGTGCTGCCCTGCTCGGCTGATCGGCAAGGGCGGGCACCGGGTCGAAAGCAAGCGGGAGGGACAGAAGAAGTCCCGGAGACAGAAGGCAAAAAGCCAGTAGGATGCGCGTAATCATCGAGGCTTTCCTCTGAGTATCAGGAGCAATAGTCGTCGAAGGCCGTGCGGCTTTCGGCGTTGACGAAGATATCGGGCTTCAGGAAATCGCAGATGCGACGGATATCCTGGCCTGCCGCCTGATCACCGCCGTCCTGCAGTTTCCGATAGTATTCGAGCGCAGTGCGCGCGTTCTTGCGGCCGGTCCAGCCCGTCGTCTCGGTGACGGTCGGGTCGTAGAGCCTGGAATAGTCCTTCTGCGCCTGCACATTGCCGCGCAGCGCGGCCTGATAGAGAAGCTCGTGCGACAGGTCCAGCGTCTGCGGACCCGAGCGGGTGTCTATCGCCGACTGATAAAGCTTCTCCGGCGTCGAGCTGGGATCGCGCAGAACGGCCGACCAGTCGGTCGGAGGCTCCGGCGGAGGCGGAAAAACCATGTCGCGAAGATTATCGACGGTGCTGGTTATGCGTGCCTGAAGGTTGTCAAGCGTTCCCTCAGGCAGAAACCTGACAGCGAAAATTCCCCCGCCGACCAGAGCGATGGCAAGGATGACGAGCGCGGCGATCCATCCAAAATGGCGCCTCGCCGGTGGTTCGATGCCAGGACCGGGCCCAGGTCCGGGATCGCCGATCGGCGGATCGACGATCGTCTTGCCTCCACCGGGGCCGGGAGGCTTCGGGCCGCCGGTATCCTTTTTCCCGATCGGGCCGGGTGTAACGCCGACCATACCATCGCCGCGTGCCTTGCGCCCCGATATGGGGATCGGCGGCCAGAAGTCGCTTTCCGCAAAACCGGTGCCGCCGACCGATATGGTCACGAAGTCGCCATCCTTCAGATGGTCGACGATATTCGGTCCGAGAAGCAGACTGTTTGCCCGCCGACCGTCCGGCGGCTCGATCGCGGCGATCTCGGCTCGAAGGTTCTGCCAGCCGTGCGGGCCGAGGAAGCAGTTTTTTTCGGCATCGCGTTCGACCGTCACGCGCATGCCCGCCGCCGCCGGCATGCCGATGTCGAGCCAGGCATGCCCGCTTCCATGCTCGGCCAGTGCCGACACGATCCTCATTGGCTCTGCTCCTTGGCTGAAACGGTCGTCATACATTCTCCGAAAGCGTCTGAAGGATGTCGCCGAGCTGGGCATTGGCGAGCGGATCAACACCGCCGCCGTTGTCGCTCAGGGCGTTGCTTTCGACCGCCTGGTAGAAAGCGTTGATCCAGTCGTCGACATAGCGTTCCCGGAAACGATCCGGCTGCAGCTTGATGCCGAGCGTGTCATAGGCGGTCGGCCGCGCGGCAAAGACGCTGCGGGCGCGTCCGTCCACTTCGACGACAGGACGTTCCTTCTCCAGCAGAACAGTCGTTCCGAAATCCGAGACGAAGCGGTTGAGAACCTGTTCGGCAGCGACGCTTGCCTTGTCGATCATCTGGTCGCGCCGATCGACGAAGGCGATCCGCAGGATCTGCCGCTCGAGAACCGACACGAGATCGACCCTGCGCGCCGCCGAGACAAGTTCGTTGGCGACCTCCCGGATCCCGTCGGCGGACATGCCGGCAAAACGGGAAAAATGCGGATCGTCCGCCCGTTCGTAGAAATTGTCGACAAGTGCTGCAAAGGCCGCTTCCGCGAGCAGCCTCTCGCGCGAAGCCTGGGCGGCAGCCGCGGACGCGCTGCCTGTGGCCGGCAGCACTGTCGTATCCGCCGAAACCGCACCCGGCCTGGCGCGACCGATGCCCGGCCGCTGTCGTGCCGCCGGTTCTGCCGGGCTTGCGCCGGCCGCCGGCTGCGCAACGGGCACGGCCCGGTTCAGCGTCGCGGCATGGAGCTGGTCGGAAATGCGGCCGCTGTCGAGCATCAGGCCGCGCAGGAACGAGGCGAAACGCTGCGCTTCGTCGCAGAGATAGAGTTCGTCCATGATCCATTCGGCTGCCTGCCGGCGTTCGGTAAGCCGCACCGACACGTCGGAAGCGACGTAGTAGCGGGCCAGCCGTTCATGAAGTCTGGCCTTCAGACGCTGCAGGCGAAAGGCGATCTGACGTTCCTTGATCATCGGATCGCAGACGGGCGCGAGATTCTGGGCGATGTATTGGGCACCGCCATCGTTGAGCTTCATCATTTCATCGAACGCTCGTGCAGCATCCGTGAAATGCTCGCCAACCGCCGGCACTGTGCAGAACGCAGTCTTGAGCGCATCGATGAAAGCTTCCTGGTCCGGCCTGACTGCCGCTTCCCGGCCACCTTCGAACTGGAACACCTGAAGGTTCTTGATGTTGGGATTGCGCATCAGAAAGGTGTTGCGGAACGGTTCGCCGGGCGTCCAGCTCTTCACCCAGGTATCCGGCGTATTGCCGAACGGGTCGAGGAGCGAGGCCTTCATCCGCCCCTCGAAACGCGGGGCCAGGCCGAAGCTTTCGTCGCTCTGCTTCTGTTCGAAATGCATGTCGAACATGGTGAGCACGAAGAACAGCAGCACTTCTTTACCGGGGCGGTCCTGCGGCCTCGCCCCATGTGTGACGCTGATCCATTTGGCGACAACCTGCGGAAGCTGATCGACATCCATGTTGCTCGGTTTGGAGCACAGCAGCATGGAGGTGATTTCCTGCTCGGCGACATAGCGCTGGAACAGATATTCGACCTTTCCGCGCAGAAGCAGGGTCTTCAGCGTCATGTCGGGATTGAGCGCCAGATAGCGGGCCAGTCCGCTCTGCCCCTCATCGCCCTCTCCCGCCTGAATATCGGCGGCCTTGAGGCCGCGGCTTCGATAGCCGGGAAAATCCAGAAGGTCTGTGTGGTCGAAGAAATCCCAGGGCTTGTCGCGAACGGTGATCCACAGCTCGGCCGTCAGCGCCGCGACCGTCGATCGCGGCAGCGATGCGACAGCGCCCGCCAAAGTGCGGATATCGAGGCGCTGCTGCGACCCGGCGGCGATGTCGTTCAGCCCATCGACGACGACCAGGCTGATGATTGCCGGGTCGGTCGCATCGATCGCACCGAGCGGCACGAAGGCATCGCTGGCAAAGCCGAGCTTCTGCAGGCCGCCCGCAAGGTCGACATAGAGTTTGGTGATCGCCTTGTGTTCGCCCCACAAGAGCGAAAAGAAGTCGCCGAGTTCCTCGACGCCCAGCGCCTCGAAGACCTGCTCGGCAACCAGCCAGAACGAGCCGAGCTTGCCGGTCAGCGCGGAGTCGGAAAGATATTGCTTGAAATAATCCTGGAGATCCCAGACGTCCTCGATGCGCAGGCCGTTGTCGGCCCGCCCGCCCGTCCGCCCGCGGAAGCGGTCAAGGTGCCGCTCGATCTCTTCGCGCTCGGGGAAGGTATTGGGCTTGCCGTCGAAGAAATAGGCGTTGGCGAGAATCTTGACGATATCAGTATGCGACAGCAGCCGCAGGCATACGGGAAAGCCCGCCGGCGCCGGAGCGGTGCGAAGCGTGAAGCGCGTGACGACGCCAGTCGATTCCGTTCCCTTGTCGATATTGATCTTGTTGATGTAGCTGACCGGTTCGCTGACACCGTCGAAGACCGCGTAAAGCTGGTCATTGGTGCGGGCGAGCACCGAAATCAGATGCGACTTTCCAACCTGGCTTGCGCCGAAGACGGCAACCGCCATCGGGCGTGTGGACGCCTCGACGAGATGGGCCGCTTCGACGGCCGCACGTCTCAGTTCCTTGCCGAGAGCCCCCTTGGCTTCTCCGAGTCGGCTTTCATTGACGGGATTGTTGAGCCAATCGATGCCGTTGCGCGTGACTGCGACGAGCGCCTGGGCATTGGACTGGAGGAGTTTTGTCGCGTTTCTCATCATCGCTCCGTCAAATCATCAGGATGCCGGAATCGAGCCAGTATTCGCCGGCCGACAAGGGAAATGTCCGAAACGAGATGGTCACCGATCGCTGGACATCGGCACCGTTGTCGTCGATGGCCTCTGCGATGCGGATATCCTCCTTGCTGCCCTCGTGGACGAGAAGCCGGCGCGCACGCTCGTCGGGAGACTCGTCGTCTTCGAGTTCGCTGATCTGGTCGCGCGACAGGGTGATGCGGATCGGCGGCGGCGGCCTGCTGTCGTCGAGCTTCAGATGATAGAGCGGCGAGGTGATCCAGCGTTCATAGGGCAGCTGGCGATAGCCGATCAGCGATTCCGTATAGACCGAAAGGACTTCGTCGCTCGTGGCCGCGCCGCCGACGCCGACCTTGTCCAGGCTGAACAGCACCTTGTTGTCGAGGAGCTTGCCGTCTCTCTCCAGCTCTCCGAGATAGCGGGTCGTCGAATGGGCCTGCAGGAGGTGCGTGTAGACCAGAAAGTTGACGATGGAGCGTTCGGCGAGCGTGCAGAGAACGCCGCCGACCACTGCGCAGGACTTCGGATCTCCGATCGTCGTATTGTCCTTGCTGCGGAAGGGATACCAGTTGCCGGCCTGATAGCGCGCCATCGGCAGCAGACGATCCGGCCCGACGAAGAGCCGGTCTGTCAGGCCTTCGCTGATGGCTGCAAGTTTCGTCGGCCGGCCGGAGAGCAGGACATAGTCGCAATCGAAGTGCGCGAGTGCTTCGCTCATCGGATCGAGCACGACATCCATCGTCTCGGCGATCGCATTTGCGAGCAGCCGGAAATCGAGCGGTACCGGGATCGCCATCAGGTCGAGCGGACCAAGGCCGCTGGCTTCGACGGCGGACTGAACGTAACGCAAAACCGTTTCCGATACGGCCTCGGCATGCCGGATCAACTGACCAAGGCTTGCCGCACCCACGCTTTCGTAGCGGTCAAGGCTGGTCTCCTCGTAGCGCGACATCAGGCCGAGGGCGGCAGGAACAAGGACGCGCAGGACGAACTGCCGGCGATTGTGTTTCTGCTGCTCCGCCATGTTGGCGCGATCGCCGTTGAAGAGATCGCGCAGCATGACACGCGCGTTGGAAAGGCCGTGTTCGAGAAGAGCCCGCTCAAGCGCCGGTATGATACAGCGCTCAATGACTGCGCGGGTAATGTCGTCGCCGGCAATCCGCACGCCTTCGCGGAAGGTCTGAACCGGGACGATGGCACGATCCTCGTCCTGGAAATAGGTGGTGATCATCAGATCGGTGGTGCCGCCGCCGATATCGAGGCTGGCGACGCGCAAGGACGGTTCCAGTGCCGCAGTCTCGGCCGGGGGTTCATCGGTCTTGAAGCGCTTGCGAGGCTTGCCGACGAGTTCGAAGAACTCGCGGATGCGGCCGCCGAACCGGCGGCTGATCTCGCCGTAAAGCCAGACCAGCTGCACGCAGCTTGCCTCGTCCCACGACACGAGCACGCTCGGCCGGGTCAATCCCGGTGGCGGATTTTCCGACCACTGCATGATGTCCCAGATGAAGGCGATGGCGCTTTCGGCCCGCGACTTCATGATCTGCTGTTCGCGGATCGGCAGCGCTGAGGGCAATGTCAACACGATCCGGCGCAGGCGTCTGGGCGCCTCGCTCTGGCGCCGCTCGGAGCGTACGGCAGGATCGTTGATCATGACCATCGCTTGAAAGATCACCTCGGTCAGCATCAGCGCGTAGAAGGAGGAGCGCGAATAGGTCAGATGCTGGCTCGGCCGGGTGTAATCTGCCGACCGGCTCTTCGGGTAGAGGGCGGCAAACAAATCCTTGTCCTTGCGCACTTGCGAAAGCACGTCCCCATTGGGATTGAGATAGCGCCTGGCGAGGCGCCCGATCGGCGGCAGTTCGCCATCGGCGGTATAATCCGATTGCGGGAACCGCCAGGGCTGGTTGACGGCCGCGACGTCCCAGAGATAGCGCTTCGGCGACGACATGCCGACGATCGATTCCGATCCGCTGCGGCGGGATTTCAGGCGGGACGCTTCTGGGCCGACACGCACCATCGTCGGCCAGAAGAAGGCCCGCTCGCGAGTGGACGAACGGGAGAAATTGTCCTTGCCGAACCAGGCCTGCGACAGCGCGACATGACTTTCGAACGGCTCGTCATAGGTATTTGCCGGATATTCGAGATCTCTGAGCCTGAGGATCAGGGAATTGTTGAGCTCGATTGAATCCTCGTTCGGATAGTTTTCGATGAGCATGCCGCAGGTACGGCTGTTGCCGACATCGAGAATGAGATCGACATCGACCGGCCGCAGCGAGCGGCCCTCGGAGACGGTGTCGACGAAGCGCACGTTGCCGGGCTCGATCGTGCTCTGCAACAGATGCAGGAGCGCGATCCAGCGGGCGGCATGTTCGAGCTGATGTGACTTTTCCGGCGTGCGTCCCTTCGTCTTCAGCTTCAAGAATTCGTCGAACAACTCTTCCAGCCAGTCGGCGACCCATGCTTGGACGTCTTCCTTTTCCGTCCGGCCCGGCATTTCGCGCGGATCGGAGAGGAACCAGCCGATCCGGTTCATCGATGCGACAAAGCAGAATTCGCAGGGGTTTGCCGCGTCCATGATGCGCGGTGCCGTGTAGAGGCGTTCGGCATCGTCGGCCTCATCGAGGTCGCCAGCAAGGTTGGTGTCGAAGGCAAAGACCGCCTTGTACCACATGCCGTCGTCATCATGCGGGGTCTCGTCGCGCCTGATGAGCACCCGCACCCAGTTGGTCGGGCCCTTGTCGTAGTCGATCTCGCCATTCTGTCCGCGTCCCGGCCGCCGTCTCAAATAGGGCACCGGCACCCATTTGCCGATGAAGGGATCGAGGGCGGCCGTCTTCGAGATATCATAGGCATCGTCCCCCGCACGCTCGATATTGGGAGGATCCTGGCTGGAATCGGTCTCGTTCCAGCCCTGGAGAAGCTTCCACGGCACTCCGTCCTCCGTCTGCTCGTCCGGAAAGGGTCTCTCGATGAACCTCGGCTTGAATCCGCTCAGCCGATTGAGGTCGAAGGCATGGGTGACGAACTGGATTCCCGAAAAAGGAACAAGCACCGTTTCCGCAAATATCGTCATGACTGCGCTCTCGCTTTTGACTTCATGGATTCAATTTTCCGACAACCGCCGGGCGGCCGAGCTGATTGGCGTCCGCCACGCCCTCGATGACGCGCTCCGACAGGACCGTGTCGCCGTCCTTGCGGCGGATACGAACCGTGTAGGGAATGGCCGTGCGGGTTTCGTTGCGCCGGTTGAAAAGCGTTATCGCGATCGGCACGTCACCGGCCGGGACGCCTTGCTGGTCAGCCCAGGTGATGTTTTCGACCGGCCGCGCCGTTGCGGTCCGTCCATTGTTGGAATCGACGTCCAGAATACCGCCGCAGCCCCGGGGGGAGCGGTAATCGATGCTCCCGGCGCCGCATATTAGCGACAGATCGAGGTCGGCATAACCGTCCCATACGAGCGAAATCTGCAGGCTTCCCTTTCCGGCATTGCGCTCGGCCAGCCGGTCGTCGATCGTCGATTCGAGCGATTGTCCCGAGCGGGCAGCGCCCGGACCGGCAAAGGCAAGTCCACGTGTCTGGCAATCGTCCCGACGGCCGATTAGCTGGCCTTCGAGTGCGACGATTTCGCGTTGCAGGTCGCCGATCGTCGAAACAGTCGCGCCGGCGCGGCATGTGCCGATGTCGAGAAAGGGAATGGAAATCCCGAAAGCGCAGGCGCGCAGCAATACGAACAGGATGATTGCGACGAGGAGCGCAAACAGCAGCCAGAGGAGCAGCGGCAAGCACCCGCGGGCGCTCCGCAAGCGCTCAATCACCTGTCCCTGTTGCGCGACTGCGACTGGCTCCGCCTGGGCGGCCGGTTCGACATAGCGTGCCGGAGAGCCGAGCGACGGGCGTTCCGGCTTCAGCGGCGCGATCTTCGAAAGCCCGCCGCGGTAGCCCGGCTTGCGGGCATGGGTAAACCCCCATGCCGTCAGCACCGGCCAGCCATCGACCGCGTAGATGAAGCCTTCGCCGGGCACAATCAGCGCGTTTTGCAGGGCGGATGCCATGGAGCGGTCGTCCGGGTGCGGACTGGCCGACAATCTGGCGGCGAGGCCCTCGATCTGCTGCTCGATCTCTCCAAGCTTCGTACGCAGAGCCTCGGCCTGCGTTTCGTCGAGTGCCGAAAGCGGCTGCGCCGCACCGCGCCTTCGGCTGTACCAATCGCTCTGGGAGCCGTCCCTGTTCGTTACTGGTTCGGCAAGCAGGGAGGCAGCGTCGGCGCCTATCGCCTGCGAGAGGCAGTCGACAAGGCGTGCATGATCACGCTCCGACAGCGGGCCGACGGGCTGCAGATCGATCGAAGACGTCGAAGCGATCTTTTGAAGGTCTGCCACGTCAAGGTCCCGTCGACTGCGGTGTGGCCGGTCGATCAACCGAACTCGCAGTCGTTACCGGCACGCAGGCATCACCCGGCGCCTCGACCTCGACGTGATTGGCCTTGAGGAAATCGAGAAGGCTGTCGGTCTTGAGCGCGAAGTTCAGGCGCATCTGATCGTCGCTGTCGGTGCGCAGGAACGTGTTGACGCCCACCACCCGGCCGCAATAATCGATGAGGGGCCCGCCGCTGTTGCCGGGCGAAATGTCGGCGCTGTGCAGGACCAGCGGCACACCGGACGGGCTTGTCTGAAACACCGTGACAATGCCCTGCGTTAAGACCATGGCAGGCGCCGAGGATTGCTGTCCCTGGATGAGTGCCTGGAACTGCGGGTCTGTTTCCATGAAGACGCTGGGAAATCCCGCCGCAAGCACATTGTCGCCCTTTGCAGCGCTCGTCGTGACCGAAAGCGCCTGCGGAGATCCGCTGCCATCAAGATCGAGAAGGGCAAAATCGGAAGCGCCGAAATCCGACGTGTCGGTCATCGATTGCAGCTTGACCGGCCTGACGCCCGAAAGCGCGGCGTTGGTCACGTAGATGGCGTTGCGGTCGGCAGTCTCGACCACGTGGCGATTGGTCAGAATGCGCTGCGGCGCGACAAAGAATCCGGTTCCTGTTGATGACTTGCCGTCACGCTCCCGGGCAATGACCAGGACGGTGGCGCGTTCGACGAGATCGACGATGGAACCCGCATTCGCCTGTCCCGGTGGCCTCAGCGTGCTCGGAGAGGGCGGCAACAGGCTCGTGCCTGCGATCATTCCGGATGCCGGGCCGGATGGCGGCGTGCTCATGCCTGCAGCACCTGTATCGGCGGGCGGCCGGGCAGACAAGACCTGCGGGGCGACGCTGTCGATCCGGCTCTGCTGGTCGGGCGCACGGCAGGATCCCTGCGCAAGCAGAGCCCGCATCTGCTCGACACGCTGGCGCAGGACGTCCTCCGCCTCGCCGAGACTTGCCGGGTCAATCGCGATCGCCTGCAGCGAAGCGCGGGAATAGAGCAGGACACCCGGCACAAGCAGGAGCAGGAGAACAATCATCGCGAGTATACATGCGATGCCGACCGGCAGGATGCTGCAGACGGCGGCCGCCGACAGCCAGCGTCGGCGCTCCCCGCCCTCGGCAGAGGGCTCCGCCAGGGGCGCCTGGCTTGTCGCTGCTGCCTTCTGAGACTGTGCCGAAACGTTGGCGACAGGATCGAGGCGGGCGCGATCCGGCGTACCCTGGGTCAGAAACTGTCCCAATCCGGCCTGAAAATGCAGCAGCAGCGCTTCCGGATTGTCACCGATCGCTTCGGGAACGATGCCCCAGTTCGTCAAGACGGGCTGACCGTCGATGACGACGAGATCGTCGCGAAGCGAGAGAACCTGAAGCCAGCGCGTCAGGATCTGTGCCATATCGTCGGCAGGATCTTCGGACAGTTTCAAGATCGAATTAACGAGACCGGTCAGAATTGAGGAGGCGCGCGCCCGGCTGGCGGGATCGACGTCGCCCCATTTCTGGGCTGCTCCCGTGATGTCGCCATACCACGCGACGGATACCACGTTGCCCCCATCGCGCTTGACGGCAGGTGATGCAAAGACCCTCGAATAGGCCGGCAGATGCGCTTGAAGATAGACTGAACCATCCTCAAACGTATCGAGTATTAATCTTCCCTTATAGTCGAGCTCTCTCGCTTCGGTCAGGCGACCGCTCTTTAAGAATGACTGATGCCCTCGCAAGAGGTCCCCCCAAATACCCTAAATTTATATGGTCATTGTTATGTTGCAATTGATTTTTACTTCAATTCTTACACAAGCATACGTTGGATGAAAAATGCAAGCCAATATTGAACCTTTTGATTAAAATGAGATTTCATATTGAAAAATGAAAATTTGTAAAATACGAGTTACGAATATTGCAGGTTTTCGTGTATAAGCTATGTGACGGGGCAATCGCTGGGCTGGCGAAAATCCGAAATAGAAATTTTATGCATTTACTGAAACAATGCCATTGACATAAGTCAAAAATTTATAAAGAGCCCGAAATATGGCTATGATTCGGAGAAAGCATGGCAGCTGAAGTAAAAATGATCAATCCGGCGACCGGCGTAGTGAAGACTGGCCTTTACGGCTTCAGCTGGACGAGTTTCTTCTTCGGCGGCTTCCCGGCTTTGTTTCGCGGCGATGTCGGAATTGGGCTCGGCCTCATCGCCGTCGGCTTCGTGGCCGGCATTTTCGGACTTGGCCTTGGCTGGTTCGTGGTCGGCGTGATCTGGGCGTTCGTCTACAACAAGCTCTATACGACGCGGCTGCTGGATGCTGGTTACAAGCTAGCGGACACGCCGGAGAAGAATGCAGCCGCATGCGCGGCGCTTGGCGTCGGCGAGCAGGCGGTGCTTGCTCAGGCAGCCTGACGATCAGCCGCCCAAACCCCTAATCTTGTGAATCCGGAAGGTCTGCCGGAAGATGATGAAGTGTATCGGAGCTTTCAGCAGTCGAGTTTGGGTTCAAGGCGGGTCGGATGCGAGCACGCTTTCCGCTATCCGCAGCAAAGAGGCAATTCATTCCTTAGTCGACGAGATGAACAAACAGGGAGACGGCTTCAAGTTTACGAAGGATCTTGTTCTGAAAGCCGGCCTGATGCTCTCCGACATTGGCAGCGTGGTTTCAAAGTCGAGAATTTCAACAAAACGAATATGGCAGTCCTTGAGGCCAATTGACCGCGCATTCATGGAGCCATGTTAATTGCCGTCCAGTTGCTTGCATCCCACGGATTCAACAATCAAAACCTGCGGGCCGAGAGTTCGATCCTTCCGATCGCCTATTATGTCTATGTTCGCAAACTTGCCGGATCTTACCTGCACCGTGCCGAGTTCGCGGCAGACAGGGAGTCCGCCTCTGGTTGATTCGCAGCGTGCTGAAAGCATCAGGCATTTGGGGCAGCGGTCTTGACACGCTACTGACTGCCCTTCGCGAGAAAATCTCCATCAACCCGCAACAGGGTTTTCCCGTCGTGGAATCAGAGATTGTGATGGCGCTTCGCGGCAAGTCACTCACATTCACCGACGTCGAAATCGACGAGTTGTGCGATTTGCCCCATGGTGATGCACGGACGTTCGCACTGCTGTCGATGATCTTTCCCGGCTTCGATCTTTCTCGTCATTTTCATGTGGACCATATCTATCCTCAGGGCCGTTTCACGGATGCGCAACAGCGAAAGGCCGGACTACCTGATAATCTCTGGAACACGCTGCAGGAACGACATAATCGCTTGCGAACCTTCAGCTTCTTGAAGGGGCGATCAATAACCAGAAGCGTCAGAAGATGCCGCATGAGTGGTACGCTTGGACCAAACCCAGGGAGCATGACGATTTGTGGGGCGGTCATGCGGCGCGAGCGGTTTTTCTGTGATCGTGATTGTCGTTCGACATACCGGGATACCACTGCCGGAAGGTTGAGCGCAGGGAGCCGTCGAGGGTCTGTGTGCGGGTTTGCAGCAGAAGATGCGCGCCGATCCTGCTCCACTGCATCTGCTGTTTCTTGGCGAAACGCTTGGAGATGACGGCGTTGACGGTGGCCTCGACGAAGGCCGAGGTGATGCGCTCACCGGACCGATAGCGCTCGCCGTAATTGATCAGGCTCGCACTGTTGGAGGCGATGTAGGCTTGGAACTCGCCGATGGCGGTCAGGAACTTGCGCAAGTTTGGATAGTCCGTTTCGAGACCTTCCGCATCGAATTGCAGGTCCGCAATTTCGTCACGGGCACGATAGACGTTACCATGCCAGAGATACCATTTGATCCTGCGGAGGGCTTCAAGCAGATCCTGCCCGGCCTGCTCGTCGTAGTTCTCGAGTCCCTGCGCGAACTGGCGAAGGACGGTGATCCTTATGGTGATATGGAACCAGTCGAGGACATGCCCGCTCGCCGGCGCGATCATCTGGGCGAGCGAGCGGACCTCTTCGCCGCCATCCGTGATGAAGGTGATATCTTGATTGGCCTGCACGCCCTGCTTTTTGAGATGATCGAGGATGCGTCGCTGCGGCTTAAGGTCGTAGCCGTGGACGAAACCGATGTAGCGCGGATCACCGTCTTCGGGCAACGAGCGACCGACGATCAGCTCGAAGTTCTTCTTCCGGTCGTTGCGGTCGAGGATGTATCCGCCGTCCAAGCCGATGACGATGCGGCCATCCGGAATGGGCAGGTTTGTCCAGTCGCGCGGGCAAGCATCCTGCATGAAGGAGACTCTTTCTTCCGTCAGCTCCCGCTCGATACGGCGGGCCGCGCAACGCATGCTGCCGGACCGTCGTGGCATTGGCGCCGCAATCGATCGGCAGCACGTCGGCCAACAGCTTGGCGGCCGCGGCGTAGGGCACGAGGGAGGCCCACCGGGTCTCCAGATAGAGGCGCTCGGGCGCGATGTGGTCGGGGATCAGTTTCCATAGAGGTGAGATCGTTGCAGGACCGTTCGCGCCGTCTATCCGTGGCAGGCAATAGCGCGGGCTCTTCAGCCGCACGTCGCCGAATAGCGTATGAAAGATGACGGGATAGCTTCCCTTGTTGCGTAGGCGGGGCCATTCAGATCGCGATTTTCCCTGAGCCACGATTCCACCTGCGTCTCCACCATTACCTGCTGCAGTTTTGCAAGGAGGGTCTTCGCCTCGGACAACGACAGGCCAAGATCCTCGGGCCCTTTCGTCACCTTCACCAGATCGGCGACCGTTTCGGTCGCAACGATCTCGCTGTCGTCATTCAGCATTTGCAATACCAGTCGCGCCCGCATGTCGTCTTCCCTCATCGAGTTTTCCAGAATGGCCGGAGTGGAAAACCCTATGCCTGCAAAACATCCGTGTGCGCCCTTCGGCCGTGCTGGAGACAGTGATATCGAATTCGGGTTACCGCCGTGCTCATGCGCTGGAAATTCGATCAGGTTGCGGATCCGGCCGCACGAGCGTTGCTTACGGGGATTCGGCACGATTGCGGTGATGACGTGGCCCCTGGCGGTCGACCTGCTTTCGTAAGATCGAGACGCCAGAACCCTCACATCTGCTGATGCATAAGGTTGAGATGTTCACCCTGTTGCAGCCGTTCATTCGCTTTCCGGCGTTCGAAACGGTTTCCCAGTCAGCTTGCGCGCTCCTTCAGTCTCCCCAGCGAGGCGCGCAGTTCCTCGGCGCGGTCTGGATCGTCCAGCACGGCGAAGGATTTCTTTTTGGCGACCTCCTGCAGAAACTCCGTCGTGATCTCCAGGTCGTCCATCGTCTCGTAGCCGAAGGCGTTGTCCTGCCGCCACATCCAGGCTTCCGGCCCACCGCAGTCTTCCTTCGGGCCGTCGCCGTCTCCTCCCGTGCATGCCGGATAGTGAGCGCCCGGTTTGACTGACTGGCGCTCCTCCAGCCGGATCTCGTGCTCCCAGGAAATGTTGAGGTCGTATTCGTATAGGAACCGGCTGCCTTTGCGCAGCTTCAATTCGCCAAGCGTCATGGCCGGGGAACGGGCACCCGTCTCCCACGAGCCGTATCGCGCAGTGAGAACGATGAATTGGTAAAGGTGGATGCCTTCCCATGCCATCGCGACCTGAAGGACGCCATGAAACTCGCGCAGCGTCATCGCCGAGGCTACCTGAACCCTACGCCACACCATTGGGTTCACGTCCTTTAGCCAGATACGGAACTGCAGGATGAAAACCTCATCCTCCGATGCGCGTCGCCTTGATCTAGATCAACGCTCACCGACCCCATAGGGAACATGATCGCTTGGCCCGGTTCTAGGATCCAACGGTGCCACATGAGCCGCGGAAGGCGCTCGGCTACCCCCGAATGCAAGATTCGTGACGATGGTGACCGCCATATCATAGTTGAGCCTGCTTAGAACCGGGCTGGTACCCGCCGATAGGCGAAAGAGATGACACATATATCATTACTGTCGCCCAACCTACAGCATACATGCCCAGTCGAGAGTCCAAATGCGTTATCTAAAGAGAAGGAGATGGAAATGAGTCATCCCGTATACGAGTCATTTGACAGCGCGTCGCAAGACACCACACAGGTGGATGACCACACTAACCTGCGATTTCGTGGGATCGACCACATCGCCTTGGCCGTTCATAGACTGGAAGACGCTATTCATTTGTTTCAAGGTGTTCTTGGTTTTAACCTCAGGCGCCGATTGCACATAAAGGGTAAAAAGACTGGTATGGTGTGCGCGGAGATGGTTCGCGACGGGATGTGCTTTGTACTTTGTCAAGGCACAGAACCAGAGTCGCAGGTGTCTCAACTTGTCGAGAATTTTGGGGTAGGTCTGGCCCATGTCGCGCTGGCTGTGGACGATGTGTCGGCGATGATTGAGGTCCTCAAGAAGCGAGGGCTGTCGTTTGACACAGCCGTAATAAGCGGACCGGGCCTAACACAGGCGTTCTCTTCGCGATGCCCTAACACCGGCTTGAGCATCGAACTTGTACATCGGAATGGTGAGGAAGGATTTCTCGACAACAACGTCCAAGAACTTTTTGAGCAGTTGGAGCAGTCCGGAAAATACTGAGCGAACATGGACGGTCCCAGTCCCCCAACGTGTAGGCGGCCGTGGAATGCACGACTGTATTGCGGTCACGGTCGATCAGATTCAGTCATGTGTCCGACCTGCAATCCACAGCATCGATGCCACTAGTCATGCGAGGTCCGCCGATGGCGGGCCGAAGTCCGCCGAAGGAGAGGCCGCAAGCGAAATGTGCATCGGGCTAGCGGCATGACGGCTGTCGCACCGATCACCAGCAACGTCGGATGATGCGATCGCCCCTTTGCTGCCCGTGCGCGCAAAAATCGGGGCGGATGCCGAGGCCATGTGCGAAGCGCCGCCTGGCGGTTTATTCCGGTCGAGAACTCCAAGCATCAGACACCGCCATGGTGTTGAAGGTGCGTTACCCACTGATGGCGGAAAGGCAGGAGACACTGTCGCTCAGCCACCGGAAGGAGTCCTGCAACCGCGAACTACGGAAGACGAGCAGGCGAGTCCAGTATACCGGGCTAAATTTGGACCGCCCGATGTTCGATGTCAGACACTCGTCATGGCAGTTTTATAGCGACCGTCTTGTTTAGACGCGTTTTTCTCGCTTGGCATGGAAAATGCACAGCCCTCCACAATCGGAGTAAGAGCAATGTTCGACGATCACACTCGCCAATCAGACGGCTATTTCTGGAACCGGTCTAGCCCGTGCCGCTGGTTTCAACGGAATGCTGCTGTCGAACCCACACTGGTGCGATCCTCACCTTGCCGGTAGTTCTGCGTAGGGTCCACGATGGATTATATGCCGCCAACCTCAGTAATGAACTTCTTAAACGAGGTCTCGGGTTCGTTTCCGTCGGCGATTTCCCTGGCCTCTGGCAGACCAAGTGATCGGTTCTTCGATAGGCTTGACCCCCAGGCGCTGTTGAATGCGCTAGTGGTGTATGAGCGGTATTCAGCCGGCGATCACGGAGGTGGGCAAGTACACTCTCAGTTGTTGCAGTATGGACGAACTGCCGGCATTATCAGCGAGCTCGTTGCACAACAGGTTCGATCCGATGAGGCGGTTCCCGCGAGGACAGATCGCGTACTAATCACGTCAGGCTGCCAGGAGGCGCTTGCTGTCTGCCTGCCGGCGCTGTGTCCCGAACCTTCGGACGTGCTCCTGGTCTGCAACCCCACCTACATTGGCGCAACCGGTGCAGCTAAGGCCGAAAGGGTCGCCGTTGCAGCCTTACCCAACTCAGGGCCTTGCGTTGCAGAGGCAATCGAGCTCGCAGTCCTGCAATTGCGCCGAAATGGTCGGAGGGCTCGGGCGGTATATCTTATCCCCGATTTTGATAATCCGACCGGGCGCGTTCTCGATTTGGCCGCACGACGCGATGTACTTCAAGTGTGCGCCAGACATCGGGTCATCGTTCTGGAGGATAACCCATATCGGCTATTTCGGTATGAAGGTGATGCGATCCCTCCGATGGCCGCTTTGGATGAGGTAGGAAGTGTCATCTACCTGTCTACATTCTCCAAGACGCTAACCCCATCTCTCCGCGTGGGAGCTGCGATACTGCCCGAGACGATATTTGGAGACGCGGGAGCTTGCCGAGTACTTTGGGAAGATCTGGTTCAGCGCAAGAGTTTCGTTACCCTCAATACGAGCCAAATTACACAAGCGATCGTGGCAGGGCTGTTGATCGAACAGGGGGTAAGCTTGCGTGGCTGGATACGGCCGGCGCTGGATTGGTATCGTGCCAATCGCGACCTTATGTTGTGTCAGCTGGATTGTGTGTTTTCGCCGTTCTCGGATCAGATTCGATGGAATCGCCCCTCCGGCGGCTTCTTCCTAACCCTCGATCTTCCTTTCAGATTTAGCGCGGAGAGCATGAACGAGTGTGCAAGAGATGACAATGTCATCGTTATGCCCATGAGCTTCTTCGCGTTGGATGACTCTCAAGATTACAGGATTCGATTAGCGTTCAGCGCGGTTACTCCCGAGCAGATCCGAACCAGTGTGACCGGTTTGGGCCGCTACGTGGCGCGGCGGCTTGGGCGGGAATTGCCCAGCTTGGTGGGTGGACTGCGGGAGGGATAAAGATGGCATATCGGTCTTCTCCGATGCGCGGCCGTGGCTGCGAACCAGGCGATCAGGATAGGAATCCTGCAGGGCGTTCAATCTCCTCCGGCATCATTGTGGGCAGTGGTACGCTCGCAATCCGCTGCGCTCAGCTGGCAATGGCGACGGGCCAGGTCATTGGTGCGGCCCTGTGTAGTGACGCCATATTCGCGGATTGGGCGGCTCGCGCCAATATCCCGAGCATGGAAAGTCTTGAAGAGCTCTGCTCTTTTTTGAAGGCGGAGCCAGTGGATTGGATTTTCTCCGTTGCCAATCCGTTCATATTGCCACCGGACGTGTTTAGGCGAGCGCGTCGAGGTGCATTTAACTACCACGACGGTCCATTGCCACGATATGCGGGAACGCACGCAACGTCTTGGGCGCTGCTGGCGCAAGAGACCGAATATGCCATCACGTGGCATCGGATCGATGATGGTGTTAATACGGGTGACGTCGTGGTTCAGCGCCAAGTGCTGGTGGCGCCCACCGACACGGCAATGAGCCTGAACCTCAAATGTTGTGAAGCCGCGATCGAGAGTTTTCGCGAGCTCTTAACTGGCCTCGAGAGCGGGAAGCTTACGGACTATCCGCAGGCGCTGGTGAACAGAAGTTATTTTCCGAAACGTCGACGCCCAGATGCGGCAGGCTATCTGCGATGGGATCGATCCGCGCAAGATCTGTCAACGACGACGCGTGCCCTAGACTTTGGCCCGTATCATCCCAATCCATTGTGTCTGCCCAAGGCGCTCGTAGGTGATGAAGGTGATGAGGCTGTCGCAATCAGGCACCTGGAGGTGCTGCCTCAACGCTCGGGCGTTCCGGCAGGTTGCCTGCTTGAAGTCCACTCCAGCCATTGGCGGGTGGCGACGGGTACAGAGGATGTCAATGTTTGCTTTGGCGGCCGCGATGGGCAGGTGCTGGACGCGCGAGCCCTCGCCAAGCACTCCAATCTGGATCAAGGTGATCGCCTTCCGATCTTGAGCGAGGAACAGGCGCGGAGCATAACTGCCACCCATGAATTGCTGGCGCCTTCAGAAAATTTTTGGCGACAACGGCTAGAGCAGCTTAGAACATTGCAGCTTCCTTTCCCGACTTCGCCCGTGGCTGAAGCGCCGCCCAGATGGCAGTCGAGTTCGCGGGTCATTCCAAGTGCTTTGGCTAAACTGTCGCCACATGATCGCATGGAATACGTGGTAACGGCTTGGCTGATCTATCTCGCCCGCATCACGGGAGAAACAGAGCTCCAACTGGGATGGACGCCTGCATCGGATAGATCGAAGATTGGCTTTAAAGCGGTGGAGGTGTTGATCGCCTCTGTCGTGCCGATGGAAGTTACCATTGATCTTGCACATGGTTTTAAGGACGTGCGCAAAACGGTGGCGGTCGAATGCGCTCAGCTGAGGGAGCACGTTAGTTTCGCCCGAGATCTTACCGCACGCTGCCCGTCGTTGCGAGGCGTGGAGGCGCTATGGTCGCACCAGCCCTGGCCGATTGGCATCACAATCACGAAAGACAGCTGTTCTGCCGGTGGCGATCTTACGTTGAGCCAAAGTGATAGGACAACCCTCTGCGGCGATTTGCTGACTTTTCAGGTTTGCGCTCTGGATGGGAGCTTTCGATGGCACTTTGATGCCAGCCGATTGGCACCAAAGCAGATCGACCGCATGACGCGGCATATGCAAAATCTGTTGCGTGGTGCGATA
>NZ_JBAMYD010000027.1:0-69696 GCF_037002925.1 Rhizobium aouanii
CCGAATGCCGATCGATCCTCAGTTCCAGGCAAACAAAAAGGCCGGAAGGAGTTACCCTTCCGGCCTTTATCTGAAACCCGAACCGATCAGGCGGCTTCGGTGGTGTGGGCCTTGCGGACCTCTTCGTCCGTCAGGATGCCGCTGGCGCGCAGCAGGGCGGCGAAGCGGCCGTTGCTGTGGCTGAGTTCGTCGAAGCTGCCCTGTTCGACGACGCGGCCGTCATCCAGGAAGAGCACCATATCGGCTTCGCGGACCGTCGACAGGCGGTGGGCGATGATAAAGGTGGTGCGATTCTCCCGCAGATTGTCGATCGCGGCCTTGACGCGGGCTTCGGTTTCGACGTCGAGCGCCGAGGTCGCCTCGTCGAGCACCAGGATCGGCGCGTCCTTGAGAATGGCGCGGGCGATCGCGATGCGCTGTCGCTCGCCGCCGGAGAGCTTGTTGCCGCGTTCACCGACATGCGTATCGTAGCGATCCTCACGCGTCTCGATGAAGTCGGCAGCGGCGGCGGCTTCGGCCGCACGGCGCATTTCCTCTTCACTGGCGCCCTCGCGGCCAAGGCGGATATTGTCGCTGATCGAACGGTTCAGCAGGCCCGCATCCTGGAAGACGGTGGCGATGTGGCGACGCAGCGACTTGCGGGTCACCTTGGTGATATCGGTGCCGTCGACGAGGATCTTGCCGCCCTGGGCATCGTAGACGCGCTGCAGCAGGTTGACGAGCGTCGTCTTGCCGGCGCCGGTCGGGCCGACGATCGCGACGGTCTGGCCTGCCTTCACCGAGAAGGAGACGTTATGCAGGCCCTGTGAGCTGTTGCCGAAGCCGAAGGAGACGTCGCGGAATTCGATCGCACCCTTGACGTCCTTGATCTCGCCGTTGCCGGCAGGCTCTTCACGTTCACGCACCGAGTCTTCAAGCGTATAGAATTCCTCGAGCTTGGAACGGGCCTCGAAAATCTGCGTGGCGAACTGGCGCATCAGGTCGAGACGGCCGATCAACAGGTTGGCAAAGCCGATGAAGGCGATGACGTCGCCGACGCGCAGCTGGCCGGCCTGGACGAGCATGGTGCCGATGATCAGGACCACCATCATCGCGATGGTCGACGCCATACGGTTCAGTGCGCTGGCGATCGCCCACCAGTCGAGCACCGGATACTGGGCTTCGAGCAGACGGTCGGCAAAGGATTTCAGCGCCCTGGTTTCGGCCTCGATGCGGTTATAGCTGTGCAGGACCGAAACGTTGCTGATCGAGTCGCTGACATGCGAGAAGACGGTGTGATAATGGTTCTCGACTGAAGCCTGGCCGTCCTTGGTGCGGCTCATGACGACGCGGCCGATCAGCCAGTAGGCGATGGCGAGCACCATGAGCACGGCGGAAAGGCGCAGGTCCATCGACATTGCGGTCGGTATCAAAAGGGCAAGCGCGATGACCGTCGACAGATGGTTGCGCATGAATTCCAGCCAGAGGCCGAACAGCGTCTCGCAGGCGCGCAGCAATGTATGCAGCGCGTTGGAGGTGCCACGCTGATGGTGCCAGCCAAGCGGCATGGAAATGATGCGGCCGAAAGCTTCCGTCAACAGCGTCGCCCGCCGGCCATGGGCCAGCCGGTCGGCCTCGCGGGCCACCAGAACGAAGGCAATGGTGTTGAAGACGGCGAAAGTCGCCCACATGAAGAGGATGGGCTTGACCTCACCCTTGCCCGAAATCGCATCGATGATACGACCGAACAGGATCGGCTCCGCGATAGTGATCGTCGCAAGAACCATGTTTGCGACAACGACCAGGGATACGCGCAGCTTATAGGCGCCAAGATAGCGCAGAGCCCTTGCATAGACCTTGAATAGCGTCACATCGAACCTCTTGTGCATTGCGAAAACGGGATGATGCGATGCTACAAAAGGCTACCTGAACGGGCGATTAACGGAGTATTCAGGGTTCAATCGATGGGATGATCGACATGCTCGTATTATTGTAGGATGCGACGAGATGGCCGTGGCGCTGAAATTGCCGTCCGGTTATATCCCGCAACAATTTGCGCTTGCATTTTATTAAATGTTTAGCACAGCATTAAATTACAGACTGCATTTATTGAAGACCGTTTCGCGACCAGTTTGACCAGCCGCCGACGGCCTCATGCGGGCATCAGGTCCGGGCAAGGGGCATTTTTGTGAATATTAATTCGTTAATTCAATTGCTTGTAATTCTGGAAGAATGCTCAAATCCTGAAGCTGTCATCACCGAACTGCAGCAGATCCTCCGCGGTTGCGGCTTCGAATATTACGGTCTGCTGCGCCATTTGCCGCAGAGCCCGGTGCAGGAGAATCCGGAGCCCTGGGCTGCGGCGCTTGCCGGCCGCTGGCCGGAGCAATGGCCGCAGATATATGCCGCGAAAAAATATGCTCTGATCGATCCGATGGTGCGCTATCTCGCCCATGCGCAGCGGCCCTTCCGCTGGCGGGAGGCGATGGCGGCTTTCCACAAGGACGCGCATCAGCGCCGTATGGAGCAGATGATGGTCGATGCCTTCGGGCACGGGTTGGAGGATGGCTACATCTTTCCGATCCACGGGCGCAACGGCATTCTCGCCAGCCTTAGTCTCGCCGGCAAGCCGATCGAGCTGTCGCCGGTGGAGATCGCATTGCTGGAGGCGGTGGCGCGCAAGGCCTTCTGGCGGTTGCTCGATCTGAAAGGCGAGGCGCAGGCACTGGAAACCGTGCTGCCGGCCGATACGCCGCTGACGCGGCGCGAGATGGAAATCCTGCATTATCTCGCCGAAGGCATGACGTCGATGGAGATCAGCAAGATGCTGAAGATCTCAAACCACACCGTCGACTGGTATATGAACGGCTTGCAGGACAAGCTGAAGGCGAAAAACAGGCAGCAGGCGGTAGCGCTTGCCTTCCGTCATGGCCTGATAAGTTAGAATGTCGAAAAATTGCATTTCGCAGTCGCAAGATAAATTGAACTTTCTGTGACAAGAAGTTAAGAATTTCCTTCGCGGGTGCAGCATTCCCGCGTCTGAACGTCTGAGGAGACCGTTTTGCCCATTTCCAAGATTCTCGTTGCCAATCGCTCTGAAATTGCCATCCGCGTGTTCCGTGCGGCCAACGAACTTGGAATAAAAACCGTGGCGATCTGGGCGGAAGAGGACAAGCTGGCGCTGCACCGCTTCAAGGCGGACGAGAGCTACCAGGTCGGCCGCGGCCCGCATCTTTCCAAGGACATGGGCCCGATCGAGAGCTATCTGTCGATCGAGGAGGTGATCCGCGTTGCCAAACTCTCCGGCGCCGATGCCATCCATCCCGGCTATGGCCTGCTGTCGGAAAGCCCCGAATTCGTCGATGCCTGCAACAAGGCCGGCATCATCTTCATCGGCCCGAAGGCCGATACGATGCGTCAGCTCGGCAATAAGGTCGCAGCGCGCAACCTGGCGATCTCGGTCGGCGTGCCTGTGGTCCCGGCCACCGGGCCTCTGCCCGAGGACATGGCCGAAGTGGCGAAGATGGCGGAAGGGATCGGCTATCCCGTCATGCTGAAGGCCTCCTGGGGCGGCGGCGGGCGCGGCATGCGCGCGATCCGCGATCCAAAGGATCTCGCCCGCGAGGTGACGGAAGCCAAGCGCGAGGCGATGGCGGCCTTCGGCAAGGACGAGGTCTATCTGGAAAAACTCGTCGAGCGCGCCCGCCATGTCGAAAGCCAGGTGCTCGGCGATACGCACGGCAATGTCGTGCATCTCTTCGAGCGTGACTGCTCGATCCAGCGCCGCAACCAGAAAGTCGTCGAGCGCGCGCCGGCGCCCTATCTCGCGGAAGCGCAGCGCCAGGAGCTCGCCGCCTATTCGCTGAAGATCGCGGCCGCGACCAATTATGTCGGCGCCGGTACCGTCGAATATCTAATGGATGCCGACACCGGCAAATTCTACTTCATCGAGGTCAATCCGCGCATCCAGGTCGAGCATACGGTGACCGAAGTCGTCACCGGCATCGATATCGTCAAGGCGCAGATCCACATCCTCGACGGCTTTGCGATCGGAACGCCGGACTCGGGCGTGCCGCGCCAGGAGGATATCCGTCTCAATGGTCATGCGCTGCAGTGCCGCATCACCACGGAAGATCCGGAGCATAATTTCATTCCGGATTACGGCCGCATCACCGCCTATCGCTCGGCGTCCGGTTTCGGTATCCGCCTCGATGGCGGCACCTCCTATTCGGGCGCGATCATCACCCGCTTTTATGATCCGCTTCTCGTCAAGGTCACGGCATGGGCGCCCAATCCGTCCGAAGCGATCGCCCGCATGGACCGGGCGCTGCGCGAATTCCGCATTCGCGGCGTGGCAACCAACCTGACCTTCCTCGAAGCGATCATCGGCCATCCGAAGTTCAGGGATAACAGTTACACGACGCGCTTCATCGACACCACGCCGGAGCTGTTCCAGCAGGTGAAGCGCCAGGATCGCGCCACGAAGCTGCTGACCTATCTCGCCGACGTCACCGTCAATGGCCATCCAGAGGCCAAGGACAGGCCGAGGCCGCTTGATAACGCTGCCGAGCCGGTGGTTCCCTATGCCAACGGCAACACGGTCAAGGACGGAACGAAGCAGCTCCTCGACACACTCGGCCCGAAGAAATTCGGCGAATGGATGCGCAACGAGAAGCGCGTGCTTTTGACAGACACGACGATGCGCGACGGCCACCAGTCGCTGCTCGCCACCCGCATGCGCACCTATGACATCGCCCGCATTGCCGACACCTATGCGCATGCGCTGCCGAACCTTTTGTCGCTCGAATGCTGGGGCGGCGCGACCTTCGACGTCTCCATGCGCTTTCTGACCGAGGACCCGTGGGAGCGCCTGGCGCTGATCCGCGAGGGTGCGCCGAACCTTCTCCTGCAGATGCTGCTACGCGGCGCCAACGGCGTCGGCTACACCAATTATCCCGACAATGTCGTCAAATACTTCGTCCGCCAGGCGGCCAGGGGCGGCATCGATCTCTTCCGCGTCTTCGACTGCCTGAACTGGGTGGAGAACATGCGCGTCTCGATGGATGCCATTGCCGAGGAGAACAAGCTCTGCGAGGCGGCGATCTGCTATACCGGCGATATCCTGAACTCGGCCCGTCCGAAATACGATCTGAAATACTACACCGACCTTGCGGTCGAGCTCGAGAAGGCCGGGGCGCATATCATCGCGCTCAAGGATATGGCGGGCCTTCTCAAGCCTGCGGCTGCGAAGGTTCTGTTCAAGGCGCTGCGCGAGGCGACCAGCCTGCCGATCCATTTCCACACGCATGATACATCGGGTATTGCGGCCGCGACCGTTCTTGCCGCCGTCGACGCAGGCGTCGATGCCGTCGATGCCGCGATGGATGCACTGTCCGGCAATACCTCGCAGCCCTGTCTCGGCTCGATCGTCGAGGCGCTGCGCGGTACGGAGCGCGATCCCGGCCTCGATCCGGAATGGATCCGCCGAGTCTCCTTCTATTGGGAAGCGGCGCGTAATCAGTATGCCGCCTTCGAAAGCGATCTGAGGGGCCCGGCATCCGAAGTCTATCTGCACGAAATGCCGGGTGGCCAGTTCACCAACCTCAAGGAACAGGCTCGCTCGCTCGGGCTTGAGACCCGCTGGCATCAGGTGGCGCAGGCCTATGCCGACGCCAACCAGATGTTCGGCGATATCGTCAAGGTGACGCCGTCTTCCAAGGTCGTCGGCGACATGGCGCTGATGATGGTGTCCCAGGACCTGACGGTTGCCGACGTCGTCAGCCCCGACAAGGAAGTCTCCTTCCCGGAATCAGTGGTCTCGATGCTGAAGGGCGATCTCGGCCAGCCGCCGTCGGGATGGCCCGAAGCGCTGCAGAAGAAGGCGCTGAAGGGCGACAAGCCCTATACCGTGCGCCCCGGCTCGCTGCTCAAGGAGGCCGATCTCGATGCCGAGCGCAAAGTCATCGAGACGAAACTCGAGCGCGAGGTCAGCGACTTCGAATTTGCCTCCTACCTGATGTATCCGAAGGTCTTCACCGACTTCGCGCTCGCCTCCGATACCTACGGTCCGGTCTCTGTGCTGCCGACGCCCGCCTATTTCTATGGTCTCAAGGATGGCGAGGAGCTGTTTGCCGATATCGAGCGCGGCAAGACGCTCGTCATCGTCAACCAGGCGATGAGCGCGACCGACAGCCAGGGCATGGTGACCATCTTCTTCGAGCTTAACGGCCAGCCGCGCCGCATCAAGGTGCCGGACCGGGCCCATGGGGCGACGGGTGCCGCCGTCCGCCGCAAGGCCGAACCGGGCAATGGCATCCATGTCGGCGCACCGATGCCGGGTGTCATCAGCCGTGTCTTCGTCTCGCCCGGCCAGGCCGTCAATGCCGGTGACGTGCTCGTCTCGATCGAGGCGATGAAGATGGAAACGGCGCTGCATGCGGAAAAGGATGGGACGATTTCCGAAGTACTGGTGCGGGCCGGCGATCAGATCGATGCCAAGGATCTGCTCGTCGTCTACGCAGGCTGAAGCGCGTGTGGCCATTGTTGAAAAGGCGCCTTCAGCGTCTTTGCGAACCTGGCTCCATTCACCCGATTGTGTATGATCGGCCTGTCAAAAAGCTGATAGTTAGCAGCCTCCGCGCCTTGCCCGGCGCGGGGGCTTTCTCATAAACTTGGCCTTCCATCACCCGCCCCCAAGATCAGTCCAGGAAACAATATCCATGAGCAAGTTGAAAATTGCCGTCATCGTCGGCAGCACGCGTATTGGCCGTTTTGCCGAGCATCCGGCCAAGTGGATTGCCGCTATCGCCGCCGAGCGGCAGGACATCGAGGTCGAGGTTCTCGACCTGCTCGACTACCCCATGCATTTTTTCGGTGAGCAGCGTGCGACGACCGCTGAAAGCGAGACGGCTGAGCGCTGGAAAAAGAAGCTGCGTGAGTTCGACGGCTTCATTTTCACCGTTGCCGAGTACAATCACGCTCCGACGGCGGTTCTGAAGAACGCTATCGACCTCGGTGAGTTCATCCACAAGCCGGTTGGTTTCGTCGGTTACGGCGGCGTCGGCGGCGCACGTGCGGTCGAGCATCTCCGGCTGATCTTCGTGGAAATGGGGGCGGCTTCGGTGAAAACCGGCGTGCATATCGCGCTTGGCGAATATCTCGGCGTCCTCAAGGAAGGCAAGAGCCTCAGCGACTACGCGCATCTCAACGAAGCGGCGAAGAACCAGCTCGACCAGCTCACCTGGTGGGGCAATGCGCTGAAGGCGGCGCGCGCCGTCGTCACGGCCTCCTGATTGGAGTTCCAGCAATACCGGGATGTTCGCATCCCGGTATTGGCTCAGATATCGTAGGTATGGGCAGCGTTGATCGTCGAGATGAAGCGCTTGGTGCGTTCGCGCTCCGGTGCGCTGAAGATCGCTCTGGCGCTGCCCGTTTCCACCACGCTGCCGGCTTCCAGGAAAACGACGTCATTGGCGATCTTCGAGGCGAGCCGGAGATCGTGGGTCGCCATCACCATCGTCGTGCCTTCGCTGGCAAGTTTGCCCAGCACATCGACCACTTCGGCCGAAAGCTCGGGATCGAGGGCGGATGTCGGCTCGTCGCACAGAAGCACGCGCGGCGAGGGCGCCAGTGCGCGGGCGATCGCGACGCGCTGCTGCTGGCCGCCCGATAATGTCGAAGGCCAGGCATCGGCCTTGTGGGTCATGCCGACCTTGGTCAGCAATTCCATCGCACGCTCGCGAGCTTTTGGCCTCGGCCATCTCAGCACCGTCACCAGGCCTTCCATGACATTCTCGATCGCGGTCTGATGCGGGAAGAGCTGAAAATTTTGGAAGACCATGCCGGTCTGGCGGCGGATCTTCTGGATCGCCGGCCAGCTCGTTCGTTTGCCCGGCGCAAAGGCCAGCGTTTCCTCGCCGAGGCGGATGGAGCCGGCGGTCGGAATTTCGAGCAGGTTGATGCAGCGCAGCAGCGTGCTCTTGCCGCCGCCCGAAGGACCGACCAGCGCGGTCACGCTGCCTTCGGGGATGCGGATGCTGATATCCTTGAGGATAACGGCGTCGCCGAAGCGCTTTTCGATGTGGGAAAGCTCGATCATGCATTTGCCTCCAGCATGCCGCCATAACGCGCGAAGCGGCGTTCCAGCCGCACCTGCAGCTGCGAGAGGACGGAGCTCAGGACGAGATAGATCAGCGCCGCCTCGATATAGAGGATCAGCGGCTCATAGGTGGTGGCGACGATGCGCTGTGCCGCCTGGAAGAGCTCGGGCACGGTGATGGCGGCGGCAAGCGAGGTGTCTTTGACCAGCGAGATGAAGGTGTTCGACAAAGGCGGTACGGCGACGCGGGCCGCCTGCGGCAGGATGGTGCGGCTCATCGCCTGACGCCAGCTCATGCCGATCGAATAGGCGGCTTCCCACTGGCCCTTCGGCACGGAGGAAATGACGGCGCGGATGATCTCGGAGCTATAGGCGCCGATATTCAGCGTGAAACCGATGAGGGCGGCCGGAAAGGCATCGAGCAGGATGCCGAGGCTCGGCAGGCCGTAGAAGATGACGAAGAGCTGCACGAGCAGCGGCGTGCCGCGGATGACCCAGACGTAGAAGCGCGCGATGGCCGAAAGCGGCATCGGCCCGAAGAGCCGGGCGATCGCGGTGGCGAGCCCGAGCGTCAGGCCGAAGGCGAAGGATAGCAGGGTCAGCGGAATTGTGAAGATCAGCCCCGCCCAGAGGAGCGAGGGCAGCGATTCCGCCATCAGTTGGAGCCAGTGCGGCAAGGGCGTTCTTTCTGGTCGGTTGGGTCCGTTGAAGTGAATACCCCTCCCCAACCCCTCCCCACAAGGGGGGGGACTTATCTAGTCTCCCGCCCTGCGCGAAATGGCAACCGAACTGCCAAGCCGAAACGACTGAGGCGGTTCGCCGCCGAAGCCCCTCCCCCTTGTGGGGAGGGGTTGGGGAGGGGACTTTTCTCGAGTGGAACTTTACTTGGAAACGTCCTGGCCGAAATACTTGTCGGCGATCTTCTTGTACGTGCCGTCCGCCTTGATGTCGGCAAGCGCCTTGTTGATTTCGGCGAGAAGCTCCGGCTCGTTCTTGCGGATGATGATGCCGGAGTAATCGGCATTTTCCTGCTCGGCGGCGATCTTCACCGGCGCGTCCGGCTTGTGCTTCTTGAAATCGAGGAAGGAGAGGCTGTCGTTGATCGTGGCGTCGGCGCGCTTGGTCAGCACCAGCTGGATCGACTGATCGAAACCGTCGGTGCCGACGAGCTCGGCGCCGGCTTCGGTTGCGAGCTTGCCGAAGTTGCTGGTCAGCGACTGGGCGGCCTTCTTGCCCTTCAGGTCGGCGAAGGTCTTGATGCTGTCGTCGCCCTCGCGGGCGATCAGCACGGCCTTGGAGGCGATATAGGGCTCGGAGAAATCATACTTCTGCTTGCGGGCTTCGGTGATGCCGACCTGGTTGATGACGGTGTCGTAGCGCTTGGCGTCGAGGCCGGCGATCAGGCCGTCCCACTTGCCTTCGACGAATTCGGCTTTGACGCCGAGCTTGGCGGCGATCGCTTCGCCGATCTCGACGTCGAAGCCGGCGAGCTTGCCGCTTTCGTCATGGTAGGTGAAGGGCGCATAGGTGCCTTCGGTGCCGATCTTGAACACGCCGGCCGATTTGATGGCGGCGAGGTTTTCGCCGGCATGGGCGGGCAGCAGGGCTGCAGCCTGAATGAGGGCAGCGGCGGCGACGGTTTTCAACCAATTCATTGTTCTATCCATCCTTGGGAGGTTGTCATCGGGTGAGGATATTTTGCAGAAAACTAGGGCGCCGGAAGCGTAGAAAACTGCGAATAAAAGCAGCAACTGCAAATATTTTTCTCAAGCAGCCGTTTTGAACCACGAATCCTGCAGAAACAGGCATCACACGCTGATGCGGCGCAGCTTTGGCGTGAGCAGGACGCCCAGTTTGACGGAGTTCTTCACGGGGAGGTAGCACGGATATGCTGGCGGGAATCGGGAACGACCAATCGATATTCGCGCCTCTGGGGCCGGTCAATAGGGCACATCCGCGCTGGTAGTGCAGCTTTGTTTCTGAACGTCAGAAAACGTGTGACCGTGCATATTGCCTGCATGGTCATAAGCGGTTATGCACGTTTTTGGTTTTATGAGGTCTCGAACCGGGTAGGAACATGCAGGATTTTCTGTTGCGAGAGCGCCAAGGCGTGATTTCCGAGAGGCTGCGGCTGAATGGCCGCGTGCTGGCGACGGAGCTGGCGCTCGAATTCGGCGTCTCCGAGGACACGGTGCGGCGGGATCTGCGCGAGATGGCGGCGGCAGGGCTCTGCGAGCGGGTTTATGGCGGTGCATTGCCGGTCTCGCCGGCGCACGGAAGCATGACGCAACGCATCGGCTTTGCCGCTGATCGGAAACAGGCGCTGGCGCGCGCTGCGGCAAAGCAGATTGCCGCCGGCTCGACCGTGTTTTTCGATGCCGGCAGCACCAATCTGGCGATTGCCAACGCATTGCCGGCCGAGCTTGCACTGACGGCTGCGACGAATGCGCCGGCGATTGCCGCAGCGCTGATCGACAAGCCTGCCGTCAACGTCATTCTGATCGGCGGGATGGTCGATCGGCAGACGGGCGGTTCGCTCGGTGCCAAGGCCTTGCGGGATATGGAACAGATTTCGCCCGATCTCTGCATTCTCGGCGCCTGCGGCGTCGATCTCGAAGCCGGCATCACGGTGTTCGGCTTCGAGGATGCGGAGTTCAAGCGGTTTGCGACGTCGAGGAGCAGAAAAGTGTTGGTAGCTGCAACCTCGGAGAAATTCGGCACTGCCGCCCCCCATAGCATCCTGCCGGTTGCCCATTGCGAATGCCTGGTCGTCGAGCACGATGCCGATCCGGCAGTTCTCGCCCGTTACCGCGAGCGCGGATGCAGGACCGTTATCGCCGAGAAAACGAACTGAGGCGCCGTCACAGAGTTTAGGGAAACCGGGCGCAAGCAGGCCCGGCAATGAGGAAAGACCGAAAAATGGACAGTCATGTAAGTGCGCCGCCGGAAGCCCGGAGCGGCTTCATCACCAGAAGCAGGGCGGCGGTTTCCCTGCTCTTTCTCATGAACGGTTTTGTCGTCGGCTGCTGGGCGCCGAAGATCCCGGATTTTGCCGAGCGTCTGGCGCTGACCAAGTTCGAGCTTGGGCTGATGATCCTGGTCTTCGGCGTTGGCTCGCTGGTCATGATGCCGATCGCCGGCGCGCAGATTGCCAAACACGGCTCGCGTGTCGTCGTTCAGGTGCTCTCCGTCTGTGTGCTGCCGTTGCTGCTGGCATTGACGCTGGCGCCAAATGTGATCACCGGGGCGATCTCGCTCTTCCTGTTCGGCGGCTTCATCGGCGCAATGGATGTGGCGATGAATGCCAATGCGGTGTCGGTCGAGAAATCGATGCGCCGCGCCATCATGTCGTCCTGCCACGCTTTCTGGAGCCTTGGCGGACTGATCGGCTCAGGTCTCGGCGGCATCGTGATCTCCAAGCTCGGCATTCTCGGCCATGCGCAACTGGCGACGGTGCTGGCGGCGATCTTCGTTGCCGTCGCCTGGCCGATGATCCTTGCGGATCCGCCGCATCCCGACACCAAGAAGGAAAAGACGAAGCTGCCGATGGTGCCGCTGCCGTGGCTGCTCGGATTGATGGCGCTGTTCTCGATGGTGCCGGAAGGTGCTGTTCTCGACTGGGGCGCGCTCTATCTCCGGCAGGAAATGGATGCGTCCGTGGCACTATCCGGTCTTGGTTTCGCAGCCTTTTCAGCGACCATGGCAATCATGCGCTTTGGCGGCGACCTGGTGCGCGACCGTCTTGGCGGAGTCAAGACGCTGCGGATCTGCACTTTGTTTGCCATTGTCGGCATGCTGCTTGCAGGCATGGCGCCCAACGCCGAGCTTGCCATTCTGGGCTTTGCTTTTTGCGGTATCGGCATTTCCAACATGGTGCCGATCGCCTTCTCGGCGGCGGGCAATATTCCCGGCCTCAAGCCCGGCATCGGCATCTCGGTGGTCACCACCATGGGCTATTCCGGCATGCTGGTTGCGCCATCGTTGATCGGCTTCGTCGCCGAGCATATCGGTTTTGCCGTCGTTTTCATGGCGCTGCCGGTGCTGCTCATCGTCGTTCTGCTGCTGTCCAACCTTGCCCATTATGCCGATGAGACCTCCGGAGGCGGTCACTGAGCCGCCTCCCAACAAAAGTGATATCAGGGGCGGTTGACAAGCAGCCGGCCTTGATCCACCTGAAAAGCACTGTTTTTAGGGGTGCAAGAACTCTCCATGTCTTCAGCTGCCGATTTTGATCCGAAACCGCGCCGCGCTTCCGTTGCCATCGATGTCGGCGGTGTCATCGTCGGCGGCGGGGCGCCGGTCGTCGTGCAATCCATGACGAACACCGATACGGCCGATATCGATTCCACCGTCGCGCAGGTCGCCGCTCTCCACCGGGCGGGTTCGGAGCTGGTGCGCATTACCGTCGACCGCGACGAGAGTGCGGCCGCCGTGCCGAAGATCCGCGAGCGGCTTCTGCGCCTCGGCATGGACGTGCCCTTGATCGGCGACTTCCATTATATCGGCCATAAGCTGCTCGCCGATCATCCGGATTGTGCCGAAGCGCTGGCGAAATACCGCATCAACCCCGGCAATGTCGGCTTCAAGGACAAGAAGGACAAGCAGTTCGCCGAGATCATCGAGATGGCGATCCGCTATGACAAGCCGGTGCGCATCGGCGTCAATTGGGGCTCGCTCGATCAGGATCTGCTGACGGCGCTGATGGACCAGAATGCCGAAGCCGGATCGCCGCTTTCGGCCCGGCAGGTAACGCGCGAGGCGATCGTGCAGTCGGCGCTGCTGTCGGCAGCCCTTGCCGAAGAGATCGGCCTGCCGCGCAACCGCATCATCCTGTCGGCCAAAGTCAGCCAGGTGCAGGACCTGATCGCCGTCAATTCCATGCTCGCCGAACGCTCCAATCATGCGCTGCATCTCGGCCTGACCGAAGCCGGCATGGGCACCAAGGGCATCGTCGCCTCGTCGGCGGCGATGGGCTTCGTGCTGCAGCACGGCATCGGCGATACGATCCGCGTGTCGCTGACGCCCGAACCGAACGGCGACCGCACGCGCGAAGTCCAGGTAGCGCAGGAAATCCTGCAGGTCATGGGCTTCCGCCAGTTCATTCCCGTCGTTGCGGCCTGTCCGGGCTGTGGACGCACAACGTCGACCGTGTTCCAGGAGCTTGCCCAGAACATCCAGAGCGACATCCGCAAGAACATGCCGGTCTGGCGCGAGAAATATCCCGGCGTCGAGGCGCTGAACGTCGCCGTCATGGGCTGCATCGTCAACGGACCGGGCGAAAGCAAACATGCCGATATCGGCATTTCGCTTCCGGGCACCGGCGAGACGCCGGCCGCCCCCGTCTTCATCGACGGCCGGAAGGCGCTGACGCTGCGCGGTCCCAATATCGCCGCCGATTTCGAAGCGCTTGTCGTCGACTATATCGAGAAGCGTTTCGGCCAGCGGACGGCGGCGGAATGACCGCCGGCAAGTTCGGATGAGCCAGTACTGGTCGCCAATCGTCAGCAGGCTTCGGCCCTATGTCGCGGGCGAGCAGCCCCGTACCGCGAACATGGTCAAGCTCAATACCAACGAAAATCCTTACGGGCCGTCTCCTAGGGCGATCGAGGCAATCCGGGAGGCGGCGGACGATCGTCTCCGGCTCTATCCCGATCCCACTGCCACGGAATTGCGCGAGACGATCGCGGTTCGTTTCGGCCTGACGGCGGAGGAAGTATTCGTCGGCAATGGCTCCGACGAGGTTCTTGCGCATGCGTTCCAGGCGCTGCTGAAACATGAGCGGCCGCTTCTCTATCCCGATGTGACCTACGCCTTCTATTCGACCTATAGCCTGCTATACGGCGTCGAAGTGATCGAAGTGCCTGTTGACGATGGGTTCCGGATCCGCCTGGCCGATTACGACAGGCCCTGTGGCGCGATCATCATCCCCAATCCGAATGCGCCGACCGGCATCGGCCTGCCGCTCACAGGCATCGAGGCACTTGTTGCCGCCCATCCGGATGCGGTCGTCGTCATAGACGAGGCCTATATCGATTTCGGCGGCGAGAGTGCCGCCGGGCTCGTTTCAACCTATCCCAACCTACTGGTGATCCAGACCCTGTCGAAGTCCCGTTCGCTTGCCGGTCTGCGCATCGGCTTTGCGCTGGGGCAGCGGCCGCTGATCGAGGCGCTGGAGCGGGTCAAGGACAGCTTCAATTCCTATCCGCTCGATCGTCTGGCGCAGCTTGCCGCGACGGCGGCGATCAAGGACGAGGCGTGGTTCGAGACATGCCGGAGGAACATCATCGTCAGCCGGGAAAGCCTCGTCTCCAGCCTCGAAACGCTGGCCTTCGAGGTCTTGCCGTCGCAGGCGAATTTCGTTTTCGCGAGGCACGTAAGCCGTTCGGGGCCAGCGCTCCAAGCCGCTTTGCGGGAGCGCGGCATTCTCGTCCGGCATTTTGCCAAGCCGCGTATTTCGGACTTCCTGCGGATCAGCATCGGCACGGATGAGGAGTGTGCCCGCCTGGTTTCGGCTCTCAAGGAGATACTGGCAGCCTGACCTGCGGTTCAGCTGTTCCGGTCGGCGATGAAATGCGCTGCAGCGATGAGAGTCGAGGCACGGGCACCGTAGGGGGCAAGCAGCGCCTCGGCGTCGCGGACATGCTGGTGTAGCTGGGTTTCAGCCCATTCCATGCCATGCAGGGCGACAAGTGTTCCCTTGCCGCGGGCCGCATCCTTGCCGGTCGCCTTGCCCATGGTCGCCGCATCCGAAGTCAGGTCGAGAATGTCGTCGGCAAGCTGGAAAGCAAGGCCGATCTTTTCGCCGAAAGCGCGCAGGCGGCGGCGATCTTCCAGCGGGCTTGCCGAGATGACGGCGCCGGCTTCGCAGGCGAAGCGGATCAGCGCGCCCGTTTTCATCGCTTGCAGGCGGATGATGCCGGCCTCGTCGGGCGTCTGCTTTTCCGCCGCGAGATCAAGCGCCTGGCCGCCAGCCATGCCGCCGAGACCGGCTGCGCGGGCAAGGGCCAGCACCAGCGACGCCTTGCTCGTATCGGCAAGGGCCGTTTCCGGCGCGGCGATGATGTCGAAGGCATAGGTCAGCAGGCTGTCGCCGGCAAGGATCGCCGTCGCTTCGTCGAACTTGATGTGGACCGTCGGTTTGCCGCGGCGCAGGTCGTCATCGTCCATGGCCGGCAGGTCGTCATGCACGAGGGAATAGCAGTGGACGCATTCAAGTGCTGCGCCGACGCGAAGGGCCGCCTCGGCGTCGCCGCCGAGAAGGGCGGCACTTTCGACGACCAGAAACGGGCGCAGCCGCTTGCCGCCGTTGAGCACGGCATAATGCATGGCATCGCGCAGCCTCTCGGGCCTGGCGATTTCATCGGAAAGGGCACTCGGTGAAAGCAATGCGTCGAGCAGCGCCTCGATGTCGCGGGCGTTGTTCTTCAGCCTCGTCTCGAAAGTGTCCGGGTTCGCGTCCATGGGCGCTGTTTGGCATGAGCGCCCCCGGGCTTGCAACGGAATTGTCGATGGCGGCAGCAAGATTCGCCGCGCACTCTGGCATAAGCTCCGCACAGGCGTTATGAGAACCACAGGAGCGAAATCGGACTGGGGACATTGGATATAGCGCCGGAGAGAGAGGACAGCGTCGACATGCCGGCTCGTCGGCGATGGTTCGAAGACAGGCGTGTGTTGAAACGCATTGTTCTTGCCGTGCTGATCGTGCTGATCCTTCCCTATGCGCTGATCTTTTTCTATCTGCTGCCGTTCATTCATCCCGTCTCGACACTGATGCTGCGCGATCTCGTGCTGCTGCGTGGTTACGACAGGCAATGGGTGTCGCTTGATAACATCGCCCCTGTTGTGGTGCAGTCGGTGATGATGTCGGAGGACGGGCAATATTGCTTTCATGGCGGCGTCGACTGGGCGGAAATGCGCATGCTGGTCGAGGATACGCTGAAAGGTCAGGCGACGCGCGGCGGCAGCACGATCCCGATGCAGACGGCGAAAAATCTCTTCCTCTGGAACGGCCGCTCCTTCGTGCGCAAGGCGCTGGAACTTCCGCTCGCGGTGACCACGGATTTCGTCCTGTCGAAACGGCGGCTGATGGAAATCTATCTGAATATCGCCGAATGGGGTCCCGGCATCTACGGCATCGAGGCGGCGGCCCGGCACCATTTCAAGGTGCCGGCCTCGAAGCTGACGCGGCGCCAGGCATCGCTGCTTGCCGTCTCGCTGCCGAACCCCATAGACCGCAATGCCGGCAAGCCCGGACGAGGTCTTCGCCGGCTCGCCGGCGTGATCGAGAGACGCGCACAAGGTTCGGGCGATTACATCAAGTGCATCTATGATTGAGATCAGAACTTGTCGTTAGAACAGGATGATTTTAGCCGGGTCCGCCCAAAATCTGAATCCTGTTCTAAATTATAGAGTTAGAGCGGCAAGCGTCATCTGACAGTCTTGGTTCTGCCATATGGGCGATGCAGTCCAATCAGAGCCCCCGAGTCGCCCATGACCATCACGACGTTTTCGCCCGAGCTTCTCTTATTCGAAGAGGCACAATCCAACCTCGCCCGCCCATCTCGGCAGCCGATATCGCAAGGTCGGCGGCTTTCTGCTGGAAGCCGGCAACACCATCGTTTGCCATATCGAGAAGGGCTCGCAGACGCAGGCGGTGCTGATCGAGGCGCGTGAGAAATATCTGGCGATGCCCGAGGCCCTGCAGTTCCTCTTCACACCGATATCAAGCCTTCACATGACGCTTTTCGAAGGTGTCATCGAGACCCGGCGCCGGCAGGATTGCTGGCCGGGCGACCTCCCTCTCGATGCGCCGATCGACGACATGACCGAGCTGATGGCGGCCCGGCTCGAAGGTTTCTCGGTGTTCGATCCCTTCAAGGTCGCCGTCGTCGACGCTCGCCCGTCGGGCCTGCTGGTCGACGGGGCGACCGAGAAGGACCGCAAGGTCATGCGCGCCTGGCGCAATGCGCTGGCCGAGCTTCTGGGCTATCGCCAGCCGAACCATGACGACTATAAGTTCCACATGACCTTCGCCTATGCGATCGAACGGTTGGAGGACGAAGCCTTGCCGCGCTGGCAGGCGATGCTCGATGACGTGGCCGACGATATCCGCCGCAAAGCCCCTATTCTCGAGCTGACCCCGCCGGCATTCTGCGTGTTCGAGGATATGAACCATTTCCACGAATTGCTGATTTTCGATTTTCAAGCCTGAACGGGAGAGGCCTATGGATAGACCGACGCTTTACATCGCCAACAAGAACTACTCCTCCTGGTCGTTCCGGCCGTGGATGGCGCTGACGGCCGCCGGAATCGATTTCGAGGAAGTCCTGATCCCCTTCGACTATTCTGGTGGCAATCCCGATATCAAGGCGGTTTCGCCGACCGGACGGGTGCCGCTTCTCAAGCACGGCGCGTTGACGATCTGGGAGTCGCTGGCGATCATCGAATATGTCGCCGAGCTTTATCCGGACGCCGGCCTTCTGCCGAGGGATCGCACTGAGCGGGCGCTCGCCCGTTCGGTTTCGATGGAAATGCTGTCGAGCTTCCGGGCGCTGCGCAGTGCCTGCCCGATGAATATCCGCCGGCCGAAGGGCAGGATCGCATTGCCGGATGGCATCGACGCCGATATCAGCCGCATCGAGACGATCTGGCGCGACCTCCTGCAGCAATCCGGCGGACCGTTTCTGTTTGGCACGTTCAGCGGGGCGGATGCGATGTTTGCGCCTGTCGTCAACCGGTTCGACATTTATGATCTCGTCAGCCGAAGCGATACGCTGGCCTATATGGTGACCATGAAGGCGCATCCGGCCTGGCGGAAATGGGAAGAGGCGGCCCGCGCCGAGCCTTGGATCGTGCCGGAAGACGAAGTCTGAGCCTGGAATCATCGGCTTTGCAAAAAATACGCATGGGGACTGGTCAAGGTCACCCCTTGCATGTATAAGCGCGCCAAATTCCGAAATCGCGACATGTCCGTTTCGGCCGCCGGTGTGGCCGTGGGAATGTTTTGCCCGCAAGTGGAGTAAGAGAAATGGCTGTACCGAAGAGAAAAACAAGCCCGTCCAAGCGCGGTATGCGCCGTTCGGCAGACGCCCTGAAGGCTCCGACCTATGTCGAAGACAAGAACTCCGGCGAACTGCGCCGCCCGCATCATATCGACCTGAAGACCGGTATGTATCGCGGCCGCCAGGTTCTGACGCCGAAGGAAAGCGCATAATTTCCCGATCCGGCTTGTCCGATCGATGTTTCAAGGCCGGCGTCATGCCGGCCTTTTGCATTTCGACAATATAATATTTGCAATGACTTGCGGTGGGGCAAGGGTTTGCGGCAGTATTCTTCCATGATGCGCTGGGAGATTGCCGATGATAGCCGCCATGCCCCTAATGATTATCCCGTTTATTCTTTACAATCTTGCGATGCTGGGCCTGATGGGCGATGGCGGCATTCCGGCACTGCAACATGATATCATCGTGCTGTCGATGATCTCGGGCGCGATCTGGAGCATGGCGCTCGGCGATCTTTTCATCGTCATCGCACTTGTCGTGCTGTTCTTCGAAATCCTCAAAGCGACCAGAACCGGTCCCGGCAATCTCGTCAACCACATGCTGTCGATGCTGGTGTTCATCGCTTTCCTGGTCGAGTTTCTGCTCGTCCGGGATGCAGCGACGCAGGTCTTCTTCATTTTGATGACGATCGCTCTGATCGATGTCATCGGCGGTTTTGCCGTGTCGATCCGGAGCGCCGGGCGGGATGTCTCGATCGGATTATAGGTTGTCGAGCTTGTTCTGAAGGGCGCGGAGCTGTTCCTTCAGCTCGTCGATATCCTTGGCCTCGGCCTTGCGGCTTTCCTTGGCGGGCGGCGTCATGAAGGGCGAAAACATCTGCATCGCCTGCTGAAACAGCTCGGTGTTGCGGCGAACATGGTCCTCGACCATCTGCATCGGCAACTGCAGATTCTTGCCGAGCGGCGTTTCACCGAAGGCGCGGTTCACCTGCTCGCGCATCTGGGCCTGTTGTTCGGTGAAGGAGCGCATCGAATGTTCGAGAAAGCTCGGCACGACCATCTGCATCTGGTCGCCGTAATAGGTGATGAGCTGGCGCAGGAAGGAGATCGGGAGCAACGTGTTGCCGGTCTTCGATTCCTGTTCGAAGATGATCTGGGTCAGCACCGAATGGGTGATGTCATCTCCGCTTTTTGCATCCTGTACGGTAAATTCCTCGCCCTTCTTCACCATCTCCGCCAGGTCTTCCAGCGTCACATAGGTGCTGGTGCCCGTGTTGTATAGGCGGCGATTGGCGTACTTCTTGATAACGATCTGACCCTCATGCTTCGCCATATCAGTCTCCTGAACCCCCGTCTGATTTATGGATATTCCTCCATTTGAGACTGTAAACGCAAAAGAAGCCCGGTGACAATCTCTTTGTGCGATGCGGCAAACCTTTAACAGAGCAGATGAATCGGGCTTTCACGGGCTTTGCCTAAAAATGACGGCGGCCGGTCTTCGCGTTTGACTTGTGCTCCAAGCTTTGCCAGTTTCCACTTATGTAAGTGAGACGAAAACGAGGAGCGTCCCCATGAGCAATCCATCCATCGTCATCGCCAGCGCAGGGCGAACAGCAGTCGGCGCCTTCAACGGCGCTTTCGCGACGGTTCTCGCGCATGAGCTCGGGGCGGCCGTCATCAAGGGCGCGCTCGAGCGCGCCGGCGTCGATGCCGGCGAGGTGGATGAGGTGATCCTCGGCCAGGTGCTTGCCGCCGGCGAGGGCCAGAACCCGGCTCGGCAGGCGGCGATGAAGGCCGGCATTCCGCAGGAAGCGACGGCTTGGGGTGTCAACCAGCTCTGCGGCTCGGGCCTGCGCGCCGTTGCGCTCGGCATGCAGCAGATCGCCACCGGCGATGCCAAGATCATCGTTGCCGGCGGCCAGGAATCCATGTCGATGGCCCCGCATGCCGCGCACTTACGCGGCGGCGTCAAGATGGGCGACATGAAGATGATCGACACGATGATCAAGGACGGCTTGACCGACGCCTTCCATGGCTACCACATGGGCATCACCGCCGAGAATATTGCGCGCCAGTGGCAGCTTTCGCGCGACGACCAGGATCAGTTCGCGGTCAGCTCTCAGAACAAGGCGGAGGCGGCGCAGAAGGCCGGCCGCTTTACCGACGAGATCATCCCCTACGTCATCAAGACACGTAAGGGCGACGTTACGGTCGATACCGACGAATATATCCGTCACGGCGCGACGATAGAGGCGATGGGGAAGCTGCGCCCGGCCTTCGACAAGGACGGCACGGTCACGGCCGCGAACGCGTCCGGCCTCAACGACGGTGCCGCGGCAGCCGTGCTGATGAGCGAAGCTGAGGCAGTCCGGCGCGGCATCCAGCCGCTCGCCCGCATCGTTTCCTGGGCAACGGCGGGTGTCGATCCGCAGATCATGGGCACCGGACCGATCCCGGCTTCGCGCAAGGCGCTCGAGAAGGCCGGCTGGTCGGTCAACGATCTCGATCTCGTCGAAGCCAACGAGGCTTTCGCGGCGCAAGCCTGCGCCGTCACCAAAGATCTCGGATGGGATCCGTCGATCGTCAACGTCAATGGCGGAGCGATCGCGATCGGCCATCCGATCGGCGCCTCGGGTGCGCGCATTCTCAACACGCTGCTGTTCGAAATGAAGCGCCGCGGCGCGAAGAAGGGTCTTGCCACGCTTTGCATCGGCGGTGGCATGGGTGTGGCCATGTGCTTTGAAGCGCTTTAAATAGCATGCGATCCATATTTGAAGATCCCGCCAAGCGGCGGGGCAAAAAAACAAAAGGGAGCGGAACATGAGCAGAGTGGCTTTGGTCACCGGGGGTACACGCGGCATCGGCGCGGCAATATCCATGGCACTGAAAAATGCCGGATACAGGGTCGCCGCCAGCTATGCCGGCAACGACGAGAAGGCCAAAGCCTTCCACGACGTTACCGGCGTTCCGGTGTTCAAATGGGATGTTTCGGATTACCTCGCCTGCGGCGAAGGAATTGCCAGGGTCGAAAGCGAGATCGGCCCGGTCGAAATCCTCGTCAACAATGCCGGCATCACCCGCGACGCGATGTTCCACAAGATGACGCAGCAGCAATGGCACGAGGTGATCAATACCAACCTCACCGGCCTGTTCAACATGACGCATCAGGTCTGGACCGGCATGCGTGACCGCAGCTTCGGCCGTATCGTCAATATCTCGTCGATCAACGGGCAGAAGGGCCAGATGGGCCAGGTGAACTATTCGGCGGCCAAGGCGGGCGATCTCGGCTTCACCAAGGCGCTGGCCCAGGAAGGGGCGAACAAGAATATCACCGTCAACGCTATTTGCCCCGGTTACATCGGAACGGAAATGGTGCTTGCCGTGCCGGAGAAGGTGCTGAACGAACGCATCATTCCGCAGATCCCCGTCGGCCGTCTCGGCGAACCGGAAGAGATCGCGCGTTGCGTCACCTTCCTCGTCTCCGACGATGCCGGCTTCATCACCGGTTCGACGCTGACGGCCAATGGCGGACAGTTCTTCGCCTAGGCATTTCTGTCTTCGAGTCGACAGTAGAGATTAGATTCAAAGCGATAGCGCGTCCGGCAGGACGCGCTATCGCTGTTTTTGAACGTCTCTCGTGATGCCGGTTTGTGGCCGGTGTAGTGGTGCGTTTTCGGGAAGATCAAGAGCGGCGGTCTGTGTTCGGATGTCTCTGTGTCCGAACTTTGGCCGGCACTTTGCGCAGCGAGCGATTTTCGCCGCTGAGGGCTGATGTCGCGGTCGTCAGGAAAGCCGATGTAATCAGAACCGCGACGAGAGAATTAAGCAAAATCTGGGTCATTGGAGGCGTTCCTTTCAGCTGCGCCGGGCGGCTCTGCCTGTCCGTTGCACTCGTGAAGGAAATATGTATCTGCCCGTTGGGCGGTGGTAGGTTTGACTTTCGCAACCGTTTGTCAACGTCACATTGACGGATGCGGCAGGCCAAAAAAAACGGGCGCCAAGGCGCCCGTCGGGAGTCCGATATGCTTGCCGATCAGTAGCGGCAACGGGCCTCGTAGCGGCGGCCGTAGCGGTCACGATAGACGCAGTAGCCGCGTCGTTCGACCGACTGGCCGATGAGAGCGCCGGTCAGACCGCCGGCAACGGCGCCGACGGCGGCGCCACCCCAGCTGTTGGTGACGGCACCGCCGATGACCGCACCGGTGCCGGCACCGATCGCCGTACCTTGCTCGGTCGCTGTGCAGGACGCCAAGGCGCCGACGAGGGCACCAATAAGAACAATCTTCTTCATCATGTCGTAACTCCCCAGGTTAGTTGGGCTTTAGATGCGGCCCATTAGTACAAGGATAATGATAATCACGAGAACTAGCCCCAAACCGCCGGAAGGTCCATAGCCCCAGCCACGGCTATAACCCCAATTCGGCAAGGCTCCGATCAAGAGCAGAATGAGGATAATAAGAAGTATCGTGCCAAGCATGGTGTGTTTCCTTCATTTCATCCGCAATTTGGATGGACGAGAAACACGCATTGGCGATTTTTGTTCCCGGTTGAGCTCTGGAAATGTGACGAAGCCTGATTCACGGTTTAATTTCCGTCTTCTCGTAAAAATGCCGCTATGGTTAAAAAGACATTTAAATACAATATGTTGCGGTGAACAAAGCGGGAAAATCGCGATGTCGCCGATTCGTCAGCGATTCGTTCCGTTTTTGATCGGCGAGCCGAGATTGGCCGCCCTGACTTAACGCTATCTGAATCCGGCGCTTGAAAGATTAATACTGATACGACGAGGCGGAGCGAGGCGATCTGCTGCCAATGCGCATCTAGGGCCTGGACCTGATAGCGCTACCATATCTGGCCGTGAACGAAAGGCGAAAATGGCGGCGTCAGCGATTCGTCTCCGATTCGTTCCGGCTTTGGTCGAGAGGTTAATTCAGTCGGATTTTCGCCCGTTCGAGGATCGGGCGAAGATCGTCACTCACGACGACGAAGATAGGAACAGGAGGGAGTCTTGCGATTCAGCATGTAGTGGGAAAAAGTGATTCAAAATCAATACTTAGCCGTGAACAAAAGCTGAATCAGCGGGAGTCGTCGATTCGTCGCTGATTCGTTCTCACGCTGTTCCGAATCGGAAATTCGCGCGTTTCGGACGACTCGCAAAGGTCGTAATCCCCGAGGCATTTTGAAATCTGCCCTTGCGTTTGCGGCGGCAGCTGTCCATGTGTTGTCCAGCTTCCATCGGGAGCCAAGATTTTCCTGGGGCCACCCCGCCTCATTTGCATGGACCCATGACTCTGACTTCGCAGCCGATGATTCTGAGTGGGCGCGGTGTGACCGCGGTGCTCGGGCCGACCAATACCGGCAAGACCCATTATGCCATCGAGCGCATGGTCGCGCACGGGACGGGCGTGATCGGCCTGCCGCTCCGGCTGCTGGCGCGCGAGGTCTATACGCGGGTGGTCGAGAAGGTTGGCGCGCAGAATGTGGCGCTGGTGACCGGCGAGGAAAAGATTTCGCCGCCCAATGCCCGTTTTTCCGTCTGCACGGTCGAGGCGATGCCGCGCGAGACCAAGGCCGCCTTCGTCGCGATCGACGAGGTGCAGCTCGCCGGCGATCTCGAGCGCGGCCATATCTTCACCGACCGCATCCTGCATCTGCGCGGCCGCGAGGAAACTCTGCTGCTCGGCGCGGCGACGATGCGGCCGATCCTGCAGCAGCTCCTGCCCGGCATCACTATCGTCGAGCGGCCGCGGCTTTCGCATCTTTTCTATGCCGGGCAGAAGAAGATCACCCGGCTGCCGCAGCGCTCGGCCATCGTCGCCTTCTCCGCCGACGAGGTCTATGCCATCGCCGAGCTCATCCGCCGGCAGCGCGGTGGCGCGGCGGTGGTGCTCGGTGCGCTCAGCCCGCGCACCCGTAATGCGCAGGTTGCGCTCTATCAGGCGGGCGACGTCGAATATCTGGTGGCGACCGATGCGATTGGCATGGGCCTCAACCTCGATGTCGATCACGTCGCCTTTGCCCAGGACCGGAAATTCGACGGTTACCAGTTCCGCAATCTCAATCCGGGTGAACTCGGCCAGGTCGCCGGGCGCGCCGGGCGGCACGTGCGGGACGGGACCTTCGGCGTCACCGGGCAAGTCGCGCCCTTCGACGACGAGCTGGTGCAGCGCATCGAGGGGCATGAATTCGACAACGTCAAGGTTTTGCAGTGGCGGACGACGGAGATGGACTTCTCCTCTATCGCGTCGCTGCGCGCCAGCCTCGAGGCGGGTCCGCGCGTGCCGGGGCTGACGCGGGCGCTGCCTGCGGTCGACCAGCAGGCGCTGGAACAGCTATCGCGTTATCCCGAGGTCATCGATCTCGCCGACAGGCCGGCGCGCGTCGAAAAACTCTGGGAGGCTTGCGCGCTTCCCGACTATCGGCGTATCACCCCAGCACAACATGCCGATCTTATCTCGACCCTCTTTTCCGATCTCGTCCGCTATGGCACGGTGAACGAGCAGTTTCTTGCGGAGCAGGTTCATCGCTCCGATCGAACAGATGGCGAAATTGACACGCTTTCGGCGCGAATCGCGCAGATAAGAACCTGGACCTACGTTTCGAATCGGCCCGGTTGGCTTGCCGATCCGACACACTGGCAGGAAAAGACGCGGGAAATCGAAGATCGATTGTCCGACGCGTTACATGAAAGGTTGACGAAACGCTTTGTTGATCGCAGGACATCTGTGCTCATGAAGCGCCTGAGAGAGAATGCGATGCTGGAAGCTGAAATCAGTGTGAATGGCGATGTCTTCGTTGAAGGACATCATGTAGGGCAGTTGAGCGGATTCCGTTTCACGCCGGTGGCGGGAACGGACGGACCGGATGCCAAGGCGGTTCAGGCTGCGTCGCAGAAGGCGCTCGGGCTCGAGTTCGAAGCCCGCGCGGCCCGGATGCATGCCGCCGGCAACAGCGATCTGGTGATCGGTTCGGATGGGTTGATCCGTTGGCTGGGCGACCCGGTGGCGCGGCTTTCGGGCAGCGATCACATCATGCGTCCGCGCGTGATTCTGCTGGCCGACGAGCAACTGACGGGCAATGCCCGCGATCACGTTGCCGCCCGCATCGAGCGCTTCGTCAATCATCATATCAGCACGGTGCTGAAGCCGCTCGATGATCTGTCGCGCGCCGAGGACCTGCAGGGTCTCGCCAAGGGGCTTGCCTTCCAGCTCGTCGAGAATCTCGGGGTGCTCTTCCGCCGCGATGTGACCGAGGAGGTGAAGTCGCTGGATCAGGAGGCCCGCGCCTCCATGCGCCGCTACGGCGTGCGTTTCGGCGCCTATCATATCTTCGTTCCGGCACTTCTGAAGCCGGCGCCGGCTGAACTCATCACGCTGCTCTGGGCGCTGAAGAACGACGGTCTCGACAAGCCGGGCTACGGCGATCTGATTCCGGTGCTTGCCGCCGGTCGCACCTCCGTCGTCACCGATCCGAGCTATGAGCGGATGTTCTACAAGCTCGCCGGCTTCCGTTTCCTCGGCAAGCGCGCCGTGCGCATCGACATCCTGGAACGGCTTGCCGATATCATCCGTCCGCTGCTGCAATGGAAGCCCGGTCAGAACAACCGTCCGGAGGGCGCCTATGATGGCCGCCGCTTCACGACGACGACGGCGATGCTGTCGATCCTCGGTGCGACGCTCGAGGACATGGAAGAAATCCTCAAGGGTCTCGGCTATCGCGCCGATGCCGTGAAGGCGGAAGAGGCATCAGTCCATCTTGCGGCGCAGGATGCGGCCTCCATGCCTGCCGCCAGCGCGCAAACGCCTGCGGAAGAGACGGCCGAGAAGGCCGATCACGACGATGCCGATGGCGCCGCGGAAGAGACTGCTGCCGAGCCAGCCACAACCGAGGCGGCTTCGGCGGTCGCCGACGCGCCGGTGACGGAAGCCGTCGAAAGCACCGCTCCGGCCGAAGCGATCGAGGCAGCCGCTCCGGCGGAAGCCTCAGCCGCCGAAGAAACCTCCGCTCCTCCGGAAGCGGTATCGGCTTCCGAGGAAGCAGGACCTGCTCCTGGGGAAGCCGGCGAGCCGACGGAACCGAAGCCGGTTCTTCTGTGGCGTCTTGGCGGTCGCAACGACAATCAGCGCCAGGGGCGCGGCGGGCATGGCGAACGCCGTGGCGGCCAGGGCCAGGAGCGCGGTCAAAACCAGGAGCGCGGCGACCGCAATCGCCGGCCGGGCGGCGGTGAAGGCGGCGAGGGCAATCGCGGCGGCGACGGCCGCGACAACAATCGCCAGAACCGCGGCAAGGAAGGCGGCGGTCGCGATGGTGGCCGACCGCAGCAGGCAAGAGGCGACCGCAACAACCAACCACGGGGCGACCAGCCGCGTGGCGACCGGCAGGATCGTGGCGATCGCAAGGATCGCGGCGAGCGTAACGATCGTAACGATCGCAACGACCGCAACAGCAATCGTGGCGGCTCGCAGCCGTTGCGCTTCGAGGCCAAGCCGCCGCGCAAAGAGAAGCCGATTGATCCGGATTCGCCTTTCGCCAAGCTCGCAGCTCTCAAGGAGCAGATGAAGAAGTAATCATGAGCGGGGAGACACAGCCGACAAGCGGTTCGCACCAGCGCATCGACAAGTGGCTGTTCTTCGCGCGCATGGTGAAGTCGCGCTCGCTGGCGCAGAGCCATATCCAATCGGGCCATGTGCGCATCAACGGCGAGCGTTGCCGCCATCCAAGCCAGATGGTCAAGCCGGGCGACCGTATCGAGCTGACGCTGGAACGGCGCGATGTCGTTCTCGTCATGCGCCTTGCCGGCGAACGGCGGGGACCTTACGAGGAGGCGCGCCTGCTCTACGACGACCAATCCCCGCCGCCTGATGAGGCAAAACGTCTCACGCCCTACGAGCAGGCGATCCGGGCGACCGGCACCGGCCGTCCGACCAAAAAGGAAAGACGTGCAATCGACAGGCTGATGTCGGACGAGGATTAGAAAACTCTGTCTGTGGCGACGGCTTTTGCAGATCGTTTATCCTTGAAATCCGGCGATAAAGCCGATAGGTCACTGACAACCTGCCGGAAGCGTGCTTGCCTCCCAAGCCTGCTCACGCTTTTCCTCCGGCACGGGGATAGGCGCGACGTTCCAGGTTGCCCGGCCCCATCCGCATGGAAATCCTGGAGTTCTTCATGACCTATGTCGTGACCGACAATTGCATCAAGTGCAAATACACCGATTGCGTGGAAGTCTGCCCTGTCGACTGCTTCTACGAGGGCGAGAATTTCCTCGTCATCCATCCGGACGAATGCATCGATTGCGGCGTCTGCGAACCTGAATGTCCCGCCGAGGCGATCAAGCCCGATACTGAACCGGGCCTCGACAAATGGCTGAAGATCAATACCGAATATGCCACGATCTGGCCGAATATCACGGTCAAGAAGGACCCGTTGCCCGAGGCCAAGGACATGGATGGCGAGACTGGAAAATTCGAGAAGTATTTTTCGGAGAAGCCCGGTTCCGGCGATTGAGACAGCACCCACATCCGGTCCCCGGATTTGGGCGACCGCGGGGCAAAACGTTTTAAAAGCTGCGTGAGTGATATGGGTGACATGTGTTGCCCGCATGACTCAAGCGAAGCAAATTATTGATTTCCTCATATTTTTGTGATAGGTTTCGTCTACTGTTCCATTTGTGGCATAATGCATGCCCAAAACCATCACGAAAGCAAAACAAATCCGTACACGGTTTCCGTGACATATCAACGCTTTGAGCGCCGGGTCCCAAGATCGTGCGCAAGAAGTCTTTGCTTTTGCCCGATGGGACCAGAGTGAAGTCACCCGACGGATACTACCGTCTCACCCGGGCCTGACTGACCCGGCTCCGGCCGCCGCCGGAAGCGTAACAGGGAGTTTTTGAATAGAATGACGACTCAGCAGAAAAAGCCTTCTACAGCACGTCACGGCTTCAAGACCGGTGAATCGATCGTCTACCCCGCTCATGGCGTCGGTACCATCACCGCTATCGAAGAGCAAGAAGTTGCCGGCATGAAGCTCGAACTTTTCGTTATCGATTTCGAAAAGGACAAAATGCGTCTGAAGGTTCCGGTCGCGAAGGCCATGAGCATTGGTATGCGCAAGCTTTCGGAAACGGATTTCGTCGAGCGTGCTTTGAAGGTTGTGCAGGGCAAGGCGCGCGTCAAGCGCACCATGTGGTCCCGCCGCGCCCAGGAATATGATGCCAAGATCAATTCCGGCGACTTGATTTCCATCGCTGAAGTCGTGCGCGATCTCTATCGTGCCGAGAACCAGCCTGAACAGTCCTATTCCGAGCGTCAGCTTTATGAGGCTGCGCTCGACCGCATGGCGCGCGAAATCGCCGCGGTCAACAAGATGTCGGAAACCGAAGCCGTCCGCCTTGTCGAGACCAATCTCAATAAGGGTCCGAAGCGCGGCAAGGCCATCGAAGAAGACGATTCACAGGACGAAGCCGCATAAAGCGACCCTGTTTTTCTGTCAAAAAACCCGGCCTTCGAGCCGGGTTTTTTTATTGGAACTTTTTCCCGATTGCCGCGTTTATCACACGTAATTGCGGACTGCTCGTCGGGCAATGGCCTCACGGGCGAACTGCTATTCAATGTTCGATGAGGAGCGGATCATGCCTTTTCTGTATTGCCCATCCGGCAAGGTGAAGAAACAGATCCTGCCCAGCCGTCTTACCGGCACATGATGAGAGATAGGGCCTCCCCCTGAAAAGTCCAGGGGCGAGGCTTTTATGCATTCAGAACCCTATTAATCCGGACAGCGATGTTCCGGAAGGTGAGTTTTATTGTTCATTTCGGGGCGAGAGGCCTGTTTCGGGAGATTGAAATGAAGAACATGTCTGCAGATCGGCGCATGATCAAAATCGCGATGGCCGCGCCTTATCTCGCCCGCCAGGAAGAGCACGATCTCGCCACCCGTTGGAAGGATCATGACGACCGCGGTGCGCGCAACCAGATCGCCATGGCTCATATGCGCCTCGTGATATCCATGGCCGGCAAGTTCCGCAATTTCGGTCTGCCGATGAGCGATCTGGTGCAGGAGGGTTATGTCGGTCTGCTCGAGGCCGCCGCCCGCTTCGAGCCGGAACGCGACGTGCGCTTTTCGACCTATGCAAGCTGGTGGATCAGGGCGTCGATCCAGGATTATATCCTGCGCAACTGGTCGATCGTGCGCGGCGGCACCAGTTCGGCGCAAAAAGCGCTGTTCTTCAATCTGCGCCGTCTGCGCGCCAAGCTCGCCAAGGGTGACACGCAGCTGACGCTGCAATCCATTCACCAGGAAATCGCAGCGGCCCTCGGCGTCAGCCTCTCGGATGTGCAGACGATGGATGCCAGGCTTTCCGGCAACGACGCTTCGCTGCAGGCGCCTTCAGTTTCCGGCGATGCCGAGAGCGCGGAAAAGATGGACTTCCTCGTCAGCGACGATCCCCTGCCGGACGAGCAGGTGTCCAACATGATCGACGGCGAGCGCCGCCGCGTCTGGCTCGCCTCGGCGCTGAAACATCTCAACGAACGCGAGATGAAGATCATCAGCGCCCGGCGTCTGGCGGAAGACGGTGCCACGCTCGAAGAGCTCGGTGCCGATCTCGGCATTTCCAAGGAGCGCGTGCGTCAGATCGAAAGCCGGGCAATGGAGAAGCTTCGCAGCGCGCTCGTCAGCGCCGATCCGCATATGGCGGCCTACGCCTGAACCTTATCTCCTCCAGCAGCACAGACTGGCCCGGCGCAAGCCGGGCCTTTTTTATTCGGCGATGATCTTGACGCGATCGCCTGTTGCAACGGCTGCACCCGTGGGCAGGGCGTTGATGAGCTTGAAGAGATCGAGCTTGCGGTCTGTGCCCATCATGCGGGCGGCGAGTGTCGAGATGTTCTCGCCCGGCCGGACGGTGACGACGCGGATGCGCAGCGGCTTCAGCGAGGCGGCCTCAGCCGGCGTCATGCGGCGGAAACTCGCCCGCAGCACATTCGCCGTTGGCTCAAGGGCGCCGCTGCCTTTCGGCACGGCGGTCAGGAAACGGAAGATCTGCGAATTGTTACGGATCACGGTCACATCGAAATCCCAGCGGTCGGCGCTGGCGCGCGCGATGGCTGCTTCCATGCCGTTGACGGTGATCGGCTGGATGGTCGACGGGTCGAGGCCGGTCACCCAGCCGCTGGAGATATAGTTGGTGAGGCTCTGGTTCTGGTTGTCGGCGACGCCGTCGAAGCGGACGGCAATGTCGTTCGGGCCGGTGGCCATCACCGCTTCGACCTTGTTGTCGATGTGGAAGTCGGGCGGCACGTCGAAACGGATGCCGAGACCGCCATGCAGGAAGGTCTGGCCGCGCACATAGCCTTCTTCCGGGCTGTCGCCGTAGAGCAGTCCGTCTATGCCGTCGAGATAATAATTGCGACCCTTGTCGCCGACCGAGCCTTCCTGGCCGAAGGCGCGGGCGTGGGTGCGGGCAAGTTCGATGCGCTGGGCCGAATTCGGATGGCTCGACAGGAAGTCGAGGCTCTGGTCGGCTTCGGGATCAACCGACATGAAGCGACTGTAAGCGGCCATCGAATCGAGGAACCGGGCGGCGGCATAGGGGTCGTAGCCGGCTTCGCCGAGCATACGCACGCCGATGACATCGGCCTGCAGCTCCTGCTGGCGGGAGAAGGCGGCGAGCCGCAGCTTGCCGCGGGCAAGCGCCTGCTTGCCGGCGATGTCGCTGGAGAGGACCTCGGCGACGACGCGGCTGGCGATGACCTCGGCCTCTTCGCGCTTCTGCCGCTCGATGCCGTGGTTTGCCGTCACATGGCCCATTTCGTGCGACAGTACGGCAGCGACTTCCGAGGCGTCTTTGGCAAGGGCGAGCAGGCCGCGGGTGACGTAGAGATAACCGCCCGGCAGCGCGAAGGCGTTGATCGCCGGCGAATTCAGAATGGTGATGCGGTAGGACTGGCTCGGATTTTCCGACACCGCCGTCAGCGCGCCGGCGATGCGGGCGACGAGGCGCTCGGTTTTGGCGTCCTTGTATTCGCCACCGTAACTGGCCACGATGCGCGGATGCTCACGAGCACCCATCGCCGCGCGCGGATCGTTCTTCTGCACCTCGTCGACGATCTGCGGATTGGACGAAGGCGAAACACTGGGCTGATAGGACTGGTCGATCAGCGATTGACAGCCATTCAGCGCCATTGCGAGGGCCGAAAGCAGCATCATGCGACGCGCGAAGCGCCGCGGCGCGGAGATGGCATCACTGGAAAGCGCAGGCGATTTCCACGTCGTCAAGCTGTCCAGTCTGATTCTCCGCATCATGTCGCTGTTTTGCCGGTTTGCCGCAGATTCGGACCGACCGTGGCAAGGGGAACTCAACAGGTGCGCACCCCTGATCTCGCGCTGCACAATCGGCCGATACAAGTCGTTGCTGTAGCTGATTTACGCATCGGTTGCATAGCGAGACTCTGTTTAAATGTGGCGCCGTTGCATTTTAGCAAGCCTCAGGCATTAAGGCTTCCTTTCGCTCGGATGAAATTATGGCGAAAGTTCCGTCACAAAGCCGAGATTCGTCGACGGCGCGGAAAAAGAACGGCCCGATTGAAGCAACCGGCTCAACAGCGACAGTCCTGCGAGAAAATTGCAACCCTTGATATAGGCATCGAGAGGGAACGCCTCCTGATGAAGCATTCTCTCGCAGGTAACGATTCGACTATTCGGCGGCTTCCGCCGTCGCCGGTTGCGGCTTCGTCGTCTCGCCGGCGCGGGGCAGCTGCACGGGTTTCAGCATGATGGCGGCGGCAAGGCCGATCAGCGCAATGGCGCAGGAAGTCATGAAGAGCGGCGAGAAAGCGGCGGCATAGGTATCGGCGACGGCCTGGCGGCTCGCTTCGGGAAGTGCGGCCATCATTTTCGGCGTCAGCTGCTTGATATCGGCGACGCCGGGAATGGAGACGCCGACCTTGCCGAGTTGAGAGGCGATGATGGCGCCGTAGATGGAAATGGCGATCGAGGCGCCGCCCATGCGCGACAGCGTCACCGAGCCGGTGGCGGCGCCGACGTCGCGGGCGGGTGCTGCATTCTGTACGCCGATGACGGGAACCTGCTGGGCAAGGCCGATGCCGATGCCGTGCAGCATCATGACCGCGCCGATGAAGGCGATCGGCGTTCCGGCGTGGATCTGCGACATCAGCGCAAAGGCGATGGCGCTGCAGGTGAGGCTTGCGATGGCGAAGGGCTTGTAGCGCCCCGTCTTCGAGATGATGCGGCCTGCGGAAAGCGACCCGCAGACGAGGCCGCCGGTCAGAAGGATGAAGAGCAGGCCGGCGGCAGACGGCGAAAGGCCGGTCGTTGTCTGCAGAAAGAGGGCGAGATAATTGACCATGCCGATGGCGATGGCGCCGCCCATGATCGAGATCACCAGGAGCAGGCTGAAGGTCGAATTGCGAAACAGCTGCAGGGGAACGATCGGTTCGGGCGCGCGGCGCTCGACGAACACCCAGGTGACGGCGCAGACGACGCCGAAGACGACGATCCCGATGCTCTCAGGTGAAATCAATGCACCGAACAGTTCGCTGCTGTCGGTGGCAAGCACGATGCTTGTCGTCGTCATGGCAAGCAGAAGCGCTCCGGCATAATCGATCTTGGGGCGGCGATGCGGTTTGCGGTACGGCAGCATGAAGGCAAGGCCGGTGAGCACGATGAAACCGATCGGCACGTTGACGAGGAAGATCGAGCGCCAGCCGAAGAGATCGCTCATCGTACCGCCGAGCACCGGGCCGATCGCGCCCGATGCCATCAGCACGAGGCTGGAATAGCTTTGGTAGCGCGCCCGCTCGCGCGGCTCGAACAGGTCGGCGTTGACGGCGAAGATCGATACCATGATGCCGCCGCCGCCAAGGCCCTGCAGCACACGGGCGGCGATCAGCGTATTCATCGAGACCGCAAGGCCGCAGACCGCTGAGCCGACAGTGAAGATCATGATCGCCGTCATCATCACGTATTTGCGGCCGAACAGGTCGCCGAGCTTGCCGTAGACCGGCATGACGGCGCTCAGCGACAGGAGATAGGCCGAGCCGATCCAGCCGAAGCGCTCGAGATGGCCGAATTCGCCGACGATCGTCGGCAGCGCCGTGGAGACGATCTGATTATCAAGCGTCGCCATGAACATGGCGGTCATCAGGAAGAAGAAGAGAATAAGCCGGCGACGAGGATCCGTCACGAGCGGCGCAGGCGCGAGTTGCATGTCCATGGGAGGCGTCGTTCCGGGTTGATGTACTTTTATGTGCTAACAGCATATAGTTGTCAATGGCACATTAATGACATCGGCATATTCAAATTTTGAATCGGCTCTGTTAAGGTCCTGTGATGAGCGACGTTCTGACCAAGACCCCTTCTGTGGAGCCGGCCGAGCCGGATCGTGAAAACGTGCCGCGTATCGGCCGGAGCATGGCGCGCATGCGGCTGATGACCGGGCGGCGGCTTATCGGCCGGCTGGCGATCCAGAGTGCTGCACCAGGCCTTGAGCTTTCGCATCTCGACGTGCTCGATGCCGTGCGCAGGGCGCAGCCTGCCGGCGAGGTCACGGTCGGCATGATCGCGGAGATGCTGCGCATCGATCCGTCACGGGCAAGCCGGGTGGTGGCCGACATGGTCGGGCGCAACGTGCTGCGCCGCGAGGCCTCGCAGGCCGATGCGCGGCGGATCGTCGTTGTCATGACCGAGGTCGGCCAGGACCTGCTTGCCGAGATCGTCGCGCAGAAGCTTGCGATCATTTCCGAGATCGTTTCCGACTGGCCGCAGGAAGATGTCGAGCGCTTCGCAGCGCTTTTCGAGCGCTTCATCGGCGGCTACGAGGCGGTTTTCCTGTCGCGCGACAAGGATACGCCGGGCTGAGGCAGACGCCGGCGTTCGCCGGCCCTTCCCCTCGACCCCTCGTTTGCGCTAAGGGCAGTGCCCATGAGCCAATCCACCTTCACCATTCTCCTTGGCGGCGAACTCAGCCTGACGGAGCGCCTGCGCGATGCCATCGAAAACAGCCGCTTTATTGCGGCCGATGGCGGCATGCGGCATGCGGCAGCACTCGGTATTACGCCGGAGCTCTGGGTCGGCGATTTCGATTCGACGCCTGATGATCTCGCGGGCGCATTTCCCGATGTGCCGAAACAGCCTTATCCGGCTGCGAAGGCGGCGACGGACGGTGAAATCGCCGTGGCGGAGGCAATCGCGCGGGGCGCGCGGCGGCTCATCCTCGCCGGTGCGCTCGGCGGTGAACGTTCCGACCACGCGCTTCAGCATCTGCTGTCGGCCGTCAGCCTGGCAGAAGAGGGTTTCGACCTGCTGCTGACCTCGGGCAAGGAAGAGGCCGTGCCGCTGGTGGCCGGTACGATCGAACTGGACCTTCCCAAAGGCAGCCTGTTTTCCGTGCCCGGATTCAGCGAGCTGAGAGGGCTTTCCCTCGAAAATGCGCGTTATCCGCTCACGGATTTCCATCTGCCTTTCGGCTCGTCGCGCACCATTTCCAATGTTGCGGAAGGCAAGGTTCGCTTTTCGCTCCGCAGCGGCCGGGCAATCGTGCTCGCCCGGCCCTATGATCTTTCCGGAGTCTGATTTTTGGCCCCTCCCATTCTGAAACTCGACGACATCTTCCTGAGCTTTGGCGGCGCACCGCTTCTGGCGGGTGCTGGCCTGCAGATCGAGCCCGGTGACAAAATCTGTCTCGTTGGGCGCAACGGGTCGGGAAAATCGACGCTGCTGAAGATTGCTGCCGGCCTGGTCGAGGCGCAGTCCGGCGAGGTCTTCCGCCATCCGTCCTCGACGGTGCGTTATCTCGAACAGGCGCCGGATTTTGCCGGCTTCAACACGGTGCAGGCCTATGCCGAGGCGGGCCTCGGGCCGGGCGATGACCCCTATCGCGTCACCTATCTGCTGTCGCATCTCGGTCTGAGCGGCGATGAAGACCCCAGAATGCTGTCCGGTGGCGAATCGCGGCGCGCAGCCCTTGCCCGGGTTATGGCACCGGAGCCGGACATTCTTCTGCTCGACGAACCGACCAACCATCTCGACCTGCCGACCATCGAATGGCTGGAAGGCGAGCTGCAAAAGACGCGCAGCGCCTTGGTGCTGATCTCGCACGACCGGCGTTTCCTCGAAAAAGTCTCGACGGCAACCGTCTGGCTCGACCGCGGCACCTCGCGCCGGCTCGACAGAGGTTTTGCGCATTTCGAAGCCTGGCGCGATCAGGTGCTGGAGGCCGAGGAGTTGGAGCAGCACAAGCTCGGCAAGTCGATCGAGCGCGAGGAGCACTGGCTGCGCTACGGCGTCACGGCGCGGCGCAAGCGTAACATGCGCCGTCTTGGCGAGCTGCAGACGATGCGCTCGAACTATCGCGGCCACAAGGGGCCGCAGGGCACGGTGCAGGCGACGGTTTCTGACGCGCAGGAATCCGGCAAGCTGGTGATCGAGGCCGACAAGATCACCAAGAGCTTCGGCGAGCGGGCAATCGTCACGCCGTTTTCGATCCGCGTGCATCGCGGCGACTGCATTGGTCTGGTCGGGCCGAACGGCGCCGGCAAGACGACGCTGTTGAAGATGCTGACCGGGCAGCTTTCACCCGATAGCGGCATCGTCAAGCTCGGCACCAATCTGGAGATTGCGACGCTCGACCAGAAACGCGAGGATCTCGACCCCGAGGATACGCTTGCCAACTATCTGACGGATGGGCGTGGCGAAAACCTGCTCGTCAACGGCGAGCAGCGCCATGTCACCGGCTACATGAAGGAATTTCTGTTCCAGCCGGAACAGGCGCGTACGCCGATCAGAAACCTCTCCGGCGGCGAACGCGCCCGGCTGATGCTGGCGCGCATCCTTTCGCGCCCGACGAACCTCTTGATCCTCGACGAGCCGACCAACGATCTCGATATCGAAACGCTCGATCTCCTGCAGGAGATTGTCGCCGGTTTTCCCGGCACCGTCATTCTCGTCAGCCACGACCGCGATTTCCTCGACCGCACCGTAACCTCGACGATCGCACCCGCCGTGCCGGATGCGCCTGATGGTCGCTGGATCGAATATGCCGGCGGCTACTCGGACATGCTTGTACAGCGCAAGGGCGCGCTCGAGGAGCGCAAGAGGGCCGAGAAGGCGGCGGAGAAGCCGAAGACGCAGCAATCAACAGCTTCAGGCAACTCGAAGGCCAAGCTCTCCTTCAAGCAGAAATTCGCACTGGAAAATCTGCCGAAGGAAATGGCGAAGGCCGAAGCCGAAATCGCCAAGCGCGAACAGGTGATGGCAGATCCCAATCTTTTCACGCGCGATCCCGCAGCCTTCAACCGGCTTGCCGGCGAGATGGAAAAACTGCGCGCCAGCCTGACTGACATGGAAGAGGAGTGGCTGGAGCTCGAAATGCTGCGGGAAGAGCTGGAAGGCTGAGATTTTCTCAGCCGTCGGTCTCAACGGCGTCATACCGCCCATGTGACCAGCGGCTCAAATCCTCGTCTTATGCATGCCGTCATCCCAAAACCGCTCCACACTTTTGGACGGCATGCATTAAAGCGCCGGCGCGGGCACGGCGGCAGCGCCTGCACTGGCGCTGGCGCCGGTCTGGACGGCAGGCGGCTCCTCGGATACTGACGGCAGCGCCTGCAGATGCAGCACGCGCGGCCTCAGCGCCTCGAGATAGGCCTCGGAGCGGCCGATATAGATCATGCCGCTTTCGGGCATCGAGGTGAGCAGTTTGGCCATCGTTTCCTGTAATTCCGGCTCCATGCCTTCCAGCACTTCATCGAAGATGACCCAGCGCGGGCGCACGAGAAGCAGCCGGGCAAATCCGATCGCTTTCTGCTGGTCGCTGTCGAGCAGCTTGTCCCAGCGGGCGCGGGTTTCGAGCCTTGCGATCAGCGAATGGAGACCAACCTTGTCGAGGGCCGCCTCGACGTCGGCTTTCTCGTAGGTTTCGGGACGTTCGGGGAAGGCCAGCGCCTCGCGCAGCGTGCCGCCGGGAACATAGGCAACCTGCGGAACGAAGAGCATGTCGTCGATCGGCGGCAGGCCTATCGTGCCGCTGCCGCACGGCCAGAGGCCGGCCATAGCCTGGAAGAGCAGCTTGCGATTGACGCTGTGATCGCCGTTGATCATGATCTTTTCGCCGGCCTTGATCACGACATTGGTTTCACGCAGGCGGAAACCGCCGCATTCCTCGATGTCTTCGCCGACCTTGGCGACGATCACCACAGCCTTCAATGTCAGCGTGTCTGGCGCGGTGTTTTCATAGGCGATGCTGTCCTTCAGGTCGAAGTCCTCTTCCATCTCGACCAGCGCCTGGCGGAAATCGGTGACGCGCATCAGCGTGGCGCGCCATTCGGCGATCGGACCGAAATTGGAGACATACCAGCGCAGCGCCGTGTTGACCTGGTTGAAGGCACCGACCGACATCATCAGCTGGCCGAGGGTGAGGCCGCCGGAGAAATAGGCGGGGGCGGCAACGATGATCGGGATGACGATCACCAGCCAGCCATAGCCGGCCGAAACCCAGGTGAGATTGGTATTGGCCATGGCAAGCCGCTTGACGACTGTCAGGACCGAGCTGATATCGGTGTTGATGCGCCGACGCTCGTTCTCCTCGCCGCGGGCAACAGTAATTGCCGGCATGTTTTCGTTGGCGTGCATCAGCGTGAAGCGAAGCTCGGCTTCTTTCGAGAAACGGTCGGCATTGAGCTTCACCAGCTTGCGACCGACGACCTGGCTCAGCACCGAGGCGGAAGCGGCATAGAAAATCGCCGCCCAGACCATGTAACCCGGAATGGAGAAGCTATGGCCGCTAATGCGGAAGATGAACCCGCTCGAAAGCTCCCAGAGCACGCCGATGAAGCTCACCAGGAGAATGGTCGACTGCAGCAGGCCGAGAACCAGTCCTGTCGTGCTTTCGGCGAGGTTGCGGGAATCCTCGTGCAGCCGCTGGTCCGGATTGACGCCGATCAGTCCGCTGGAGGCAAGCCGCAGCGCCCGCTTGCGCTTCAGCCACTGGTCGACGAGATCGCGTGATAAGCCTTCGCGCATATAGAGCGCCGTCATCTGGTTCAGCCAGGCCTGCAGCACGTTGAGCAGCAGCAGCGTGCCGGCGATCATCGCGAAGATTTCGAGTTGGTGGAAGAATTCGCCGAGGTCGCGGCGCTCCAGCGAGTCGTAGAAAGGAGCATTCCACTCGTTCAGGATGACCTGGCCGTAGGATGTCGCCAGGATGACGAGGATCAGCACGGTCGCCAGAAACAGCACCTTGCCACGCACTTCCGAATTCCAGAATGCTGAGAACATGACGCCGAGGCGATATGTCAGGCTTAAATCATACCCTACCCTATCCTGCCTCCGGATGCCCGGCCTCCCCTCGATTTTATCTGCCATTACGCTTTTCCAAATCGCCCATACCCTTATAAATAACATGGTGGCGTTACCGGTCTATCAACAGATTCTATCAGTCATTAAAGTGTGATGATGCTTGCATGAGTCTCTCCTGCATGCATTCGCCAGTTGATTCGCAATCCGACTGGGTCTAATTAAGGCCTCCGTGGTGATTTGGCCGGCCGGCTTGCAGCCACGTTAAAAAAGTCGCTAAAGGGCCGCGTGCGGACCGGTAGCGATTTTTGTCGCCGCCGGTTTTTTGTTTTTGATCGAGTGACCGCAATGCCCATCAAGATCCCCGATACGCTGCCCGCCTTCGAAACCCTGGTTCAGGAGGGTGTGCGGGTGATGACCGAGACGTTGGCGATCCGTCAGGATATCCGACCGTTGCAGATCGGGCTGCTCAATCTCATGCCGAACAAGATCAAGACCGAGCTGCAGATGGCCCGCCTCGTCGGCGCCTCGCCGCTGCAGGTGGAGCTGTCGCTCATTCGCATCGGCGGCCACAAGGCGAAGAATACGTCCGAGGATCATCTTCTAGCCTTCTACCAGACCTGGGAGGAGGTAAAGCACCGCAAGTTCGACGGCTTTATCATCACCGGGGCGCCGATCGAGCTTTTGCCCTATGAGGACGTCACCTATTGGCCGGAGATGCAGGAGATTCTCGACTGGACGGAAACGAATGTCCATTCGACGATGAACGTCTGCTGGGGCGCGATGGCGGCGGTCTATCATTTTCACGGCGTTCCGAAATACGAGCTGAAAGAGAAGGCCTTCGGCGTCTACCGCCACCGGAACCTGAAACCTTCCTCGATCTATCTCAACGGCTTTTCCGACAATTTCGAAGTGCCGGTGTCGCGCTGGACCGAAGTGCGCCGCGCCGATATCGAGAAATCCGAAAGCCTGGAGATCCTGATGGAGTCTAGCGAAATGGGCGTCTGCCTCGTGCACGAGAAGAGAGGCCGGCGGCTCTACATGTTCAACCATGTCGAATATGATTCCACCTCACTTTCCGACGAGTATTTCCGCGACGTCGATGCCGGCGTGCCGATCAAGATGCCACACAATTACTTCCCGCATAACGATCCGGCGCTTGCGCCGCAGAACCGCTGGCGCAGCCATGCGCATCTCTTGTTCGGCAACTGGATCAACGAAATCTACCAGACGACGCCCTTTGATGTGGAAGAGATCGGCACCGATCTCTGATCGTTGCCGATCACGCCGCGAGCCGATGCCGCCGCATCACTGCTGCGGCTTTTCTTTCTGATCCGCCGGTTGCGGATCGAAGCAAATCCGGGCAGGTTCCTGTCCTGAAGCCTACCACACCGCGCGTCTTCGCCGGACGTGCAATGCACACTTTCAATCGCTGCACATTCCTCAAATCGATTCCGAATTGAGGAATTTGCAGCAGGGACAGAATGGACGGTCGATCATGTCGGATAAGTTGGAGCGGGACGTTTTCGGGCAGACGCAGGCGGGCGAGACCGTCTATCGCGTCGTGATCAAGGGCGGCGGGCTGACGGCCAAGATCATCAGCTGGGGCGCGGTCATCCAGGATCTGCGTCTCGAGGGACATGATGCGCCGCTGCAGCTCGGCTTCGACGATTTCGACAGCTACCCCCTCTATTCGTCCTACTTCGGCGCGACGCCCGGCCGCTGCGCCAACCGCGTCGGCGGCGGCAGGTTCACGCTTGACGGCAGGGACTATCAGCTCGAGCCGAATGAGAACGGCGTCACGCATCTGCATGGCGGCAGCGACAATATCGCCAAACGCAATTGGACGATCGTCGAGCATGACGTCGACCGCGTGGTGCTGAAGATCGTCGATCCCGATGGCCGCGCCGGCTATCCCGGCAATTGTACCATCCAGGCGACGTTCTGGGTGCATGGCAATGGTGAACTGTCGATCACCTACGAATCGACCAGCGACCAGCCGACGCTCGCCAATGTCTGCCAGCACGCCTATTTCAATCTCGACGGCCGCGAAGACGCGCTTGGCCATGACATCATGATCGCCGCCGATCACTATCTGCCGACCGATGAGAAGCAGGTGCCGACCGGTGAGATCCGTCCCGTCGAGGGCACGGAATTCGATTTCCGCGAGATGGCGCCGATGAAGCGTTTCGTCGGCAGTGAGCAAGCGTTTTACGACCACAATTTCTGCCTGTCCGGCGAACGCACTGCCAAGCGGAGCGTCGCGCTTGCCCGCAGCCTTTATTCCGGTGTGTCGCTGGAAGTGCGCAGCACGGAGCCAGGCGTGCAGTTCTATGCCGGCTTCAAGCTCGATGTCGGGGCGCCCGGCATCGGCGGGCGCAAATACGGCCCATTCGCCGGCTTCTGCCTGGAGACGCAGGTCTGGCCGGATGCCATCAATCACCAAGGTTTTCCGAATGCGGTCCTGCGCCCCGGCGAAGTGCTGCGCCAGGAGACGGATTATATCTTCACCAAGAACTGAGGCCCTCCAGCGCCGCGCGTTTCTAAACGCGCCGCGCTGTCGACGCACGGCTGTCAAATTTGAGCGTTATGAAACCCTTGCTGGTCCGCCGGCGAGGGTTTTTTCGTTCCGCGCTCGATTCTGCCTTGCCGATTGGTTCTATATAGGCTCTATTGTGTGCCCATGGATAGAACCAATCTGATAGCGGAACTGAACAGCCGCGGCCTGCGTGACGAGGCGTTGACCGGGCCGCTCTACAAGCGGCTGGCGCAGACGCTGACCGGCCTCATTCAGGAAGGGCTGCTGAAGCCGGGCACCGCACTCCCGGGTGAGCGCGACCTTGCCGAGGCTCTGAAGCTCGGCCGTGTCACCGTGCGCACCGCCTATCGCGATCTGATGGCGTCAGGCGCACTGGAATCACGCCACGGAAGCGGTACTTTCGTATCGAGCCGGGTGGAACGCATGGAACAGTCGCTCTGGCGGCTTTCCTCCTTCTCCGCCGACATGCGCTCGCGCGGGCGTCTGCCGGCCGCACGGATATTGTCGCGGGCGGTCAACACGCCGTCGCCGGAGGAATCCTTCCTGCTCGGTCTCGGCGGCGACGAGCCGGTGCTGAGACTCGACCGCTTGCGCCTTGCCGACGGCCTGCCGCTGGCGATCGAACGCGCCGTGGTGCCGATCAAGTTCCTGGGGCACGATGCCGGCGGCGAGGGATCGCTCTATGATGCGCTGACGGCCAGCGGCCACAGGCCCGTGCGCGCGCTGCAGCGGCTGACCGCGGTCACGCTCGACCCGTCCTCCGCCGCGATCCTGAACGTCAAATCAGGCGCGCCGGCGCTTCTGATCGAACGTGTGTCGCGCCTGGAAGACCAACGCGTCGTCGAATACACCCGCTCGCATTATCGCGGCGATGCCTATGATTTCGTTGCCGAATTGAGAATCGGAGATGACCTATGAATGACAACCAGTCACTGATGCTGCAGGAAGCCGGCCAATCGCCCGAGGTGGTCGCCACGCTGCTCGAAAAGGAAAAACCGGTCTTTGCCGAGATCGCCCGGCTGTTTTCGTCCGCTCGCCCGAGCGTGGTGACGACGGCGGCGCGCGGCTCCTCGGACCACGCCGCCACCTTTTTCAAATATCTGTTCGAGATCACCTGTGGCGTGCCGGTCGCCTCGGTCGGCCCGTCGATCGCTTCGGTCTATGGCGCGGCGCTGCATCTGAAGGGCGGTGTCCATTTCACCGTCTCGCAGTCGGGTGCCAGCCCCGACATCGTCGCGCTGCAGGACGCAGCTAAGAAGGGCGGAGCGACGACAATCGCCGTCGTCAACGTCACCGACAGCCCGCTTGCGAAACAGGCCGATATCGTTCTCGGCCTCAATGCCGGCGCGGAAAGGAGTGTCGCGGCGACGAAATCCTTCATCGCCTCGGTCGCCGCCCTTGCCGGCGTGACGGCTGCGATCGGCGGCGCGTCCGATCTGCAGGCCGCGCTCGGCAAGCTGCCGGGGGCATTGTCGGCGACCGCCGGGATCGACACGGCGGCGGCCGAGGAGGTGCTCTTCAACGCGAGTTCGCTCTATACGGCCGGCCGCGGCCCGGCCTTCGCGATCGCTCTCGAAGCGGCGCTGAAGGCCAAGGAAACCTCCGGCCTGCATGCCGAGGCCTTCTCGCTAGCGGAACTGATGCATGGTCCGATGCGCCTGGTGCAGCCGGGCTTTCCGATCGTCGCCTTTGCGCCTGACGACGCGGCCTTCGCCAACAATGTGCAGGCGCTGGAACGCCTGCAGAAGCTCGGCGCCACCACCGTCGGCTTCTCGGCGCAGCCGCTTTCCGGCGTCCATCTGCGCGTACCGACGACGGGCAACGGCCTCGTCGATCCGCTGGTGTCGCTGCTTGTCTATTACCGGCTGATCGAGTCGGTGACGCGCCGCAAGGGCTTCGATCCCGACAAGCCGGCAAACCTGCTCAAGGTGACGGAGACGGTCTGATGGCGCGCAAGATCTTCCTCGGCGCCCGCATCTTCGACGGCGAGCGCTTCCATGACGACAAAGCCCTCATCGTTGCCGACGGCCGCATCGAAGCGATCGTCGCAAGAAATGATCTGCCGCACGGCGAGGTGGTGACGCTTGCCGGCGGTGTTCTGTCGGCCGGCTTTATCGATGCGCAGGTCAATGGCGGCGCCGGGCGGATGCTGAACGACGAGCCTTCCGTTGCCTCGATGGACATTATTGCCGGCGGGCACCGGCCCTATGGCACGACGTCGCTGCTGCCGACGCTGATCACCGACACATCAGAGGTCTCCATTGCCGCCATCGAGGCCGCCAAGGAGGCAGTGAAAATGAACCGCGGCGTCGCCGGCCTGCATCTCGAAGGCCCGCATCTGGCGCCTGCGCGCAAGGGCGCGCATCTGGCCGAACTGATGCGGCCGGTGGAGGATCGCGATGTCAAAGCCTTCATCCGGGCGCGCGAGGCGATCGGCACGCTGCTGGTCACCATGGCCGCCGAGCAGGTGACGGTTGCCCAGGTGCGCGCGCTTGCGGAAGCCGACGTCACCGTCAGCATCGGGCATTCCGATTGTTCGAGCGAGGCGGCGGAAGAACGTTTCGATGCCGGCGCGCGGGGCGTCACGCATCTCTTCAACGCCATGAGCCAGTTGGGACACCGTGCGCCTGGTCTCGTCGGCGCGGCGATCGATCATCCTTCGACCTGGTGCGGCATTATCGCCGACGGCTATCATGTCGATCCCAAGGCCTTGCGCACGGCGCTACGCGCCAAACGAGGCGAAGGCAAGCTGTTCTTCGTCACCGACGCAATGTCGCTCGTCGGCTCGGAGAAGGATTCGTTCACGCTGAACGGGCGCACCGTTCGGCGCGAAAGGGGCGGCTTCTGCTCGAAGCTGGTGCTGTCCGACGGCACGCTGGCCGGTTCCGATGTCGACATGATTTCGACGATCCGTTACGGCGTCACCTATCTCGACCTGACGCTCGCCGAGGCCTTGCGTATGGCGACCCTTTATCCGGCCCGGTTTCTCAGGCTTGGCGATCGCGGCCATCTCTCGCCGGGCGCGCGTGCCGATCTCGTGCATCTCACCGATGCGCTTGCCGTCACCGCCACCTGGCTCAGCGGCGAAGCGGCCTGAAATCAAGGATAAGCCGGATGACTGATATCACTGATGCCTATTTCTCCAACCTCATCGGTCGGCTGGAAGAACTGAAGCAGACGCTTGCCCAGCCGATGGCGCAGGCAGCAGCCGTCATCCTCGATGCTGCCCGCGGCGACAAGCGTGTCTATGTCTTCGGCACCGGCCATTCGCATATGCTGGCGGAAGAGGTGCACTATCGTGCCGGCGGACTCGCCTTCACCGTGCCGGTACTCGTCGGCTCGGCCATGCTGCACGAGGGTGCGGTCATCAGTTCGGTCTATGAGCGCACGCAGGGCCTGGTGCGGCCGATGCTGGAGCGTTACGGCATGCAGCCGGGCGATGTCATCATCATCGCCTCCAATTCGGGGGTGAACGCCGCGCCGATCGAGGCCGCCGACTATGCGCGCGAAATCGGCGCAAAGGTGATTGCCATCACCTCGATTGCCTATTCCTCAGCGATCGCCAATGGCCGCCGACGGCTCGCCGACGTGGCCGATGTGGTGCTCGACAACGGGCTGCCACCGGGTGACGCCGTTCTCGATCTCGAAGGCACCGGGCTTCGGGTTGGGCCAGTCTCGACGGCGGTCGGGGTGACGGTCATCAATGCGATCTTCGCCGAGGTCGCCTCGGAGCTTTCGAAATCCGGCGATGCGCCAATTTATCTCAGCGCCAACATGCCGGGTGCCGCTGAGATCAACCAGAAACTCGTCAAGAAATACCGGCCGCGCAACCCGCATCTCTAAAGCATGTCGCGCAAAAGTGTGTGCGGTTTTCGGACGACATCATGCTCTGATTATTTAGTTGAGACGGCGGATACAAAAAAGGCCGGCGTGAGCCGGCCTCTTCGATAGGCTGAAACCAGGATCAGTCCTTGGCGCGTTCGACGTAGGAATTGTCTTCGGTGGCGATGACGACGCGGGTGCCGGCATTGATGTGCGGCGGCACCATGGCGCGCACGCCGTTCGACAGTATGGCCGGCTTGTAAGAAGACGAAGCCGTCTGGCCCTTGACGACCGGTTCCGTCTCCATGATTTCGAGCGTGACGTGGCGCGGCATCTGGATCGCCAGCGCAATGCCTTCATGCATTGACAGAACGCAGGTCATGCCTTCCTGCAGATAGGCCTTGTCGTCCCCCATCGTGGCGACATCGACGACGACCTGATCGTAGTTTTCAGGGTTCATGAAGTGAAAGCCTTCGCCGTCCTCGTAGAGGAATTGATGGTTCACGTCCTCGACGAAGGCGCGCTCGACCTGTTCGGTGGTGCGCCAGCGTTCGGAAACCTTCACGCCGTCGACGATGCGGCGCATGTCGACCTGGGTGACCGGCGTGCCCTTGCCCGGATGAAAGTTCTGGGCGGTGAGAACGACGTAGAGCTTGCCGTCGACATCGAGAACGTTGCCCTTGCGGACCGAAGAGGCGATGACCTTGACCATAAGACTTCCTTGTAACTCGGCTTTCGGCGTCGTAGATGACTGGCGAGACGCTCCGAAGACGCAAATGTTTTTCTTTGGGGCGCAACTAACCTAAAATCCGGGAAATAGCCACCCCCCATACCGGCCTCTCCGGCGAAGAAAGCTTGGAATGAACTCTTCGGCGAAAGCGTCCCCCTGGTGGACCCCGTCCGTGCATGCCGACCGCCGTCCGTTCCTGATCGGGCGTAATGCGATCCAGGCGGCGTTGCGTGGGTTTTTCGCGCGCGAGGATTTCATCGAGGTGGATACGGCGGTATTGCAGATCTCTCCCGGTAACGAGGCGCATCTGCATGCCTTTGCCACGGAAGCGCTGACGACGGATGGGCAAAAGGCGCCGTTCTACCTGCATACCTCGCCGGAATTTGCCTGCAAGAAGCTGCTTGCGGCGGGCGAGGAGCGCATCTCGTGTTTTGCCCATGTCTATCGCAACCGCGAGCGCGGCCCGCTGCATCATCCTGAGTTCACCATGCTCGAATGGTATCGGGCCGGTGAAAGCTACGAGAGCCTGATGATGGATTGCGTGCGGATCCTGGCGCTGGCGGCTGAGACGGTGAAGACAGGGAAGCTTGCCTATCGCGGCGCCGAGAGCGATCCCTTCGCCGGACCGGAGCGGATCAGCGTTGCCGAAGCCTTCGAGCGTCACGCTGGCATCGATCTTCTCGCCTCGGTCGCAGCCGACGGTTCGACCGACCGCGACCATCTGGCGGTCGAGACGAAGCGCGTCGGCATGCGTGTTGCCGATGATGACGGCTGGGCCGATCTCTTCAGCCGCGTGCTGGTCGAAAAGATCGAGCCGCGTCTCGGTTTCGGCCGCATCACCATCCTCGACGAATATCCGATCTCGGAGGCAGCCCTTGCGCGTCCTTCGGCACGCGACCCCAGGGTTGCTGAGCGTTTCGAGCTCTATGCCTGCGGCGTCGAGCTTGCGAACGGCTTCGGCGAACTCACCAACGCTGCCGAACAGCGGCGACGGTTCGAGATCGAGATGGCCGAGAAGGCGCGGGTCTACGGCGAGACCTATCCGATCGACGAGGATTTCCTCGCCGCGCTGTCGCTGATGCCTGAGGCAAGCGGTATCGCGCTCGGCTTCGACCGGCTGGTGATGCTGGCGACGGGAGCATCGCGCATCGACCAGGTGCTCTGGGCGCCGGTGGCGGAGGTTGGAAGATGAATGTCGTCAAACCGATCAAGAGCGTCGACGATCTTGTGAAGGCGGGGCTGGTCGCGCTTCCCGATCGCATAGCGCTCGAGGAGGTGGCAGCGCGTTACGCCGTTGCACTGACGCCTGCGATCAGCAAGCTCATTGATCGAGCCGATCCCGATGATCCGATCGCTCGGCAATTCGTGCCCGATGCAGCCGAACTTACGATCGCCCCGGAAGAACGTGCCGATCCGATCGGCGATCATGCCCACAGCCCCGTCGAAGGCATCGTTCACCGCTATCCCGATCGTGTCTTGCTCAAGGCCGTGCATGTCTGCCCGGTCTATTGCCGCTTCTGCTTCCGCCGCGAAATGGTGGGGCCGCAGGGCCTCGGCACGCTCAATGCGGCGGCGATGCAGGCCGCTTTCGATTATATCCGCGGTCATGAGGAAATCTGGGAGGTCATCCTCACCGGCGGCGATCCGCTGGTGCTTTCTCCGCGGCGTCTCGGCGAGATCATGGAGGCGCTTGCCGGTATCGCGCATGTGAAGATCATCAGGTTCCATACGCGTGTTCCGGTCGTCGATCCCGAGAAGATCGATGCGGCACTGATCGCCGCGCTGAAGGCGAGCGGCAAGACGGTCTATGTGGCGCTGCACGCCAATCATCCGCGCGAACTGACGCCGGAAGCGCGGGCCGCCTGCGGCCGCCTCGTCGATACCGGCATCGCCATGGTCAGTCAGTCGGTGCTGCTCAAGGGTGTCAACGACGATCCCGACGTGCTCGCGAAGCTGATGAAGGCCTTCGTCGAAATTCGCGTCAAACCCTATTACCTCCATCATCCGGATCTGGCGCCCGGCACCAGTCATTTCAGAGTGACGATCGAGGAGGGGCAGGAGATCGTCGCGGCGTTGCGCGGGCGGATTTCCGGTCTCTGCCAGCCGGCTTACATCCTCGATATCCCAGGCGGTCACGGCAAGGCCGTCGTCAGCGGAAGCGCGATCCGGGCGACAGGCGACGGATGTTATTCCGTTACCGATTATCGCGGCAACGAGCATTCCTATCCGCCCGCCGATTGAGACAAAACGCGGCGTTTGCGTGTCATTTCTGTACTTTCCACGCCGGAAACCAGAGTGTGTCGCAGTATCGAAATTACCTTAAGTCATTGATAGAAGCTGGTTGTTGACGACGGTGCGGGAATGATCGCTAAAATCCTAACTGTGAGCCTCAGTCATATTTAACTCAATAAATTAGCGGAATGTTCTGTTTTCCGCACTAAAAGAACGCTCATGACAAGGCGATGAACGCCGGTTCGGGATCATGAGAATCTTGGAGTGATGGGATGAATAAGGCAATCCGCGACCTCGTAGCCAAATTCGGCAAGCTTCCTGGGTCTATCGACCAGGTCGCCGACGACGCCGATCTTTATGCGGCAGGTTTGACGTCCTTTGCTTCCGTGCAGTTGATGCTTGGCCTCGAAGAGGCCTTCGACATCGAATTTCCCGACAATCTCCTGAACCGCAAATCCTTCGCGAGCATCTCGGCCATCGCCAGGACCGTCGATCTCATCCGGGACAGCCGGAAGGTCGCCTGATGAATTTCCCCGTCAAGATCATGCAGGACGGTCTTGTCACAAGGGTGGCCCGTGTCGCCGAAATCGCGGCGAAACACGCGGATACCGTTGATGCCGAGGCCCGCTTCCCCCGGGAAGCCGTCGATGCGATGAAGGCCGAAAGGCTGCTCGGCATCCAGGTGCCGCGCCATCTCGGCGGCGAATCCGCCTCGATCACCGAGATCGCCGAATTGTGCTCGATGCTCGGCCAGGCCTGCGCCGCAAGCGCCATGGTTTTCGCCATGCACCACATCAAGCTGTCGAGCCTCGTTGAACACGGCGCCGACAGCGAATGGCATCGCAGCTTCATGCGCCGCATCGCCGCCGCACAGTTGCTGATCGCATCCGCGACCACGGAAGGTGGTATCGGCGGAAATCTGCGCAACAGCATCTGTGCCGTCGAGGTCGATGGCGACACGTGCCGCCTCGAAAAGGATGCGACCGTCATTTCCTACGGCTCGCACGCCGACGCCATTCTCATCACCTCGCGTGCCCACGCGCAGGCGGCTTCCTCCGATCAGGTGCTGACGGCCTTCCTCAAGGACCAGTACACGCTCGAGAAAACGCATGTCTGGAATACGCTCGGCATGCGCGGCACCTGTTCCGACGGTTTCCTGTTCAAGGGCGAAGCGCCGGCTTGCCAGATCCTGCCGAAGCCTTTCGCGGAGATCGCGGCGCAGTCCATGCTTGCCTCCTCGCACCTCTTGTGGAGTGGCGTCTGGTACGGCATCGCCGTCGACGCCGTTGTGCGCGCCCAGGCTTTCGTGCGCGCCGCAGCCCGTAAGGCGCCGGATGCCCAGCCGCCGGGCGCGCTGCGCCTCGCCGAGGTTTCGAACCTGCTGCAGATGGTGAAATCGAACGTGGTTGCCGGCCTCAAGGCCTATGAAGATGCCAAGGCCGATGCCGACAGGCTGTCTTCGATGGGATTTGCGGTGGCGATGAACAACGTCAAGATCGCTTCGTCCGAGACGATCCTGGAGATCGTCAACCATGCCATGCTGATCTGCGGCATCATGGGCTACAAGAATGGCACGCCCTTCAGCCTCGGACGCCATCTGCGCGACGCGCATTCCGCACAGCTCATGATTTCGAATGACCGCATCCTCGGCAACACGTCGAGCATGCTTCTTGTCCATAAGCAGGACACTAGCCTACTGGGGTGACAGTCATGGATATGCAGACCTCGTTTCTGGACCGGCTTTTCGAATCCGGTCTGCTGATCGATACCGGCATCGACGGGCTCTACGGCCGCAGCGGCCAGTTCGAAGACGTGATCGCTGCCTTCGAGCGCCTGATCGACACGTTCGGCGGCGCCGATGGTGCCGAAGCCATGCGCTTTCCGCCCGGCATGAACCGCGCCTTCTTCGAAAAGAGCGGCTACATGAAGAGCTTTCCGCAGCTCGCCGGCACGGTCCACAGCTTCTGCGGCAGCGAGCTCGATCATGTCAGCCTGCTGCAATGCATGGAAGTCGGCGAAGACTGGACCAAGGGGCAGGAGGCGACCGATATCGTGCTGACGCCGGCGGCCTGCTATCCGCTCTATCCGACGATCGCCAAGCGCGGCAACCTGCCGGCGACGGGCGGCCTCTTCGACCTGCAATCCTATTGCTTCCGCCATGAGCCGTCGAAAGATCCGGCCCGCCAGCAGCTGTTCCGCATGCGTGAATATGTCTGCATGGGCACAGAGCTGCACGTCACCGATTTCCGCCAGCGCTGGATGGATCGCGGCGTCGAGATGATGAAGGCCGTCGGCCTCGAGGTGACGATCGATGTCGCCAATGATCCGTTCTTCGGCCGCGCCGGCAAGATGCTCGCCAATAATCAGCGCGACCAGAACCTGAAGTTCGAGCTGCTGATCCCGATCACCTCGGCTGCCAATCCGACCGCCTGCATGAGCTTCAACTACCATCAGGATGCCTTCGGCACGAAATGGGGTCTCAATCTCGAGGACGGCAGTGTCGCGCACACCGCCTGCGTCGGCTTCGGACTGGAACGCATCGCCCTTGCCCTCTTCCATCATCACGGACTCGATGTGAAGCAATGGCCGGCCAGCGTCCGGAAAGCGCTGTGGGGCTGAGCAAATCGATGACGCCGGTATTTTCGGGGGTATTTTCGGGAATCGACCCGGAAACCTACCGGCCGCATGCGCTGCATTCCGGCGAGCGCGCCTGGCCGGAGACCAATTGTTATGTCGATCTCTGGATCGAGGTTCTGGCAACATCAGGCGTTGCGCCGGAGGCGATGCTGGGTTTTACCCTGACGCAGGATTTCGAGGGCGACCAGTTCACCTTCTTCAAGGTGCCGCTCGAGGATCTCGAAGCGCTCTACGACATTCGTGCGACCGAGCTTGCCATCTACGACCGTGTCGAACGCCATGTCGAGGTTCAGATTGCGCGGGCCCGTCTCTGCCTGATCGAAATGGATTCCTTCTACATGCCGGATACGGGCGGTACCGCCTACCGGCAGGAGCACGGCAAGACGACGGTTGCGATCAACCGGCTGGACGTTGCGGCCAAGCGCGTCGATTATTTCCACAATGCCGGTTATTTCCGTCTCGAAGGCGAGGATTTCGACGGGCTGTTCCAGCTGCATCTGACGGAAAACGACCCGCCGTTCCTGCCCTATACGGAATTTGCACGATTCCCGGAAAGGCCGGCAGACGAAGCGCATCTGCGCGCGACCGCGCGGCGGCTTGCCGGCTTTCACTTCGCTCGGCGTCCCCGCGAAAACCCGATCCGCGCCTTTGCAAGCGTCTTTCCGCAACAGGTCGAAGCGGTGGCGGAACGGCCGTTCGGCTTCTTCCATAAATACGCCTTCAACACGCTTCGCCAGGTGGGCGCCAATTTCGAGCTGGCGGCCGATTACCTCGCCTGGCTTTCCCCTGGTGAATTCGCGGCTGCCGCCGAGCATGCCGGGCGTATTTCGGATTTGGCGAAATCGGTGCAGTTCCAGCTTGCCCGCGCCGTCACCCGCAGGAAGTTCGAGCCGTTGCAGGCAGCACTTGATCCGGCCGCCGATGCATGGGATTCCATGATGGCGTCGCTTGCGGGGCGAATCTGAGGCCGGAGATCTGACCATGCGGGGGCGTTTGGCGAGCATCGGTGCCGAGGAAAGTCTACTTTCCGAAGGCTGGAACCTGATCCTGACGGAGCCGGGCGCCTGCGCCGTGCCGCACGACATCCCGCTGTCCGCACAATTCATTCCAGCACCCGTTCCCGGCACCGTCGCCGCCGCGCTCGAAAAAGCCGGGCTCTTCGACCGGGAAAATCCCGAGCCGCTGAACACGCGGGATGCCTGGTATCTCTGCCGGCTTTTCGATGCCGAGCCCGGCGACGCGATCCTGCTTTTCGCAGGGCTGGCGACGCTCTGCCACGTCTTCCTGAACGGCCAGGAAATCCTGTTTTCCGAGAGCATGTTCACGGCGCATGAGATTCCGGTGACGCTTTCGGGCGGCGACGAATTGGCACTGTGCTTCCGGGCGCTAGGCCCCCGCCTGTCGGAGCCAGGCCCGCGCGCGCGCTGGCGGCCGCAGATGATCACGCCGGCGGGCTTGAAGAATTTCCGCACGACGCTGCTCGGCCATATGCCGGGCTGGTGCCCCGATATCCATGCCGTCGGGCCATGGCGGCCGATTTCGATGGTGCGGCGTCATCCCGTCTCGATCGACAATGTCTCCATCCGCGCCGTATTGGAGGAGAGTGGTGTCGGCCGCCTCAGCGTTTCCCTGCATAGCAATGCCGAGGATCCGGCAATGCTGCTGCGCTGCGGCGGGATGGAGCAGCCCTTCGAGAAGGTCGGCGACAGTCATTACTCGGCTATCCTCAAGCTTTCCGAGATCGAGGCCTGGTGGCCGCATACGCATGGCGCTCCGCGTCTCCACGAGCTGACGCTGGTGTCGGATGGCGTGGAATTTCCGCTCGGCAGGACCGGCTTCCGGCGGATCGATGTCGACCGCGGTGCCGATGGCGACGACTTCGCGCTCCTCGTCAACGGCGAACGCATCTTCTGCCGCGGCGCGGTGTGGACGACAGCAGATATCGCGCGATTGCCGGGCGGGCGGGCGGATTATGAGCCGTTCCTGCGGCTTGCCGCTGCAGCCGGCATGAACATGATCCGCATCGGCGGCACCATGGCCTACGAAACGCCTGATTTCTTCGCGCTCTGCGACGAACTCGGTCTGCTCGTCTGGCAGGATTTCATGTTCGCCAATTTTGATTATCCGCGCAACGACAAGGCTTTTCTTGGCCACGTGCATGCGGAGGTCGAGGAATTTCTCCACGGCGTGCAGGCGTCGCCTTCCCTCGCGGTGCTCTGCGGCGGCAGCGAAGTCCACCAGCAGGCGGCAATGCTCGGCCTGCCGGCGGAATTCTGGAGCGGGCCGGTCACCGATGAAATCATCCCGGCGGTCGTCGCCCGCATGCGCCCCGACGTGCCCTACGTGCCGAACTCGCCCTATGGCGGAGCGATGCCCTTTTCGCCCAATGCCGGTATCGCGCATTATTACGGCGTCGGTGCCTATATGCGGCCGATTGCCGATGCACGCCGCGCCGATGTGCGTTTTGCTTCCGAAAGCCTCGCCTTCGCGCATGTCCCCCAGCAAAGGACGCTGCAGCGTCATCTCGATGTGCCCGCCGTCCACAGCCCGTTATGGAAGGCCCGCGTGCCCCGCGACCGCAGCGCATCGTGGGATTTCGAGGATGTTCGCGATTTCTACCTGCAGCTTCTCTACGGTTTCGATCCGGCTGAGCTGCGCCGCGAAGATCCGGAACGCTATCTCGATCTCTCCCGCGCCGTTACCGGCGAGGTGATCGAGGAGACTTTTGCCGAATGGCGGCGCAAGGGCTCCGCCTGCAATGGCGCGCTCGTCTGGACGCTGCAGGACCTGCTGCCCGGCCCCGGCTGGGGGGTGATCGATTCGACCCGAGAGCCGAAGCCGGTCTGGTATGCGATGCGCCGTGCATTCCGGCCGGTGCAAGTGGTCTTCACCGACGAGGGAACGAACGGTCTCGACGTGCATGTCATCAACGAGACGGATGCAGCGCTCGATGTCGAGCTCGATGTCGTCTGTCTGCGCGATGGAAAACAGCAGGTCGTCAGCGGCAGCAGGGCCTTCAAGCTGGCGGCAAGGGACACGGAGCGCCTTTCCTGCACAGCGCTGTTCGGCGCCTTCTTCGATACGACCTATGCCTTCCGTTTCGGACCGCCGGCGCATGATGCCAGTGTGGCGCGCCTGCGCTCGCTGGCGGACGGCGCCATTCTCGCCGAGAGCTTCCACTTCCCGTGCGGACGGGGGAAGGCGCTGCATGATGCAAGGATCGAAGCATCATTCACCAGAGACGGCGACGACTGGTTTGTTGACCTCAGGACCGACCGGCTGGCGCAATCTGTGCATATCGGCGTCGAAAGCTATCGGGCCGACGACGACTGGTTCCACCTTGCCCCCGGCGCGATGCGGCGCGTGAAGCTCCACGCGCTGTCCGGCGCGGAAAGCGATATTCCGCCTGCGGGCGAGATCAGAAGTCTAGGCAGTTCGCATCGCGTCGCCATCGAGGGCTGACGCCCCCTGCGAAGGATGATGCCGATCCATTAGGAAAGACCGTGATTTGAGAACGATATACCGCTTTCTGCGCGCCCATGTCCTGCAGCGGCTTATCCCGCGGTCGCGTCTTGCCTTCAATCCGCGCAGACCGGTGGAAATCGTCGGCTATCTGTCGATGGCGGTCGGCGTCGGCGAATCGGCAAGGCTCTGCGCCGGCGCTTTATCGGAGGCTGGGCGGGCGATTTCACTCTCCGACGTCAGCACGCATCCTGACGAGAATTCCTTTGCCGGATGGATGCCGTCGCATCTCTCCACCGAAGCCGCGGGGAGCCGGATCTGGCATCTCAATCCGCCGATGCTGCCGCGCGCCATCCTGAAGAAGGGCGTTGCCAATTTCACCCGCGCGTTCAACATCGGCTATTTCGCCTGGGAGCTCGAAGTCGTGCCGGCCGAGTGGCGCAATGCGATGCATTACATGAATGCCGTCTTCGTGCCGTCGGAATTCACCAGGCGGGCGATTGCGCCCCTCACTGCGGCACCGGTCATCGTCGTTCCGCATCCCGTCACAGAGAAGCCGGCGACGGAAGGCATGCGCCAGAAATTCGGCATCGAGGAGGACGCCTTTCTCGTCAGCTTCATCTTCAGCGCCGGCTCCTCGATCAACCGGAAGAATCCGCAGGCCATCATCGAGGCCTTCAGGATATTTGCCGCCGAATGCCCCAGCGCCTTCCTGTTGATGAAGGCCAGCGGCGATATCAACAAGGATGAGGGCCTGCGCGAACTGATAAGCTCGGTCGCGGGCAATACCCGGATCAGGATCGTCACCGACAGGATGTCGGACTCCGATATCAACGGCCTCATCCGCTGTTCAGACGCCTATCTTTCGCTGCATCGTTCCGAGGGTTTCGGGCTGACGGTGGCCGAGGCGATCATGCAGCGTACGCCCGTCATTTCCACGGCCTGGTCGGGCACGGTGGATTTCTGCGATCCCGACAATAGCTGGCTGGTTGCCTCTCCCCTCATTCCGGTGGTCGATGCCCATCCCGAATTTGCCGGGCTCGAAGGCGCGGTCTGGGCCGATCCCTCACCCGAGGCGGCGGCCGCGCACCTGCGGGACATCTTCCGCACACCCGAGCGTGCACGAGAGAAGGCCGAGAAGGCGCGGGAGTTCCTGCTGCGTTACCTCGCGGAAAACAGCTACGAGAAGGCGCTCCAGACGCTGGCGGCGATGCAGGCCAGCTAAGGTGCCACTCCGCTTTATTTTAACATTTTCGCATTAGAGATGGCGGGTATGCGGCTTTAGAGCATGTCGCGCAAAAGTGTGCAGCGGTTTTGCGATAACGACATGCGTAAAAACAAAACCTAAAATGCGGGGAGCGATCTGAAGATCGCGACGCGCTTTAGGCCGATCCTGACGGATGGACAGATGTCGAAGGGTATTATCGCAAACTCGGTGATGAATGGCGCGGCAGGCATGCTGCTGCTTCTGACGGGCTTCGTTTCCTCGATCATAACCGCGCGGCTGCTCGGGCCGGAAGCCAACGGCATCGTCGCCTTTTCGCTCTGGCTGGTGGTGACCGGCGCCTCGATCGCCGAGCTCGGCTCCAGCATCACGCTGCTGAAGACCTTGCCGCAACTTTCGGCGGACGGCTTCGACGCGCGCCGCCGGCGCGGTTTCGCCGCCATCCTCGTCAGCTTCATGATGTTCTCGACCGTCGTGCTGCTGGCGCTCTACGCGCTGTTCTTCCTGACCTCCGAAAAGATGCACTGGGCCGACACCGCGCCATCCGTCGCTCTGGTCACGGGCGTGCTGTTCTTCATCCAGGCGATCGGATCCTTCGTCAAATTCTACCTGATCGGCGAAAAGAAGCTGGGCGCCTTCTTTAAGCTGACGGTCGCCGTCTCGATCGTGCAGCTTGCCGGTGTTGCCGTCGGCGCCGTTTTCTACGGCGTCGAGGGCGTTCTCGTCGGCTATGCCCTCGGCCAGCTCGTGCTGTTTTTCGCTACGCTGCCGATCCTGCTTGCGAAGCGCGACTGGTGCGGGGTCTCGCTGAAATATCTCGCCTCCTCCTCAGTCATCCTGTCGATCCAGTTCATCATCGATTCCATTTTCCTCAACCGGCTCGAGCTTCTCTTCCTGCAGCAGTTCTGGTCGGTGGAGATGGTCGGCTATTATGCCGTCGGCCTGTCGATCGCGAATATCGCGCTGCAACTGCCGATCCAGATGACCGGCAGCTTGCTGCCCTATTATTCCGAGCGGAGGCACAGCAGCGACGATTCGACACTGCCGGTTGAGGTCTTTACCGCCGTCACCCGCAGCATGGCCTATATCGTGCTGCCGATGAGCCTCGGGCTTGCCGCGATCTCCAGCGAACTGGTGCTCGTGGTGTTCGGTGAAGCATTCCGCCGCAGCGGGACGGTGGTGGCGCTGCTTGCGCTTGTTGCTCCCGCCTATACCTTCATGCAGATCCTCAGCCTCTACCTGCTGTCTATGGACAGGGCCCGCTCCCGCCTGAACATCAGTGTGATAGGTGGCCTTCTGATGGTAGCGGGTTGTTTACTGATCGTACCTAGGCTTGCCGCCGAGGGTGCCGCACTCGTGCGCATCCTCGTATTCGTTGCGATGTCGGTGATGATGATCAGACAGACAGGATTCGGATCCCAGCTTTCGGGTCTCTACGCAAGCCTGACGAAGGTGACGCTCGCCTCCGTCCTCTGCGCTTGCGGAGCGACTTCCGTGCTGGAATTCGTCCAGGGTCCGGCCGGATTGGTCGGCGCGATCATTGCCGGCGCATTCTGCTATTTCGCAGCACTGCGGGTGCTGCGCGCCGTGCCGGGCGAGGATGTCGAAGTCATGCGCTCCATTCTCGAGAAGATGCCGTCCCTGCTGCGCCGGCCGGTCCGCCACGCGATCAATTTCATCGCGCCGCGGCTTCCAGGCGATCCCGATCGCGCCAAGGTCGCGCCTGGCGAATTCTCACTCGAACCAGCCGAGGGTGCAGGACGCAATGCTGCCCTGCCTGTCGTCTTCGACGGCACGATCGGGCTGTTCATGCCTGAGAATCCTCTCGCCAAGAAACGTTCGGCCGCGGTGCTCTTCGTCAGCCCCTGGGGTTTCGAGGAGATGTGCAGCCGTAAATTCTTCCGCGTCGCGGCCGAGCATTTCTCGGATATCGGCGTGCCGAGCCTGCGCTTCGACTATCGTGGCACCGGCGATGCGCTCAATTTCGACGCACTGCCGGCGAGGCTGGAAACCTGGGAAGATTCAATCCGTGCGGCCGCCGACAAGCTGAAGTCGCTGAGCGGCTGCGACCGCATCATCCTCATCGCACAAGGCCTTGGTGCGACACTTGCCCATCGCGTCGGTTCCTCGATCGAAGGCGTCGACAGCCTCGTCATGCTGGCGCCGGTGCTGAGCGGCCGGGCCTATCTGCGCGAACTCAACATGTGGTCCAAGATCATCGATGCCGATCTCGGCCTCGGCAAGGAGCATGTCCAGACCGCCAAGGTGCAGATTGCCGGGCTCGTCATGCCCGAAGAGATCGCTGCCGAGCTCGGCAAGCTCAGCATCGCCTCGCCGCAGGGGCTTGCAGCCCCCCGCTATCTGATCCTCGAACGTCCTGCCAAGGCCGAGGATACCGGTTTTGCCGATGCGCTGAAGGCGCTTGGCGCCGATGTCGAGCAGAAGGCTTTCGAAGGCTATGACGAACTCGCCACCAACCCGCTGTTTGCCAAGACGCCGATGGCTGTCGTGGCACTGCTGACGACGTGGCTGGAGGCAACGACGACAGAGACATCCGCCGCCCATTCATCGGCGGCGATCGACAACCCGCCGCTTGACGGCGATGATTTTGCCGAAACGCCGGTGCGCTTTGGAAGCCACAATCATCTGGTCGGCGTCGTCAGCCGGCCGCTTGGCGAGATCAAGGGCAATGCCGTGCTCTTTCTGTCGACGGCCTATGACCGGCATGCCGGCTGGGGACGGACGACGGTTGATATGGCGCGCGAGCTCGCCCGCCAGGGCGTCGTTTCGCTGCGCTTCGATTCCGCCAATGTCGGCGACAGCCCGCCGCGGCCGGATGCGCCGGAACAGGTGCTTTATTCGGATACGCAGATCACAGATGCCGTCGCTGCGCTGGATCTGCTCGAAAGCGTCGTCGCCGGGCCTGTCATGGTCGCCGGCCGATGCAGCGGCGGCTATGTCGCCTTCCGCGCCGGCGTCGCCGACGAACGGCTGAAGGCAGTCGTGTCGATCAATCCCTTCGTCTATTACTGGGATCCCGACATGCCGGTGCGACGGGAGCATGTCGTCTCCGTCCCGCGTAGCCTTGATGATTATAGCCAGCGTCTGGCGCGACTCGACACGCTGAAGCGGCTGCTGCGCGGCCAGGTCGATGTCGTTGCGGCGCTGCGGAACATCGTCATCGCCGCCGGCCGCCGGCTGTCGCCGTGGATCGCGCCGCTGCTCGAGCTGCTTCCCGACCGGCGCCATATTGCCCGCGAGGTCCGGCATTCATTCGCACTGTTCGGCAAACGCAAGGTACCGTTGACGCTGATCTACAGCGAGGCCGATGTCGGGCTCGACCACGTCTATTTCCACTTTGGGCCGCGCGGCGCCAGGCTTTCGCGCTATCCGAACGTGCGGCTGCTGATGCTGCCGGATGCCGACCACAATCTGACGCCGCCGCAATCGCGCAAATTCGTGCTCGACGAGATCATCCGGCTGGCGAGAGCGTGACTGCAAATTTTACAGCTCACGCGTCTTTTCACACGCGCAACGCTGTAGCTTATGCGGCAGGAAGACAAGATCAGCTGCTTTTCGCGGCGACGACATCAAGCGATCTGTAGAGATCGATGTAACGTCCGGCAACGATATCCCAGGAATAGCCGCGGGCGGCGTCGAGAAGCCCGGCGCGAACGACGTCCGGCTGGCGCGAAAGAGCTTGGTGGGCCGCTTCGATCGCCGTGGCGGCGCTCTCGGGATTGGTGAAATCGGCAAGCATGAGAACAGGATGCCGGTCGCCAAGCGTCGCAAAGGCATCATTGGCATTCAGCACCGGCAGCAGACCGGCGCTCATCGCCTCCAACGCCACCAGGCCGAAACCCTCATATTCCGAGGCGGAGGCGAAAATCGAGGCTTCTGTGATGATGCGCCGGATGGTGTCGTTCTCGGGCGACACATGCAGGGTGACGCGGCCGGAAAGATCACGGCTTTCGATTGCGCCTTCGACATCCGCCCGGTTCAGGTCGGATTCGGCGCCGACAATGTCGAGATGCCATTCCGGATCGCGGGTCTTCAGCATGGCCATCGCATCGAGCAGGTGGTCCAGACGTTTGTTCACCGAGAACCGGCCGATCGTGACGATGCGGCGCCTTGCGCGACGCGAAGCGGTGTCGGCGAACTTGCCGATATCGGCACCGTTTTCGATCAGCAGGCTGTCGGGCACGATTTCGGAAAACTGCTTGAGGTCGGAGGCGCTGCAGCAGACGACGCGGCGGTAGGCCATCGCCGAAGCGCGGGTCAGAGTCCGGAACCAGATCTTCTTGATCGCCGCGTATTTCTGCGTATGGAAGAAGCCGCCATGGGTGGTGACGATCATCGGCTTACCGTGCAGCAGCCGGCCCCAGGCGAGCGCGTCGAAGAAGAAGTCGATGGCATGGACATGGACGAGATCGGCATCGGCGAGATGGCGGAAAACCTGCGGTGCCAGCGGATAGCGGCTGCTGCCGAACCAGGGAATGCGCACCACTTCGATGCCGTCGATATCTTCGCGAAGCGGCAGCTTGTCCTCAGGCGCAGTGAAGAGCGAATCCAGCGTGACGACGCGCACGCGATAACCGCGGCGCACGGTCTGGCGGGCGAGATTGGCGACCACGTCTTCCAGGCCGCCGCGATTGGGCAGGAACTGGCGCACGACATGGACGATCAGCGGAGCGGTGTCCGACTGCGGCATTGTCCGCACGATTTCTGCCTCGATGATCGCCATTTTCCACCTGTCGCTGCGCGGACCTGCCTGCGCTGACGCGGGCCCGTGATAACAACGACCAGACATGCCTCGCGTTAAGGTGCGGTTTAGGCAGCACCCGGCAAAGCGTATTCTTCGCGAAAAAGGTTAACCGCGTCTGACGGGAATTCAGAATGCCTTAAAGGTCAGCGTCGTCAGTGAGCGGACGATGCCGGGAATATTGGCGATGTTGTCGTTGATGAATTTGCCGATATCCTGGCCTTCCTCGATATAGACCTTCAGCAGCAGATCGTAGTCGCCGCTGGTCGAATAGAGCTCCGAGACCAGTTCGGTCTGGTAGATGGCGTCGGCGACATCATAGGTCTTGCCGGGTGCGCATTGGAGCTGGACGAAGATCGGCTTCATGGAGATTTCCTGCAAAGTTGTTTGGGGCGCATAATGATCGAAAGCGCCATGCCGATGCAAGCCGTTCGTCACGCGGCCGGGTTGGCGGTGGCTTCTGCAACGATCCAGTCGCGAAAGGCGGCAAGCGGCGCATAGTCGGCGCGCTCGGGCGGAAAGGCGAGATAATAACGCTCGCGGCTCTCCATTTCACGGTCGACAGCGGCGACGAGATCGCCGCGCCTGATCTCCTCCTGCATCAGGAATGTCGGCAGCAGGGCGACGCCGAGGCCGGCGATTGCCGCCTGCGCCGCCGTGGCGAACTGGTCGAAGAGCATGCCGTGCACGTTTTCGAAGGAAACGCCGTTGCCGGCGAACCATTGCTCCCAGGCGTCAGGGCGCGTCGTCAGGTGCAGAAGCGGACCGGCGAGCAGATCTTCCGGCCCGGTAATCGCGTATCGCTTCAGAAAATCAGGACTGCAGGCCGGCACCGTGCGCTCCGACATCAGAAGCGCGAGTTCGGCGCCCGGCCAGTGCGGGTGGCCGAAATGAATGGCGGCGTCGATCGAATCGAGGCGGAAATCGAAAGGCGAAAGCCGGGTCACCAGATTGATGGTCACGCCGGGATTGGCGGCGAGAAAGCGTCCCAGGCGCGGCGCCAGCCAGCGCGTGCCGAAGGTCGGCAGGATGGCGAGATTGAGCGTGCCGCCATGCGGATTGGCGCGCAGGTTTAGCGAAGCGCTCGATATCCGCCGCAGCGCCTCGCGAATCTCGCGGGCATATCCATCGCCGGCAAGCGTCAGCCGCATGGTCTGGCGTTCGCGCAGGAAGAGCTCGACGCCAAGCTGCTCCTCCAGCGCGCTTACCTGGCGGCTGACGGCGCTCTGTGTCAGATCGAGTTCGCGCGCCGCTGCCGTCACGCTGCCGGTGCGGGCGACCGCCTCGAAGGCGACGAGATGCGAAATCGACGGCAGAAAACGTCTAGACGTCAGCATGATCATTCCGTTTCAGAATGGGCTATTTCCAAAATGGCGATATTTGCCGCTTTCTGGCGCGTGTAAAGAGGTTCATCCTGCAAAAGCGGAATGAGCCGGAGTTTCCCAATGCCGCAAGCCTTCGTTTCCCCAGACCGCATCCGATCGCTGTTTACCGAGGCGATGTCGCAGATGTACCGGACAGAGGTGCCGCAATACGGCACGCTGATCGAACTGGTGGCGGATGTGAATGCCGGCTGCCTCGAAAAAGATCCCGACCTGCGCGATCGCCTGGCCCGGGCCGGCGAGCTGGAGCGCATCGATGTCGAGCGCCACGGCGCCATCCGGCTCGGTACGGCCGACGAGCTTTTCACCATCCGCCGGCTGTTTGCGGTCATGGGCATGCAGGCGGTCGGCTACTACGACCTTTCGGTTGCCGGCGTGCCGGTTCATTCCACCAGCTTCCGGCCGATCGAAGAGGCAGCGCTCAACGTCAATCCGTTCCGCGTCTTCACCTCGTTGCTGCGACTGGAACTGATCGAGGACGAAGGGCTGCGCGGCGAGGCCGAAGCCATTCTGGCGAAACGGCGGATCTACACGCCGCGCGCCGTCGCGCTGATCGAGCGCCACGAGCAGAACGGCGGCCTGAGCGAGGCGGAAGCGACGGAATTCGTCGCCGAGGCGCTGGAAACCTTCCGCTGGCATGGCGAAGCGACAGTCAGCGCCGACACCTACAAGCGGCTGCATGATGCCCATCGGCTGATCGCCGACGTCGTCAGCTTCAAGGGACCGCACATCAACCATCTGACGCCGCGCACGCTCGATATCGACGCGGTCCAGGCCCGCATGCCGGAGCGCGGCATCACGCCGAAGGCGGTCATCGAAGGGCCGCCGCGCCGCCATTGCGATATCCTGCTGCGGCAGACGAGTTTCAAGGCGCTGGAGGAAACGATCGCCTTTTCCGGTGATGAAGGCGCGATGCAAGGGACGCATACCGCCCGCTTCGGCGAGATCGAACAACGCGGCGTGGCGCTGACGGCGAAGGGCCGGGCGCTCTATGACCAGCTGCTCGCCTCGGTTCGCGGCGAGGTGCAGGTCGGCGCCGGTGGCGCCAAGGCCGGCGCCTACGACGACGAACTCGCCACGCGTTTCAAGGCACTACCGGACAGCTGGGAAGAGCTGCGCAGGGCGGATCTGGCCTTCTTCCGCTATTCCGCGACGCCTGCGGGCATTGCCGCTGCGGCCGGCAGCACGCTGCCCGGCGATCCGGAGGCGCTGATCGCCGGGGGTTACCTTGCCTTCACCCCAATCGTCTACGAAGACTTCCTGCCCGTCAGCGCGGCCGGCATCTTCCAGTCGAACCTCGGCACCGACCAGCAGCAGAACTATGCGACCCGCTCGAACCGTGACGCCTTCGAGGCAGCACTCGGTGCTACCGTCCAGGACGAGCTGGCGCTCTACGCCGAACGCCAGGCGGCATCGCTGGATTCGGCACTGGAGGCGCTCGGCCTTGCGGGCCTGCCGTTGAAGACCGTTGCGTGAAATGGCAGGTTCAACGCTTCCCTTTATGCATTAGAGTATCCGCGATTTCGCTCTGATCGGACTGAGCCATGCTGAATGATCCGCGCTCCCACGGCCTCTGGGAAAAGACCGCGCCCGAAGCACCGACGACCTCGCCTCTCGAAGGCGCGGTATCGGCCGACGTCGTCATCGTCGGCGGCGGTTACACCGGCCTCTCTTCCGCCCTGCATCTTGCCGAAGCCGGGTCGAAGGTGGTGTTGCTGGAGGCCAAAGAGATCGGCTTCGGCGGTGCGGGGCGCAATGTCGGGCTGATCAATGCGGGCATGTGGGTGATGCCCAACGATCTGCCCGAGGTGCTCGGCCCGGTGCATGGCGAACGTCTGCTCGATCTGCTCGGCGATGCGCCGAAGCTCGTCATGGAGCTGATCGACAAACATCAGATTGCCTGCGAACTCGAACGGAACGGCACGCTGCATTGCGCGGTCGGCGCGGACGGGCTGAAGGAGATCGAGGATCGCGCGGCGCAATGGTCCGCCCGCGGCGCAGCCGTGACGCTGCTCGATGCGGCGGAAACGGCCAAACGCATCGGCAGCGATGCCTATACCGGCTCGCTGCTCGACAAACGCGCCGGCACCCTGCAGCCGCTTGCCTATGCGCGCGGCCTTGCCCATGCCGCCGTCAAGGCCGGCGTCGCCATTCACACATCCAGCCCGGTTATCGCGACGGAGCGTAACGGCGGCCGCTGGACCGTGAAGACATCAAGCGGCGAGGTCAGCGCGGAGTGGATCATCGTTGCAACGGATGCCTACAGCACCGGTCCGTGGGAGCAGGTGCGCAGCGAACAGGTGCATCTGCCCTATTTCAATTTCGCCACTGTGCCGCTCGGCCACAATCTGCGTCAGTTGATCCTGCCGGGGCGGGAAGGTGTGTGGGATACCAAGGAAATCCTCTCCTCCTTCCGTATGGATCAGGCCGGACGTCTCGTTTTCGGCAGTGTCGGGGCGCTGCGCAATACCGGGCTTGCCGTGCACAAGGGCTGGGCCAAGCGCGCATTGAAGCGGCTCTTCCCTGTTATCGGCGACGTCGAATTCGAGTGTGAATGGTATGGCCAGATCGGCATGACCGACAATGCGCTGCCGCGCTTCCACAAATTCGCACCTGGTGTCGTCGGCTTTTCGGGCTACAATGGCCGCGGCATTGCGCCCGGTACGGTCTTCGGCCGTACGCTGGCGGAGCATATCCTCGGCCGGCTTGCGGAAGCCGATCTGCCGCTACCGCTGACTTCGCCCACCGAGCCGAACTTCCGTGCACTCAAAGAAATGTGGTACGAAGCCGGCGCTCAGGTCGCCCATCTCGCCGATGCCCGCTTCTGAGAAGCGACGCACGCTTCTGAGAATAATAAGATTGGAAACACGACAATGACCATCGCCGTCCTCGATCTCGCCACCGAAACCGCCAAACTGCTTGCCGAACTCGGTGTCGATGCCGGCCGCTATCACGGCGGCACGCTTTCCGTCACTTCGCCGGTCACCGGCAAGGAAATCGGCAAACTCAGGGAACATTCCATTTCCGAGACGAAGGCGGCGATCGAAGCGGCCCATCAGGCCTTCCTCGAATGGCGTGCCGTGCCGGCGCCGAAGCGCGGCGAACTGGTCCGCCTGCTCGGCGAGGAGTTGCGCGCCTCCAAGGCGGCACTCGGCCGTCTCGTTTCGATCGAGGTCGGCAAGATCACTTCGGAAGGTCTGGGCGAGGTGCAGGAGATGATCGACATCTGCGATTTCGCCGTCGGCCTTTCCCGTCAGCTCTACGGCCTGACGATCGCCACCGAGCGCTCCGAGCACCGGATGATGGAAAGCTGGCATCCGCTCGGCGTGATCGGCATCATCTCCGCCTTCAATTTCCCCGTTGCAGTCTGGTCGTGGAATGCCGCACTTGCGATGGTCTGCGGCAATTCCACGGTCTGGAAGCCCTCGGAAAAGACGCCGCTGACGGCGCTTGCCGTGCAGGCACTGTTCGAAAAGGCGCTGAAGCGTTTTGTTGCCGAAGGCGGCACGGCGCCGGCCAATCTGTCGACGCTGATCATCGGCGGCCGCGAGGTCGGCGAAGTGCTGGTCGATCATCCGAAGATCCCGCTGGTTTCCGCCACCGGCTCGACGGCCATGGGCCGCGCTGTCGGTCCGCGCCTGTCGCAGCGTTTTGCCCGCGCCATTCTCGAACTCGGCGGCAACAATGCGGCGATCGTCTGCCCGAGCGCCGATCTCGACCTGACGCTGCGCGGCGTCGCCTTCTCCGCCATGGGCACGGCCGGCCAGCGCTGCACGACGCTGCGCCGTCTCTTCGTGCATGAGAGCGTCTACGACCAGCTGGTGCCGCGCCTGCAGAAGGCCTACGGCTCCGTCACCATCGGCAATCCGTTGGAAAGCGGCACGCTTGTAGGGCCGCTGATCGACGGCCAGGCTTTTAAGAACATGCAGGCAGCGCTTGGTGAGGCGAAATCGGCCGGCGGCAGGGTGACCGGCGGCGACCGCGTCGAAACCGGTTCGACTGACGCCTTTTACGTTCGTCCGGCGCTTGTCGAAATGCCGGATCAGACCGGCCCGGTCGAGCACGAGACCTTCGCGCCGATCCTTTATGTGATGAAATACAGTGACTTCGACGACGTGCTGGCGCTGCACAATGCCGTGCCGCAAGGGCTGTCGTCATCGATCTTCACCAACGACATGCGCGAGGCCGAAACCTTCGTCTCCGCCCGCGGTTCGGATTGCGGCATCGCCAACGTCAATCTCGGGCCATCCGGCGCCGAGATCGGCGGCGCCTTCGGCGGCGAGAAGGAGACCGGCGGCGGCCGCGAATCCGGCTCGGATGCCTGGAAGGCCTATATGCGCCGCTCCACCAACACCATCAATTACGGCAGGACGCTGCCCCTTGCGCAGGGCGTCAAGTTCGACGTCGAATAAGCCGGCTGAAACAGAGGCGGCGCTCGGGGAGCGTCGCTTTTTGGCCAAATCCAAATTTATTCCCCGGTAACATGAAATATTCAGTCAAGATATTGTGATGGCTTTTCCGGCCAAGCCAAACTTGAAATCCGCAGTCAGGAAAAATATACGCCTCTCATCGCCCTTGGGAGCTCGGGCGCCATTGCCACGGAGGCCATCATGAACATTGATCTTAATCGTTTTTCCCTTGCGCTTGCCGCTTCTCTTCTCGCCGCCACCGCGCTCGCCGGCAGCGCTAATGCGCAGGACGAAGGTCTCATCGTCTACAATGCCCAACACGAAAGCCTTGGCCGCGAGTGGATCGATGCTTTTACCAAGGAGACCGGTATCAAGGTCACCATGCGCCAAGGCAGCGACATGCAGTTCGCCAACCAGATCATCCAGGAAGGCGACGCCTCTCCTGCGGATGTCTTCCTCACCGAGAATTCGCCGGCCATGACGTTGGTCGATGGCGCGGGCCTCTTCACCCCCATCGAAAAGGAAACGCTGGATCAGGTTCCCGATCAGTACCGCCCGGCTGACGGCATGTGGACCGGCATTGCCGCCCGCACCACCGTCTTTGCCTATGACAAGACCAAGCTCACTGAAGACAAGCTGCCGAAGTCGATGCTCGATCTCGCCGATCCGGCCTGGAAAGGCCGCTGGGGTGCGGCGCCCGCCGGCGCCGATTTCCAGGCCATCGTCGCCTCGCTGCTGCAGCTCAAGGGCGAAGACGCCACCAAGGCATGGCTGAAAGGCCTCAAGGACAACGCCACCCCCTACAAGGGCAACAGCGTCGCCATGAAGGCCGTCAATGCTGGCGAAGTCGAAGGCGCGATCATCTATCATTACTACTGGTTCGGCGATCAGGCCAAAACCGGCGAGAACAGCAAGAATGTCGGCATGCACTACTTCAAAAACCAGGATCCTGGCGCCTTCGTCAGCGTTTCGGGCGGCGGCGTCCTGAAATCCACGCAGCACATGAAGGAAGCCCAGGCTTTCCTGAAGTTCGTCACCGGCAAAACAGGCCAGGCGGTTCTGAAGGACGGCACGTCCTATGAATATGCCGTCGGCAAGGATGCCGCCTCCAATGACAAGCTCACGCCGCTCGCCGATCTCAATGCTCCCAAGGTTGAGGCTTCGACGCTGGACAGCAAGAAGGTGGTGGAATTGATGACGGCCGCCGGCCTGATCTGACCTTTCTGCCGCAGGCTTGCCGGGCCAAAACTATTGCTTTTGGCTCAAGAAAACCTTAGGGCATGACGAAATCGGGCAACCGCTCCTCAAAAGCGGTTGCCTTCCTTTTTCAGCGTGTAAAGGCATCGGCCTTGCTGCAGGACAACAGATTGCTCGCATCCGGCAACGAGGCGCCGGTGGCGTCGAGGGCCACGCGAATGGTTTTGCCGCGCGGACGCATGCCACACGCTTCCGTGGTGCTGCTGGCAACCATCGTCGCGATCTTCAGTCTCGTGCCGCTCGGCTTCATCGGCTGGGTAACCTACGATGTCGGCTGGGAAACGGTGAAGGCGCTGGTCTTCCGGCCGCGTGTAGGCGAACTTCTCGTCAATACGGTTCTCCTGGAATCGATCACCATCCCACTGTCAATCATGCTTGCCGTGACGCTTGCCTGGCTGACGGAACGGACGGACATTCCTTTGGCGCGGCTCTGGGCCTGGCTGGCGATCGCACCGCTCGCCGTGCCTGCCTTCGTGCACAGCTATGCCTGGGTCAGCCTCGTTCCCGGCATGCGTGGCCTCCAAAGCGGCGTCTTCGTCTCGGTCATCGCCTATTATCCGTTCCTCTACCTGCCGGTCGTAGCCGCGCTGCGCCGTCTCGATCCGGCCATCGAGGATGCAGCGGCCTCGCTTGGCCTTAATCCCTGGCGCGTCTTCTTCCGCGCCGTGCTGCCGCAGCTGAGGCTTGCCATCTGCGGCGGCTCGCTGCTGATCGCGCTGCATCTGCTTTCGGAGTACGGCCTGTTCGTGATGATCCGGTTCGACACGTTCGCGACGGCGATCGTCGATCAGTTCCAATCTTCCTACAACAGCCCGGCCTCCAACATGCTCGGCGGCGTGCTCGTCGCCTGCTGTCTTTTTCTGCTCGGCTTCGAGGTACTGGTGCGCGGCAATGAACGCTATGCCCGCGTCGGCTCCGGCTCGCCGCGTCCGGCCGACCGCCGTCGGCTGGGCTGGTTCGTGGTGCCGGCCATGCTGCTGCCCATCATGCTGGCAGCGCTGACGCTCGGCGTGCCGCTGGTGACGCTTGGCCGCTGGCTCTATCTCGGCGGCACCGATATCTGGCGCATCGACGTCGGCAGCGCCTTCCTGCAAACGATCGTGCTTGCCGTTGTCGGCGGCGTGCTGGCGACGATTGCCGCAGCACCGATGGCCTGGCTTTCCGTGCGTGCGCCCGGCCGCTTCCAGCGCGTACTCGAAGCCTGCCATTATTATGTCGGCTCGCTCCCGGGCGTCGTCGTGGCGCTGGCGCTGGTGACGATCACCGTGCGTCTCGTACTGCCGCTCTATCAGACCTTCGCAACGCTGCTCGTCGCCTATGTGATGCTTTTCCTGCCGCGCGCCATGGTCGGGTTGCGCGCCAGCATCGCCCAGGCGCCGGTGGAGCTGGAGCGTGCCGCGATGGGCCTCGGCCGCACCCCGGGTCAGGCGGTGCGGCAGATCACTATGCGGCTTGCAACACCGGGAGCCGCCGCCAGCGTCGCGCTGGCCGCGCTCGGCATCACCAATGAACTCACGGCGACACTGATGCTGTCGCCCAACGGCGTCGATACGCTGGCGACGAAATTCTGGTCGCTGACCAGCGAGATCGACTATGTCTCGGCCGCCCCCTACGCCTTCATGATGGTCGTGCTGTCGCTGCCGCTCACCCTGATGCTCTATACCCAATCGAAACGGACTGCCGGCCAATGACGCTGCTTACGATCGAGAACATCAGCAAGCGCTATGGCCCCGTCCAGGCGTTGAAGGATATTTCGCTCGACGTCCAGGCGGGCAGCCGCACCGCCGTTGTCGGCCCGTCCGGTTCGGGTAAGACGACTCTGCTGCGCATCATTGCCGGCTTCGAGCAACCCGACGTCGGCAGAGTGACGCTGGATGGCGAGGTGCTTGCCGACGGTCCGGCGACAGTACCGGCCCATAAGCGCGGCATCGGAATCGTTTCGCAGGACGGCGCGCTGTTTCCGCATCTAAGCGTTGCCGAGAATATCGGCTTCGGCTTCGAACGAGGGGCTGCTGATCGCGAGAAGCGCGTGCTCGAGCTGCTCGACATGGTCGAGCTCGACCGCGGCATGCTGGCGCGGCGCCCGCATCAGCTTTCCGGCGGCCAGCAGCAGCGTGTGGCGCTCGCCCGCGCGCTCGGCCGCAAGCCGCGGCTGATGCTGCTCGACGAACCTTTCTCGGCACTCGATACCGGCCTGCGTGAGAATATGCGCAAGGCGGTTGCGCGCGTGCTGCAGGCGGCCGGCATTACCACCATCCTCGTCACCCACGACCAGGAAGAGGCGCTGACCTTTGCCGATCAGGTCGCGGTCCTGAGGGAAGGACGGCTGATCCAGGCCGGGTCGCCGCAATCATTGTATCTGCATCCGCGCGATCGCGAGACGGCACTGTTTCTCGGCGATGCCGTGCTGCTTCCCGCCATTATCCGAAATGGCCTTGCCGATTGCGCCCTCGGCCATGTCGCCGTCGAGGGCAGCCGTCAAGGCAAGGCGGAGATTATGCTGCGGCCCGAGCAGATTCGCGTCGTTGCGGATGAAAGCGATCGCAAATATGGCGGACGTGTCGTCGAGGTGGAATTCGGCGGGGCGGTCTGCACCGTCGCCGTTTCGCTCGATGGCGTTGCACTGCCGCCGATCCTGATCAAGACCTCGAGCGTCGCCCTTCCCTCGCGGGGCGATCTCGTTCGCCTCGACATCGCCGGCAAGGCGCATGTCTTCGAGAACTAAACCAAGAGCCCGCACCTCCTATTGGACGCGCGGGCTCTATCACTTTCGATTTCCGGGCTTGTGGGCTAGCCCGCATTTCTCACAGCGCCTGTTGCGTTGGTTGACGTTGGGCTGTTGGCGGCGA
>NZ_JBAMYD010000028.1:0-67613 GCF_037002925.1 Rhizobium aouanii
GAGGGTGTGGAGCGCGGCTTGCCAAATCCGTCGTCGGCGCAGGGTAGAGCAATCTGGCACCATTGTGTCGAGCATGCTCGATTTCGAACTAGCGCGAGACGCACAATCAGTTCTTGATCACCCCCCGGCAAATCAGTTAAGACTACCGTAAATCCAAGCTGCGAAATTTGAATCCAGAAGGTGATGTCGACCATGTCGGCGCCGCCCTCCAGCCGGTGTGTCTGTCACGGTCCGGCCAGCTTCCCCAAGATCATCATTGATCCCCCATCCTATTCCGCCTGACCTCTCATCTTCGATCACATCGGGATCGGGCCGGGGTAGCGCGCGCCTCTCACAAGGAGAACTGTAATGGATCCTTCGATTGCTCCGGCCTCGCGGGCCGCAGTGGTGACGCCGAATGACAGCGCCATCGTCGGTGCGCGCGCGCTTTATATCGGCACGGCGGGCGATGTTGCCATTGCGCCGCGTCGGGACATGGATCCGGTCATCTTCAGAAACGTGCCGGCCGGGACGATCCTGCCGGTTCATGCCGCCATTGTGGCACTGACCGGGACCACGGCCTCCAACATCGTCGCCTTGTTCTAGAACCCTCCAGAAGGCGGGCCATATGGGCAGACCCATCAAGTTCACCCAGGCGATTGCCGACAGGATTTGCGAGCGCATTGCCGACAGGGAGAGCCTGCGGTCGATCTGCCGGGATGAAGAGATGCCGGCAATGTCGAGCGTGCTTTCCTGGCTCGCCGATGAGAACAAGGCAGCGTTCCGGGTCAAATACGCCCTGGCGCGCGAGATCCAGGCGGATGGTTTCGTCGACGAGATGGTCGAGATTGCCGATGGCCGCGCAGACGACTGGATCGAAAAGAAGAATGCGAGCGGCGAGACCACGGGCTGGCAGGAGAATGGCGAAGCCATAAGGCGGTCGCAGCTCCGCATCGCCACCCGCCAATGGGTCGCCGAGAAGCTGAGGCCGAAGAAATACGGTTCCAAGGTCGAGCCCGACCGCGGCGTCGTCGCGAGCGAAGTTTCGCAGTTGCTGGAAGATATCAATGGCAAGACGCGCGGACTTCCAAACGGCGGTTGACCAGTTTTCCGACTGGCGCTGGCGTCTGAACAACCTCTATTGGATCACCGACAAATCGGGCAGACGCGTCAGGTTCGAGATGAACTGGACGCAGATGACCTTTTTCGAGCAGATGCATTATCTCAACGTGCTGCTGAAGGCCCGCCAGCTGGGTCTGACGACCTTCATTCAGATCTTCATGCTCGATGCCTGCGTCTTCAACAGGGATATAAGGGCCGGCACGATCGCTCATACGCTGGGCGACGTGCAGACGATCTTCCGGGACAAGATCAAATACCCATACGACAATCTGCCTGACGGTATCCGTAACGCCGTGCCTGTCGTCAGAGCCAACCAGACCGAACTGCTGCTTGGCAATAATTCGAGCATCCGTGTCGGCACCTCGCTGCGCTCGGGAACGCTGCAATATCTGCATATTTCCGAATATGGAAAGCTTTGCGCGAAATATCCTGACAAGGCGAGGGAAGTCCGCACCGGTGCTTTGAATACGGTGCAGGCCGGCCAGCTGGTCTTCGTCGAAAGCACGGCAGAGGGCCAGGAAGGGCATTTCTACACGCTCTGCGAAGATGGCCAGGTCAAGCAGCGCCAGGCGCTAGAGCTGACCGAACTGGATTTCAAGTTCCATTTCTTCCCCTGGTGGAAGGAGCCGCAATATGCGATCGCGCCTGAAGGCGTCATCATCACCGATGCTTTCGCAAAATATTTCAGCAACCTGGCCGACCAGGGCATCTCGCTCACGGACCGGCAGAAGGCCTGGTACGTCAAGAAGGCAGAAACCCAGCTCGGCGACATGAAGCGCGAATATCCCTCGACGCCGGCGGAAGCTTTTGAGGCGAGCGTCGAGGGCGCCTATTACGCCGACCAGATGGCAGTCGCCGACGCCGAAGAGCGGATCGGGGTCTTCCCGCATGTCGAAGGCTATCCCGTCCATACCATTTCCGACATCGGCATGGATGACACCAACAGCGTCTGGCTGTTTCAGGTGCTGCCCGGCCGTGTGCGGATGATCGGCTATTTCGAGCATACCGGCACCGGCATGGACGGCATGCTCGACGAGCTGGAGCGGCGGGCGGGCGAACATGGCTATGTCTACGGCGTGCACAACATGCCGCATGACATCAAGGTCAGGGAATGGACGCGCGGCGGCATGACCCGCATCGAAGTGATGCTGAGAGAGGTCAAGGCCCGCGGTCTCGGCACGGTCCGCAAGATCGAGCGCGCCTATGTCCATGACCGGATCAACGGCACCAGGCGCATTCTGGCGAAGATCGAGTTCGACCAGGCCGGCTGCATCCAGGGCATCAAGTGCCTGCGGAACTACCGCAAGGACTGGGACGAGGATTTGAGCGTGTTCCGCGACGAGCCGCTCCACAACTGGGCTTCGCACGGCGCCGATGCTTTCGGCGGGCTGGCGATCATCTTCACCGGCCTCGCTCCAGAGCCGCTGAAGCCGGAACCCAAGCGACTGCCGACGTTACAGACGACGACGTTCAACGAGTTTGTCGCAGCAACCCCTGCATATAGCGAGCGTGTTTGATGGACGACGAAACAACAGCTTTGGCGGACGGGCAGCAATGGGACCTGGCAAAGGTCGGCCCCCGGTGGCAGCAGGAGCTCAAGCGCGCTCAGCGCTATTTCCGGTCCTGGCATGACCGCTGCGTCAAGATCGAGAAGATCTATCTCGACCAGCAGTCCGACCAGACGAATGCGGCCAAGCGCCGGTTTCCGATGCTATGGGCCAACACCTCGGTGCTGCAGCCGGCCGTCTATGCCCGTGTGCCGCAGCCGGTCGTCGAGCGCCGCTTCAAGGACGCCCAGCCGGTGGCGCGCATGGCCTCGGAACTGGTCGAACGCAATCTCGCCTATATGGGCGACGAAGCCGATATCGATTCCATCATGCGGGCGGTGCGCGACGATTTCCTGCTCTGCGCCCGCGGCACGGTGTGGCTGCGCTACGAGGCCGATTTCGAACCGCTCGACATGGGCGTCCAGCCTTCCGATGCGCCGACGAATGGTGGCTTGCCCGCGGGTTTGCTCGGCGGCTTACAAGGCGGCGGCATGGGCGAGGATGGCGGAGCGCCGCCCGAGGCGATCAGCGACGAGCGTGTCTGCATCGATTATGTCCACTGGTCGGATTTCCTGCATTCGCCGGCGCGGCGCTGGAAGGATGTGACATGGGTGGCGCGGCGCGTGCCGATGACCGACGAGGAGATGGAGAAGCGGTTCGGCACGGACGCGATGACATCGCTCCAGGCCCAAGGCGCCGGCAGCAACAAGGGCAGCAACCAGACGGAGCGCGCCGAAAACGAAGGCAAGACCCATGTCTGGGAGATCTGGTGCAAGAGCGAAAACTATACCGTCTGGATCGCCGACGGCGCGCCGGTGGCGCTCGAAGTGTCGGAGCCGCCGCTGGATCTGACACACTTCTGGCCGTGCCCGCGCCCGGCCTATGGCACGATGTCGACCAGCTCGCTGATCCCGGTTCCCGACTATGTCTATTATCAGCAGCAATGCGACGAGATCGATCTGCTGACGAAGCGCGTCAACAAGCTGACCGATCAGCTGCGGCTGAAAGTCTTCTACCCCTCCGGCGACGGCGCGATCTCGCCGGCGATCGAGAAGGCGATGCGGCCGGAAAACGATACCGTCATGGTGCCGATCCCGGAATGGGCTGCCTTCACCGACAAGGGCGGCTCGAAAGCCATCGTGACGCTGCCGATCGACGAAGTGCAGAAGGTCATCATGGCCTGCATCCAGGCCCGCAAGCAGCTGATCGAGGACGTCTACCAGATCACCGGCATCTCCGACATCGTCCGCGGCGACACCCAGGCGTCCGAGACGGCAACGGCGCAGCGCATAAAGAGCCAGTGGGGCTCGATCCGCATCCGCGACCGCCAGTCCGAGCTCGCCCGCTTCGCCCGCGACATCATCCGCCTTGCCGGCGAAATCATCTGCGACCAGTTCCAGCCGGAAACGCTGATGCTGGTGAGCGGCATCAAGCTTCCGACTATGGCCGAGAAGCAGCAGGTCCAAATGCAGATGCAGCAGATGCAGATGGCGGCGCAGCAGGCCGCAGCGCGTGCCCAACAGATGGGGCAACCCGCACCACCGCCGCCGCAGATGCCGCCGCAGCTTGAGCAGATGATGCAGCAGCCGACGATCGACGAAGTCGTGCAGCTCTTGCGCAATGACAGCATTCGCGGCTTCCAGATCGACATCGAAACGGATTCGACCATCGAGCCCGACGAGGACGCCGAAAAGCAGCGCCGCATGGAGTTCGTGCAGATGATCGGCGGCTTCCTGCAGCAGGCGGGCGCCATGGCGCAGCAGAACCCGGTGCTGGTGCCCGTGATGGTCGAGACGCTGCTCTTTGCCGCCCGCGGCTTCAGGGCCGGGCGCCAACTCGAAAGCACGCTGGAACAGGTCGGCGCCCAGCTCTCCGAGGCGGCAACCGCACCTAAGCAACCGCCGGAACCGCCGGCCGAGCAGATGATCAAGCTGAAAACGGCTGAGGTGAAGGCCGGCGCCGAACAGCGCAAAGCCGAGCTTGGCCTGGCGCAGGCCGAGATCGAGCATCGCGCCGTGCTGGAACAGGCGCGCGGCGAGGCGGCGGCGCAGGCGCTGCAGCAGTTCCAGGCACAACCGGCCTATCAATAGTTTCGAGGATCTAACATGAGAGAACGCTATTGCCGCGTCTGCGGTGGCTGGCACCAACTCGGCAAGTGGCCGCACAACTGCATGCCGGTGAAGAACCTCGCGCAGTCCGATCTGCCGGCGCCGCATTTCGTCAGCGATAGCATCGATATCCAGTCGATGCATGACGGCAGGCATTACACCTCGAAAGCCAAGCTGCGTTCGGCCTATCGATCGGCCGGCGTGGTCGAGATCGGAAACGAAAAGCCGCAGCCGATCGAGAAGCCGAAGACGGATCGAAAGGCGATCCGCAATGAATTGCGGCGAGTTCACGCCGAATACAACGCCTGAACGGGCATCAATCCCCGAAAAAGGAATACCCTATGGAAGACCTGAACGAGGCCGGCAACGGCAGCGAAGATTTTGGCGCGTTCGACGACAAGCCCCTGAATGACAGGCCGGTCAGCATTCGCGACAGCCTGAAGGCGGCAATCGACACCGTCGAAGGCAATGGACCGGGCGATATCGCCGGCCAGCCGCGCGATGGGGAAAATGGCCGCTTCCTGGCCAAGGGGCAGGAGCAAGCCGCAGCGGCGAGGGCAGGGCAGGCGTCCGCGGCAAACGCCGCTCAACAACCGCCTCAAGCACAGGCCGAGATGCAGACCCGTGAACAGCCCGCAACCATCGGCAGCCGGGTTCCGCCCGGCTGGTCGGCGGAGGCCAAGGCGCAATTCGCAAGCCTTCCGGGTGAAGTGCAGGCGGCCATCACCAAGCGGGAACAGGAGGTCGATAACGGCTTCCGTGTCCTGCAGGACTACAAGGGGCTCGAGGAGTTCACGCCGCTGATCCGCCAGGCCGGCATGACCCATGCCGATGTCATGCGCCGGGCGATCGACTGGGAAAAGGCGCTCATCCACGATCCCGTCAACACCGTCGTTCACGTCGCCAGGATGGCCGGGGTCAATCTTCACGCCCTGGTCAATGGCCAGATGGAACAGGTCCTGCAGCGCAACGCGCAGCAGGCCGGACCACAGCCCGGACTACAGCAAGGAGGACCGCAGCCGCGACACGTCAATGTCGAGGCGACGGTCGAACATGTTTTGCGGAAAAGGGACACCGAAACTCAAGTCGATGCCTTCCTTTCCGACCCGGCAAACGCGCACGCCGATGATGTGCTGGACGATATGATCGCCCTTATCAACGCAGGGCGGGCATCGTCGCTTCAGGACGCCTACGACGCCGCATGCTGGATGCGCCCGGACATTCGCCGGCAGTTGATCAGCCAGACTGCGCAGGCACCGGTCCGAGAACAGCAAGCCCAGAGGGCAGCAGCGGCAGATCAAGCCCGCCGCGCCTCGCGATCCATCTCTGGATCTTCCGCACCGGGCCCGACCCGCGATGCGGCAAGAGGCCAGCCCACCTCAATCCGAGACTCGCTGCGCGACGCCATGCGTTTTTCGCGCGGTCAAGTCTGATCAAAGGAATGATCAATGCCCATCTCGCCCAACCTCTCTGAAATCGTGACCACGACGCTGCGCAACCGCAGCGGCACGGTCGCCGACGACGTGACGAAGAACAACGGTCTTCTCACCCGTCTGAACAGCCGCGGCCGCAAGAAGCCCATCTCCGGCGGCCGCACCATCGTCCAGGAACTGCAGTACCAGGAAAACTCGACCTTCAAGCGGTTAACTTTTGCAGCCGCCGCCTGAGGTTTGCTTGCGTGCCAAAAGCCTGTCCGTTGTGGCAGCTTTGATATTGTTGCAGCGACCGCATAGCGTTTGAGCATTCTCTTGAACGTTTGTACCGCCTGCACAGCAAGGGATTATGTGATCCAGCGTTAGGTTGGAACTCGAACCGCAATGAGCGCACTCCGTTCCAAGCCACTTCTTTCGCTGTAATGGCGTGAAATTAGTGGTTCGGTATCGGCGGCTGGGACGCGGCTTCAAGAACTCCTCTTCGGAATATGGCTCAAGTCCCCACATGGACCTGCCATAGGCCGATACGCATTTAGGATCGCCGCAGGTCTTATCGATGTTCCTCTCGATCATCGATTTTTTGCGGTATGCTTGATCCCCGCAAACGACACATGTGATTGTTTTGCCCCTTAGGTTTTGAGGACGTGGGGCGCTTTTATCGATCAGCTTCAGCCTAAATCCCTGCTGGCGGCAGGGCTCGGAGCAAAACCGAGACCGACCCGCTTTGATGTCGCTGACGCTTCGATAGAAGCCATTCCCACACACCTCGCAGACAAGGGTCGAGCCTCGCGTCTTTTTAGCTCCGATCGAACCATTTGATCGGGCTTTGCCGACACAGGCTCTAGAGCAGAATTTAGAGGATGTTCCGTTGGCTTCCGCATAGCGGATCGCCGAAGGCCATTTTTCGAAAGAAGCTCCGCAATACTCACATGTCAAAGTGATCTTTGGCACGTATTACCTCAGGTGAAAAACCGGGTTAATTCGGGGGAAACCATCGCCAATCAGATGTTGCATTCTAATAATAGCATCTGAATCAAAATGATGGCAATCCCGAACCAAGCCGCATATGTAGCAATCCGATGGATTGTGAGGGATGCGGAAGGTCGAACGACTAGGCAGTGACGAAAGAATAATCTGCCCACGAAATCCCGGCCCATAGCAAATGGGAAGATATAGTCTGAGCTTCACTGAGTTGGCGCAAGGTGAAGAAGCAGGGGATAAAGAGCCTCTGCGATAACAGAACTGACTCTGGTTACGATATCCTGAACGTTCAGCCTTCCGACGTCATCACCGCTGCCGAATACGACCTCAAGCAGGCCGCGGTCGCCGTCTCCATGTCCGGCCTCGAACAGCTGCAGAATTCCGGCGAGGACGCGATCCTCGATCTGCTCGAGCAGCGCATCGAAAACGCCGAAACGACGCTGAAGAACAACATCGCGCTCGACTGCTATTCCGATGGCACCGCCGATGGCGGGCGTCAGATCGGCGGGTTGCAGCTGTTGATCTCGACCTCGCCGACATCAGGCACCGTCGGCGGCATCTCGCGCGCCACCTGGGGTTTCTGGCGCAACCAGAAATTCTCGGCCTCGGCCGATGGTGGTGCCGCCGCCTCGAATGCCAACATCCAGAGCTACATGAACCGGCTCTACATGTCCTGCGTTCGCGGCTCCGACGCGCCTGATCTGGTCGTCGCCGACAACAACTTCTTCCGCCTCTACTGGGAATCGCTGCAGGCGATCCAGCGCATCACCTCGGCGGACAAGGGCATGGCCGGCTTCCAGTCGCTGCAATACATGGGCGCCGACGTGATCTTCGACGGCGGCTTCGGCGGCGGTGCGCCGCTTAATCAGATGTTCTTCCTGAACACCAAGTACCTGTTCTACCGCCCGCACCGCGACCGCGACATGGCGCCGATCGGCGACGAGCGCATGAACACCAACCAGGATGCCTTCGTGCAGCTCATGGGCTTTGCCGGCAACCTCACCATGAACAACGCCTTCCTGCAGGGCGTGCTGTTCGCCTGATCGTCAACGAAAGGAAAGCAAATGTCGGTCGCTTCCATCCAGTCCGATCGTCTTGGCGCGAACCCGTTCGTCGTCGAAGGCCCGATCGTTTCCGGCTCCGGTATTCCGGGCCCGAATTTCTCCCTCGGCGCTGTCGCCGGCGGGGACCGCGAATCCGAATGGGTCTACTGCCAGCTGGTGCTGGCCTCGCAGACGACCCTTCAGCCCGGCCAATGGTTCCAGTGGACCAGGGACTATGTCGCCTCGCTGCTGACCACGGCGGCTGCCGTCGTCGGCCAGCGCTGCGGCGTCTTTTCCGGTGCTGCCCAGCCTCCGACGCTGACCGGCGGTCCGGTCGGTGCCATCACGCTTGCACCGGGCACCTATTACGTCTGGCTGCAGCGCAACGGTCAGGCGCCGTCTCAGGTGGCAACCGCAACGGCGGCCCTCGTCACTGCCGAAACCACCACCACGGCAGGCCAGGCGAGCGCCCCGGCATCCGCCACGGCAACCACCAAGGCCATCGCCAACGTCAACTTCGCGGCGGCCAACCAGACGTTCACGGCAACCACGGTCAACGGCTCCAACCTGCTGACGAGCCTTTCCGGCCTGAATGCCGGTTCCGGCCCGTTCATCGGCGCGGCCGTTTCCGGCACCGGCATATCAGGCGGAACCACCATCGCCGGGATCACCTACAGCCCGAGCGGCGTCGTCCAGAGCATCACGCTCTCGGCCAACGCCACCGCCAACGGCACGGGCATCACCATCACCGCTACGGGCGTGCTCGAGGCAACGCTGATGCGTCCGTTCCTGTCGAAGGTGAACTAAACCAAGCATCGACGGGCGCTTCGGCGCCCGTTTCGCCAACCTCTCTATATGTGGCGTGCCCCTCATCCGCCTGCCGGCACCTTCTCCCCGCTCGCGGGGAGAAGGGGATATGCCGCGACCTCTCCGTTCCCAGCAACCTCTTGCAGGGCACGTCCCCTCTCCCCGTTTTTACGGGGAGAGGGTTAGGGTGAGGGGCAGCCACCGGCACGACATCACAGCCGGCGCTTCGACGCCCGTTCCCCAATCCCCCGCCATCAACAGCGAGACACGCATCATGCCCGACAACAGCACCGGAATTTATGCCTCCTTCAGCCTCGAACCGGTCGAACAGACCTTTCTGACGGAGAAGGAAGGCCGGCCGATCTTTGCCGACAAGGAATTCGTCCGCATCTTCATCTCCGGCGACAAACACACCGAAGTCTATCGCGAGGTGACTGAGAACGACAAACAGCGCTTTGCCGATGCCTATAAGCGCTTCAAGGAAGGGGCGGCCGCCCGCGAGCAGCTGACCGGCACGCCGCTTTCGCAATGGCCCTATCTGAAGCCCAGCCAGATCAAGGAGCTGGAGGCGGTCAATATCTATACCGTCGAGCAGCTCGCTGCCCTTTCCGACACCGTCAAGCAGAAGGTGGGCATGGGCGCCAACGAGCTCGTCGCCGCCGCCCGCGCCTATCTCGCCACCGCTGAAAACTCGAGTGCTGCCTCCGCCTTTGCCGCCGAAAACGAGCGGCTGAAGGGCGAGGTGACGCGCCTGCAGGAGCAGATGAAGGAGATGGCCTCGCGCTTCGAGGCGTTGGAAAGCGAACGTCAACCCGGGATCAAGTCCCGCGGCCACGTCGCCGCCTGAACCGGAGATCCGCGCATGTCGCTACTGACCATCATTCAGAATGTCTGCGCGGAAATCGACCTCGATCCGCCGACGGCCGTCATGTCCTCGGCGGATCCGCAGATCATGCAGCTGCGCATCCTCTCCACCCGCGCCGGCCGCGACCTGATGCGCGAGCATGACTGGTCGACGCTGATGGTGCAGCGGCAATTTGCAACGACGGGCGCCAACCCGGAGCCGGCCGAGCCGCCCGCCGACTGGGACCGCTTCGCCGCCAATTCGAAGATCTGGAATGCCTCGCGCCTCTGGCAGCTGAATGGTCCGGTGGAGCCGCAGACCTGGCAGCGCAACAGGATCATCAATTCGAACCCGGTGCCTGAGATCTGGCGCATGGCCGGCGGCAAGCTCGACATCCACCCGAACGCTGCAGGCGAGACGATGGCTTATGAGTATATTTCCGGCTTCTGGGTGGCGCTGAACGGCGAGGCGGCCTATGCCGCCAATTGGGCGAACGATACCGATACCGCCCGTTTTCCCGAAGACCTTCTCGAACTTTCGCTGATCTGGCGCTGGAAGCGGGCCAAGGGCCTCGACTATGGCGAGGAGATCGCCAGTTTCGAGCGATCCAAGGAATCCGCGATCGGCGCCGATCGCGCCGCAAGCGCTGTCGACCTCTCGCTGCCGGCGAGGGGGCAGGCGCCTGAGAATTACTGGCCCGGCACGATCACGGTGTCCAACCCATGACCCGCAGACCTGTCCCTCAAAACGGGCGCACCCGCCGCGTTTCGCCCGGCAAAGACTGGATCGCGCCGATCGGCGGCTGGCGAACCGATGTCGAGATGGCGGATATGCCTGAAGATGCGGCGTTTCAGCTCGACAACTTCTTTCCCGAGGCCAACCGGGTTCGCGCCCGCTATGGTTACCTCGCTTTCGCCACCGGCCTTGGCGCCGACGTGCAGACGGTCATTCCTTATTCGGGCGTCGGCAACAGGCTGTTTGCCGCGGCCGGAGACAAGATCTTCGACGTCACGGCGGGTGGCGCTGTCGGTGCGCCCGTCGTCTCCGGCATGGCAAGCGCCCATTGGTCGGTGCAGCAATATACCAACCCGGCCGGCCAGGAATTTCTGCGCCTCGTCAACGGCCTCGACACGCCGCTGCTCTTCAACGGCACCGCCTGGACGAATAATTTTCTGGTCGGCACGGCCACACTCGCCACCCAGAACGTCGCCGTCAGGAACACGCCCTATACGCTGAGTTTCTTCGGCACCGGCTCCGTCACTCTTTCCGGCGCCTTCACCGGCACGCTGAATGGAACGGGCGTCGCCAACCGGGTGTCGCTGACCTTCACGCCGGCGGCCGGCACGCTTGTCGTCACCGTGTCGGGAACGGTGACCAATGCGCAGCTTGAGACGGGCGCGGTCGCGACCCCTTACGTTCCCTCGACGATGATATCAGGAATTCCGGACGCCTCGCTGCTGATCGCCGTCACCGCCTATCGCTCGCGTCTCTGGTTCATCGAGAAGAATTCGACCAATGTCTGGTATCTCGCCACCGACGCCGTCAGCGGCACGGCGACGGTGCTGCCGGTCGGCGGCAACATGAAATATGGCGGCACGCTGATTGCGATCAACGTCTGGACCATTCCCGTTTCGACCGGCCTGCAGCAGTGCCTGGTGCTGATCTCCTCGGAAGGCGAGGTGATCGTCTTCCAGGGTTCCGATCCCTCGAATGCTTCCAATTGGGGCCTGATCGGCACCTTCAAGCTCGGCCGGCCGCTCGGCACCGATCGATGCCTGCTGTCGGTTGGTGCCGATCTCGCCATCATGACGACGGATGGCATCGTGCCGATCACCAAGGCCGTGCAGCTCGATCGGGGTGCGACCAGCCTCGGGGCGATCACCGCCAAGATCGGCCCGACCTGGCGCGAGACCGTTGCGGCGACCGGCACGACCTCTGAGGAGTGGCAGCTTTCGAGCTTCCCGGCGCGGCAGATGGCGATCGTCAACCTGCCGTCCTCCTTCGGCCCTTACCAATATGTGATGAACACCGAAACCGGGGCCTGGTGCCGCTTCGTCGGCATGCCCGCCTCCTGCTGGACGACATGGCAGGACCGGCTGTTCTTCGGCGCGGGCGACGGCACGGTTTATGAGGCCGAAGTCGGCGCCAACGACAATGGCGTGGCGATCGACGCGCTGATGGTCGGCGCATGGAGCCGCTATGGCGACGGGCTCTCGACCAAGCTCTCGAAGCTGATCGGGGTGACGGCGCAGATCGGGGTTTCCACGCTGATGTATGCCGGGATCTCGGTCGACTACCAGACCAAGATTCCCAACGCGCTTCTGTCGTCGATCGAGAACAATACGGCGGCGAAGTGGGGAACGGCGGTCTGGGGTGTCGCGAAATTCCCGGGCATTTCGCTCGTCCGCAAATTCGCCTCCGCCGGCGGTGCCGGTTCGGCCTTGGCGCCGACGATCCGGGCGCTGATCTCCGGCTCATCCGGCTCCGTCTCCGAGGCCGCCGTGGTCGGCGGCTCCGTGCTTTACGAAAAGGGCGCGCCGATTTGATCGTCTCCGAACCGCGCGAAGAGATCGCGGCCTGGGTCGGCAACAGGATCGGCGTGAGCTTCCATCCGCCCTACACCACGCTCGCCCATATCGACCGCGGCCGGATCATCGCCGGCTTCGTCTTCAACGTCTGGACCGAGCATGACGTCGAGGTTTCGCTGGCCGCCGACCGGCTGACGCTGACGCTGATGCGATCGGTCTTTCGCTATGTGGTGCATCAGCTCGGCTGCCGCCGCGCAACCGCAAGAACCCGCGCCGACAATGCCGAATCCCAGCGGGTTCTCGTGCGGCTCGGCGCCCGCCTGGAAGGCCGCCAGCAAGCCTATTTCGGCGACTGCGACGCGCTGCTTTACGCAATCATGAAAGAGGATTTTCCCTATGGTCTCCACGCCGAAGGCCCCAAAGGCGCCTGATCCGACACAGACCGCAGCGGCGCAGACGGCCACCAACGTCGACACCGCCATCGCCAATGCGGGGCTCAGCCACACCAATCAGTACACGCCGGATGGTTCGCTGGAATACAAGGTCAGCGGCTACCAGACGATGACCGACCAGAACGGCAAGACCTATCGGCTGCCGACCTATTCGGCCTATCAGACCTATTCGCCCGAGAACCAGGCGATCTACGACCAGACGCAGCAGACGCAGCTCGGCCTTGCCAGGCTCGCCAACGATCAGACCGGCAAGATTTCGGGCATCCTCGGCACCAATGTCGATCTCAGCGCCGGCAATGTCGACAAATATGTCAACGATCACTGGCAGTCCGGCTTCAACAACCAGTGGGACCGCGATCAGGCAAGCCTTAGTCAGAGCCTTGCCGACAAGGGCATCTCGATGGGCTCGGCCGCCTATGATAACGCGCTACGCGATTTTTCGACACGCAAGCAGGCCGCCTCCGACCAGTATCTCGGCGACATGTATTCGAATGCCCAGAATTCGATCCTGACCGAGCGAAACCAGCCGCTAAACGAGATTTCGGCACTGATGTCGGGCTCGCAGGTCCACCAGCCGAGCTATGTCAACACGCCGACGACGCAGCTGCCGACTGTGGATCAGGCTGGACTGATCAACGAAAATTTCAACCAAAAGATGGGCCTCTACGATCGGCAGGTCGCACAGTCGAACGCGGCGATGGGCGGCCTCTTCGGTCTCGGCGGCTCGCTGCTCGGCGGCTGGGCAAAGTCGGACCGTCGGCTGAAGGAAGACATCAAACGCGTCGGCACGCTGGATAACGGCCTGCCGGTCTATGCCTTCCGCTACAAGGACGGCGGCCCGACCCAGATCGGCCTGATGTCCGACGATGTGCGCGAGCTCCATCCGGACGCCGTGTTCGAACACGCAGACGGTTTCGACCGCGTCTCTTACGAAAGGGCAGTCGGCTGATGGCATATATCTTCGGCGGCGATACCGGCAAAACACAGGGCGACCTCAGCGACCAGCGCAAGCGGCTGGCCTACGCCATGCTGCAGCAAGGCATGGATGCGAGCCCGATCCAATCTCCATGGCAGGGCGCGGCGCGACTGGCGCAGGCGCTGATGGGCGGGTTGGAAATCAGGCAGCAGAATGAGGATGAGCGGGCGGGAACTCCTCAGGCTCCCGCCGCGCCGACGGGCATGCCTTCAACTCCACCTGCGAAGTCTCCCGGTTTCCTGTCGTCGGTCTTCGGCGGCAACGAGGGTCCGGCCTCCAACGGCGAGATGGAGCTCGCCGCGACGAAAAGGGACGCGAATCTTGCGCCCCCGGAACCTGTCCCTCAGGTTCCGTTGCCTGCACCGCCGCAGCTGCCTTCGTCCGGTCCCGGCGTATCCGGTGTTCCGATGCAGCCGCGGATGTCTGCGGTGACCCAGAGGAACCTACAAGCTACGCCGCCGCCTTTGCCATCGTCCACGGTCGGACCGACGCCCAAAGTCGCCAGCGCTCCAGCCATGGATCAGCAGCAGCCATCCCCGCAGGTCCGACCGGTCCGTTTTGCCCAGGCGCCCGGCGAGGCAGCTACTCCGGCGGCAGACCCAACTGCGCCTGCTGAAAGCCCGCAGCCTCCCACACCACGCAGGACCTCGAACGGAACCACATGGAACCTCGCCCCTGCGCGACCGGGTCCGGTTCTGGAAGATCCACTGCCTCCCACGCCGCGCAGGACTTCGAACGGAACCACTTGGAGCATTGAAAAGTAATGACGACAATCAATGTCAATGGCCAGCGTATCACGGTTGACGACAGCTTTTTAAGCCTTTCCCCGGAGGAGCAGAATAAGGCTGTTGACGAGATTTCGCAGCAGTTCCCCAAGCCTGCAGGAGCGGTCGATAAGAGCTTCAAAGGGGCCTTTCTGCCTGTAAGTAAAGATGCCTACGGGAATAGGAACTGGTTTGACACAGATGCCGGCTTCATCGGAGCGATAAAACGCGCCGTCATGCTTCCGGGTGACGTCTACAGCGGCAAAGTGCAGATGAATGGCCCAGATGGCAGAACGAGCCCTGAGGCGATTGGCCGCTCGTTGGAGTTTGCGTCTACGTTCATTCCCGGATCCCCCGCCCTTCAGGCTGGCGAACGCGTCATTCCTGGTGTAGCGAGCACCCTTCGAACGCCTAAAATGATTGAGCCTCCGTCAGCCGCTGATCTATATGCCGAAGCGTTGCGCAACGCTAAAACCATGCGGGACAGCGGCGTCGATTTTGCCTCGGATGCCGTTAAAAAAATGGCCGAGGCGGCGAAGGGCAAGCTTGACGAAGAAGGCCTTCCCGCAGGACTTGCCGGCAAGACGCACCAGATCCTCGATGAGCTCGCCAACCCGCCGCCAGACAGCGTTGCCGATATCAACGGGCTGTACTCTGCTCGCGAAACGTTCAAGAATATTAAAAAAGTCAGCGACGGCAACGAGCAGTCAGCGGCGTCTAAGGCTATTCGCGGGCTGGACGAGTTTATTACTGCTGACGATCCGGCGGCTGTTGTGGCTGGACCCGGTTCCGACGCAGCGCAGGCGCTCAAAGCGGGAAACGCCAATGAGGCAGCCGCAACGCGCTCCCAAAAACTCACTGAGCTCCCCGATCCGGCAAAATCCGGGGCAAACGCGGGCAAGACGACACGACAGCGTCTAGGCAATCTGCTTCTCGACGAGAAGCAAACGGCCGCTTTCTCGCCCGAAGAGTTAAAGCTTCTGCGCGCCGTCAATGAAGGAAACATAGCCGCCAATTCTACCCGCGCTATTGGGAACCTTCTTGATGGAGGTCGCGCTGCGGGTGCAGGTCTTCTTGGCCTGGCGGGGGCTGTGGCATCTGGATTTCCAAAAATCGGCGCAACTGTAACGTCATTGCCGCTTGTCGGCACCATAAGCCGAAACCTATCCAACGCCCTGACAGAGCGCGCTCTGCAGCAGGTGGAACGTGGGGTTCGGAGACGATCGCCGCTCTATCAATCGAGGCTTGAAAGCGCCCCAAAAGAAGCCGTCTATCCTTGGAGGATGGACGCACTCGTACGCGCTCTATTGCTTTCTCGACAGCTGCAAGATGACGGTAAGCCATGGATATGAACTTCCGCTCCCTGGCAAGGATGTGGGCAGCGTATTTCAGAATAGCCGGAAAATCTCTCAAAGGCGGTCGATCGAAGGGCGCCGGAAGGCGCGAAGCGAATCCCAACGTCCGATGAAAAAGCGGATCGGCCTCAACGTGAAAGCGCTGGCCAGAAACATGGTCAACTCGATCGGAAACTGATCAACCACCCACCTGACGGGGCCGTCCTTAGCGGGACCAAGAGGCAAGCGTCACGACGGCGAAGAGCATCGCGACGATCTTGATCGCTCTGTGCGACAGCTCGTTCGGCTCGTGATCACTCTGCATGCCGCAACCGATACTATACGACTCGAGGCCTCGCAATTCGCGGCGCCTTTCTTTGGAGAAGGTCAATGCCCAGAAACCCATCCACCGGCGTCTATTCCAAGCCCGCCGGAACGACACCCTCGGTTGGCCAGGTCATCGACCCGGTGCCGTGGAACGCACTGACCACCGACCTCGGCAACGAAATCACCAACTCGCTGCCGCGCGATGGCTCGGCGCCGATGGTCGCGCCCCTCAAGGCCGCAGGCGGAACGGTGTCCGCCCCAGGCCTCGGCTTCGCCTCGACTCCGCAGACCGGCCTCTATCTGAAAGGCGGCGGCCTGCTCGGCTTTGCCCAGAACGGCGTCGACGTCTCGTTCGATAAAGCCTTGCTTTATGCGGCCAAGTCGGGCGATTACACGGCGCTTGCGTCCGACGACAACGCTGTCCATCGCTTCACGGCTGACGCGATCGTTAGCCTGACCGCAGCCGCAACGCTCGGCGCAAGCTGGCACTACGCCATCATTGCCGATGGCGGCGACGTGACGATTGATCCGAATGGCGCGGAGACGATCGACGGCGCCGCAACGCTCGTCGTTCCGGATGGATACTCCGCCTTCATTATCTGCAGCGGGTCCGCCTTCTTTTCGAACAGGCTTATAACGAGGATCCTGAGCAAAGCCGACAGTTCCGCCGTGGGTGATTTCGTTGTTGGGTTCATCCCTTCGAACAACAGCGGCAGCCCGAACACCCATGTAGACTTCGCGGCCGGCTCCGCTCGGTCGGGATCAAGCTTCGTTTCCAGTTCGTCGTCCATCACAAAGCGGATAAATGGGACGTTTGCGGCCGGGACCGGCGCCGGCGGTCTCGACACGGGTTCTGTTGGGGCAAACGCCACCTACTTCACCTATGCGCTACGCAAGGATGACGATCAGACGTTCGATGTCGTGCTGTCGACCTCCGCGACGATCGCCGGAGTCAACACGGCGCTGCTCACCGGCTACACCATCGTCAAATGCATCGGCGTAGTTCTGACCGATGCCAGCTCGAACATTCGGCCGTTCATCCTGTATCCCCGTGACGAATATACCTTCGTGACGCCCGCGAGGGACGCTGTTAACGCCGCTATCTCTACGACTTCGGCTCTCCTGGCGCTGACGGTGCCAAATGGGGTGAAGGTCAAGGCGAAGCTGCGTTTCGAGTTCACATCGTCGGCAACGACTAACGCAGCTCTGCTATCCGACCCTGCACAAGGTGCGCTTGTTGCCGGCGCCGGCACTGACGGCGCCAACGTCGGCACTATCCAAGTGGCAAGCGGTTTTGCAGTGGGATCGCAGGAGATATGGACAAATACAAGCCGGCAAATTCGCATGGTTTTGGCCGGCTCTACCGGCAGCATCTGGATCTGGACCGATGGCTTCCATTTCCCTTGCGGAAGGAGCTCTTGAATAAGCTCCACACCTGTGTTTGACATGCTGCCATCACGCCAGGAGTAGAAATGGCACAGATCGACAAGGCATCATATCGCAATCGAGGCGGCGTAATCCAGCGGCTCGTTACTGCTTATAAGCGCTTCCGCTACTTCACCGCCGCCGGCGAAAATCTCGTGGTGAAGCGCAGCGCTGAGTTCCGCCTGGTCGCCCATGCCGTCCTTGAAGTTGGCGATAACGTCACCATCCAAGATCAGTCGTTCTTTCAACTTACAATGCCAGAGCCCAAAGTTTTCATTGGCAACAACACCGTAATCGGCCGGCGCAACATCATCACGGCCAAGAATCGCATATCCATCGGCAATGATGTGCTGATCGGTTCCGATGTCCAGATCATCGATCACGGCCACGGTATGAGGCGAGACGTACCGATCAGACTTCAGAAGGCCGAAATCGGTTTTGTTGAAATTGGTGATGATGTCTGGATTGGTGCGGGTGCCAAAATACTGATGAACGTCACGATAGGGGCGGGTGCAGTGATTGGAGCAAATTCCGTCGTTACGGCCGATATTCCCGATTATGCGATCGCGGTGGGTTCACCGGCGAAAGTCGTCAAATATCGCACTTAAATCGGATTGTAAGTGCATTGAATTTGGGATGTACCGCGTCCCGCACTGTATCGAGCGCATCATACGCGGCCATTGATGCCGTCGTGCCGTGCGATTTTAACTCTAGCTTCCTCTTCAGCCTGACCATCGCGGAGGGGCGGGCCGCGTGGTCAATCTACTGGCGTTGAGGCAGCGCTTAAAGCGGCGATCGACGCGGCGGCCCAGACCGAGCGCCTAGAATAAGTCACGGCGGGCGCGGGCCAAGCCCTGACCTATGCGGACAAGGCCGATCAGGCTGGCGCCTATCTGGGCGCGGCCGCACCTGTTGACGAGGATTATCCGCTGCTCGTGGCCGAGATCGGCATCACGGGAGCATCGACCGCAGAGCTCGCGAATGTCATCAATGCAAGCTTTACCGCCTGGCAGACGATCGGGGCTGCGATCTAGGCCACGCCCTCGGGACTAAGAACTTGATCGACGCGGCAGCCGATGCAGAGGCGGCCATAGCGGCAGCAAGCAACATCAAGTGGCTATCGTGATGCGCCGCATACAACGCGGATAACGTTTGCGAGCGCTTTCAATCCCGGCAGAATTGCGCTATTCCGCCGAGAGACGGAGGGATTGGACGTTGGATGCTCCAGCACATCGAGAGTTGGGAATAGAGGCTCGCGGTCGCATACGCGGCTTAGATGGACTTAGAGCAATATCGCTACTTTTGGTGCTAGTGGCTCATTGGCAACCAATTCCCTATCTCAACAAAGTCGCCAATTGGGGGCGAGGCGGGCTCCTGATATTCTTCGTAATTAGCGGTTTTCTTATAACGAGAATACTCGTCGACTTAGCGCGCCAAAGGCGTGAGGTTGAAGGGTTACAGCTTATCAAAGGCTTCTATGGACGCCGATTCTTCCGCATCCAGCCCATCTATTATCTGGCTCTCGCATTTGTCATCGGCATAGGACTGGATGACACTGTGCGGGAAGACGTAATTTATCACATCTTCTTCGTGCAGAATCTCTCGAACGTCTTGCTTAGAAGCGATATCGGAACTTATGGACCAGCCGCCCCGTGGTGGTCGCTTGCGGTTGAAGAGCAGTTCTATTTGTTCTGGGCGCCAGTAGTCATCTTTCTTCGGCCTAACGCGTGGAAGATCTCTCTATTAGCGGCTTTTCCCCTAGCGATCGGCTGGCGCGCTTTTGCCTGGTGGGCCGATCTTGGGCAGGCGAATGTCCTAGTAACACTCGGAAATCTGGATTCACTAGCTGCCGGCGCAGCGGTCGCCATCATTACCTCGATACGCAGGGTTACGCCCACAATGTTGCGCTGTTTCACCGCTATAATGTTGGTTGGCATCGCCGCGCTCTGTCTGTTGTCAATGACGGAGATAAGCGAAGGGACACTCATATTTCGGAGTAGTTTCAATGATGTGCCAGTCTATATGATCGCCGCATCGCTGATATTTTTCTGGGCTATTGGCAGGGCGAAAACCGCAGCGAAGGTGATGGAAAATCCCATCCTAGTGTTCATAGGCAAGCGTAGCTACGGTGCCTATGTCTATCACCAGGTCGTGAACTACACGTTCTATTTCGTCGTGACGCCGCTTTGGCTGGAGCCAAATTTTGGCTTCCAACGTCAACTGCATGGTTTCACTGAGTTCTGGGTTTTCACTGCAATAACGCTGCTGTTGGCGGCCCTGTCCTACAAATACGTCGAGCAGCCGATATTCAGGCTTCGTGATCGGATCTATCCGAGTACCCGATAGCGTTCGTTGACCGTGTAGCCTTACTGGATAACCAAGCCCCGTCGCCCGTCTCCTTCGAGACGGGTGCTTTGCCGTATTCACAATCCGGAGCCCACCCCATGCTCGTCCATAACTGGCACGCGGTGCTAAAGCGTGCCTGGTCGGTGCGCTTGATGGCGCTGGCGCTGCTCCTCATCATCATCGAGCCCGTCTACAGTTTCGTCGCCGCCACCTGGGTGTCCCGCAATATCTACATCCAGCTCGCCATGTCCGTGGCGACGGGGCTTCTCGCCGTTGCGGCGATCATCGCCCGCATCTTCGTTCAGCAGAAAATCTCAGGAGAGCTGAATGGCAAACCGCCTGCAGAAGGTAGTGCCGCCGCGGCCATGGCCGTGGCGCTCGTCGGATCGTTCGAGGGATTGCGTCAGAACGCCTATCCCGATCCGGCCACGCGAGAGAAGCCGTGGACGATCTGCTACGGCAGCACCAATGGCGTGAAGCGGGGGGACCGTAAGACGGTGGAGCAGTGCAGTGCGCTCCTGGCGCTGGAACTCAAGACCTATGCGAGCGGCATCATGCTGATGAACGTCACGATAGGGACCGGCGCCGTGATCGGCGCAAATTCCGTCGTCATGGCCGATATTCCCGATTATGCGATTACGGTGGGCTCGCCGGCGAAGTCGTCAAATATCGCACTTCAATCAGATCCGGATTGTAAGCGGGGGTCGAGTTTAGGACATGCCGCATCCCGCGCTGTCTCAAGCGCACATACTCGGCCTAGGCTCCGTCCGGGCCAGACATCGCCCCGATCTCCTCCCGCATTTCTCGCGGAGGAAGATGGAGGAGACGTTGTCTCGTCGCAAGGAATCGGGTGCTTGGCGGCCTGCTGGATACACAAATGCGCTCGATGGAAAACCGTGCGAGTATTTCGGTTTTTACCTCACAGGCTAAAACGAGATGCCAATGCCAGCTCCCGGGTACCAGTGATCAAGCGGCTTTTCGGAGAAGAAGACGAACTTTCGGCCGGTCTCTCTGGAAAAACGAGACAGGCTGTCGGTCACATGGGCATTGTCGCCCAGGATGATCGCTCCGATGGAAAGCTTTTCGGAAATCGTCTGATACTCTCGGTATTCGTACTCTCCGCTATGATCGGAATCATTGACGAACATGTCGATTGGCTCAGCGAAAGTCGTGAGCGACTGGATCGAGTCGCCATAGAGGATACGCCCCACGGTTGCGTACTCGCCCGTGAACAGCGCGCCCGCTTCCGGCCTGATTTCCGTTCCATAGTAACGGCCGGGATGGCCTTCGGCAGCGTTTCGGAGCAGGGCGCTTGCAAGGACACATGAGCCGACGCCGTGATCGACTCCAGTTTCGATGAGCACCTTCGGTTTTTTGACGCGAGCGATGGCGTACCATCCTAGGCGACGACCGTAAGCGATCTCAATGTCATCACCGTATCGGCTTGCCTTCATATACTGAACCAGATGATTCCGGAGTTCCTGATCCGTCTCTATCTCAGTCATGTAGCCATCGATAACGGTATAGTCCGCACCAGTGATTGTCGATATCAACTGGACTAGATGGTCTCGATTGCCTGGGGTTAAATCGTAGTAGAAATTGGAAACCTCCTTATCTTTCTTCGCCCATTCCTTAGCCATTTTCACGGATGGCAACGTGTAGGCGAGGGCGATAGATCGGCGCTTTGGATAGTCCTTCACGATCCGCAAGCCCTTCCTCACAGGGGCGGGAAGGCGTCTAATTAAGGGAAGTAGGAACGCTGGCACAGGCATTAATTTCGCTCCGGCATAAAATTGCCCTCGCTCTGACAGTATCGAGGCCTTCGATTCTGTTTGAACTCGGAAGTGATCGCATCTCGCGAAGTAACCCAGAAGCGAAAACTTTAGCAATAGACAACCATTAGTGTACCTCTCGGTACCGATATTTATGTAGCCATCGACATTTATCTGGAATTGCGACCTCGTCGCTGCTCCTCATGGAGTTGGCGGAAGCGTCATTGAAATTTCAGCTCGCAACTCGTCTCCACCCAGGAGCCGGGCGCCTGGCCATATCCCATAATCAGGAGCCCACCCATGCTCGTCCATAACTGGCGCGAGGTGCTGAAGCGTGCTTGGTCGGTGCGCCTCATGGCGCTGGCGCTGCTCTTCATCATCGTTGAGCCCGTCTACACCTTCGTCGCCGCCACCTGGGTATCCCGCAACATTTACATCCAGCTCGCCATGTCGGTGATCACGGGCCTTTTGGCCGCAGCGGCGATCATCGCCCGCATCTTCGTCCAGCAGAAAATCTCAGGAGACTTGAATGGCAAACCGCCTGCAGAAGGGTAGTGCCGCCGCGGCCATGGCCGTGGCGCTCGTCGGATCGTTCGAGGGATTGCGCCAGAATGCCTATCCCGATCCGGCCACGCAAGGAAAGCCGTGGACGATTTGCTATGGCAGCACCAATGGCGTGAAGCCGGGGGACCGCAAAACGGTGGAGCAGTGCAGGGCGCTGTTGGCGCTGGAGCTGCAGACCTATGCCGGCGGCGTCGAAAGCTGTGTGCGCGTGCCCCTGCCGGATGCGCGCTTCGTGGCGCTGACCTCCTTTGCCTATAATGTCGGCGTCAAGGCGGCCTGCGGTTCGAGCGCTGTCAAGCTCATCAATCAGGGCCGGACGGCCGAGGGCTGCGAGGCGCTTTTGAAGTGGAACCGCGCCGCCGGGATCGTCTTTCCCGGCCTTATCAGGCGCCGGCAGAAAGAACGCCAGTTCTGTCTCGAGGGCATCTGATGTTCGGGCTCCTCGACACGCTCAAGATGGGCGCCGGCATCGCCGGTGGCCTGATGCTCTATCACCTCTACGCGGTTTCGATCGGCTACCCCTCGGCGGCAAGGCAGGCGCGCGCCGGCTATGTCCTTGTCGCCGAGAAGAGCGCAGCCGAAGCCCAGGCCGCCGAGATGGAGCGCCAGCGCAACGCCGCCGCCCAGGCGACCGAAGAGCATCGCAAGCGCCTCGCCGCTGCCTCGGCCGCCGAGCAGGCCGCCAAAGACACACTCGAAACCGAGATCCAATCCTATGAGCTTCAGCTTTCGGAAAAGAACCGCGCTTGCGCTGTCACTGCTGCTGATCGTCAGTGGCTGCTCCGCCACTGAGCGATTGAACAAGGCGGCGGCGACGAAGGGGCAGGCGGCGGCCGGCATCGCTCTGCCGCCGCTGCCGGATGATCTGCGCCGGCAGGAAGCGCATGCGCCTGTTGTCGAAGGTCAGCCCGTCATCGCCATCCTCGCCCGCGAGCGTCAGGCACTCGACCGCGCCAATGCCCGTCAGGGGCGCATCGTGCAATTCTATGATGACCTCATCAGCAGATATGGAACACGCCGATGATGAACGCTATTTCGCTTGCCCTTGCGAATCCGATGCTGAGCGGTGGGAGCGGGGGCGGCGGAGACCCCGATCGCTACATGTTCTTCGCGACCCGCAACCGCATGCCATCTGGCAGTCTCGTCACCGCCGCGTCCGGCACGAATTATGTCTGCAGCAAGATCGTCGTCAACACGCCGCAGTACAAGACCAGGACCTTCCGCTTTCACCTCTCGGGCTTCGCCTCGACGGAAGGCGGAAACTCGCCGCAGGAAACGGTCGTCACCGGCACGATCGGCACGCCGGGCAATGCCGTGGTCGCCGATGTGATGTTCATCAGGGCGGCCGGCCTCTTCTACCAATGCACCTTCGCCGGCCTGAACACGGTAACCGTCGCCGACCAGACGAACGGCGCCTGGACGGATGAACTGACCATTCCCGACGTCGCGCCGGAAAGCGAAATCGAAATCTGGCTGTTTTATCACACCGCCGTCGGCGAGAAGATCTGGCCGGTCTACCGCATCCAGAAGCATCGCGGCGAGCGCGTCTGGGGTGCGGGCGATCTCGCCACGCTGCTCGCCTTCAAGGACAACCCGCTTGCCGACAGCACGGCGGCACTCGATAGCAATTACGCGACCGTCACCCAGCCGCAATATTACGGGCCCGACTTCATGGTCGCCAAGGGCGATTGGGATGGTCGCCCGATCGTTCTCGGCCTTGTGGACAGCATCGGTGAAGCGCGCCAGCAGTTTTCCGCGGCTGCCGATGCGCGCGGCAATCTCGGCTGGTTGCGCCGTTGGCTCGATAGGGATGGCGGCATCGGCCGCATTCCGCATCTGATGATCGGCATGCCGGGGGCGGGTTCGGTGCGAGAGCTCACCGGCACCGGTGCTGCGATCGCGACACGGCGCTGGGCCATTCTCGACGAGATCACCGCCTTCAACAACAACAACAAGAAGCCGTTCACTGTCATCGCCAACCAGATGGGACAGAACGATACGGCCGCCACCTATACGCAGTTCTTCAACACCAATTACAGAAGCCTGGTGACACGGCTTCGGGCGCGCTACCCCGGCGTCAAGATCGTCGCCTTGCCGCCGCTCGGCCGCACCGCGTCCACCCGCACGGTCACGCTGACATCAGCCGGCAGCGTCGCAACGGCAACGATCGCCTCGGGCATCAACGGGCTGACGACCGGCCAGACGGTGTCGATCTCGGGCGCTGCGCAGACGGAGTATAACGGCAATGTGGTGATCACGGTCACCGGGCCGAACAGCTTCACCTACAATTTTGCCGGATCTGCGACTTCGCCCGCGACCGGCACAATCACCGCCAACGACCTCTATCTCAGGGCCGCCTACCAGAGCTTTTCGGCCAACAACACCTGGCCGGCGGACGGCACCGATGCCTCGGGAAAATGGCGGCTGCGCGCCGATATCTTGGCGAAGACCTCGGCCTGCTGCGACGATGCGATCGATACCTATGCGGCCTGGGTCTCCGGTGAAAGGGATGGCGTCTGGCCCGGCATGCTGGAGCTGCCGAGCACGACGGTGACCCTGCAGTCTGGCACGGATGGCGTCGCGACCTACACGACGATCGAGGTTGCGGATGCCGGCATCTTCGGGCCGGAGCAGGAGATCAGCACCTATGCCGGGCCGGATGGCCTTGCCCGCCTGTCGACCACGTCGATCGGCAGCATCTCCGGCAATACGATCACCATTTCGATCCCGCGCTCCACGGTGCTGCCGGTCGGTTCCATCGTCCGCCCGAGCGTCACGCCGGATGGCGTTCATCCCTACGGCGCCGTGATCGACCGTGTCGTGGGCGGCATTCCCCAATCCGAAAAGGTGAAATTCAATCCATAGGCCGAGCGAACGAAGAGGCCTTCGACGTCGTCACTTCGGCTCCGGCTGCTGGATGACGGGCGGCGGCGTTTCGCTCTTGCCGCTGCCTTGAATGAACGGCTTGATCACCGGGATGCTCAGGATCGACGCGACCATGACCCCGATGATGATCATCAATAGCATTCTCATGGGCGCCTCGCTTCAGATCGATTGAGCTGTCTTGCGGCATGCATACGCCTCTTCGGGAATCCAAAGATTCAACATCCCTAGGCTGAAAACGTTCCATCCCACAACAGAGCACCGATAGAGATGACATCCAATGACGATATCCTGCGCGCGCTCGGGCGCGTCGAGGGCAGGCTGACCGGCATCGAGGAAAACGTCGCCCTTCTGCGCAATGAGGTCGGCGACGAAAAGGCCAGCGCCCATGACAGCCGCGGCGTGATCCACAAGCGGCTCGACCAGCAGGCCAGACAGATCGCCCATCTCGATACCAGGATAGCGGTCAGCGGCGGCGCGGATGCGTTAATTCGCGAGGAAATCAGAACCCTCAAGGAAACCGTCGAAAAGAACCAGGAGGCGGTCGCGCCGGCGCTTGAAGAGTGGAAACGGATGAAGTCGATCGGCTACGGCATTTCAGGCCTGATCGCCTTTGCGGGGCTGACGATCGGCGGGATGATTGCCTATGCCAGCGACGGCGCGGTGGCGGCGCTCCGGCATTGGTTGAAGATCAATTGATGATGCGGTTGGATTGTATTGCGTCAACGCGCTGGAGCTGCGCCGGCAGCCATCTCACCAATCAGCGGGCGAACCCTGCTCAGGGCGTGTTGCTAAAATGCGATCCCCGATCCTGTCCCCCCCCCCTCATATTCAGCTCGAGGGAATGAACCACCTGCGTGCCTTTGTCTTCGATCAGCCGCTCGTATTCCTGCTCCGGCACACCGTAGCAGCCGCCTGCGATCTCGATCAGCTTGCTGCGGTCCGTGATGCGGACGTTGCCGCGTGTCGATTTAATGGCGTGCATGCCTTCGAGAATGTGCAACTCATCGGTGACGCCCGCCCGCCTCACGCCCAGCATCAGCGCCAGGAATTCGTGCGTCAGCGGCAGGTCATTGCCGTCGATGCGGTCGTGACACATGAGCAGCCAGCGGGCCAGCCGCTGATGCATGTTGAATTTTGCCGCTGCCAGCGCGCTGTGGGCAAGCTGCAGCTCGCAGGTATGCACATAGCGCAGCAGCAGTTGCCGCACCTCGGGATGGTCGAGGATCGGAAGAAAATCCTCGGTCGCTACCTGAAGCCCGTGGCCCGGCACCTGCATGAAGGTCTTGTTCGGCGTTCGGTCGACGCCGAGGACGACGGGGTAGCCGGCAATGCCTTCGCGTCCGATGTGGCGGATTTCAACGCTTTTGCCGTCCGAGCTTTCCGCAACCATCGAGGCGAGGCCGCTTTCAAGGAAACAGACATGCTCGATCGGCTTGCGCGGCAGCACGAGCGGATGGTTGACGGGAAGGTCGACGGGCTCGAGAAGCGGCGCGAGAAGCTCAAAGGCATCCCTCGGAAACCGGCGCAGCAGCCTGTTCTTCACTCCGCTCTGGATCATTATTGTCACAATCTTACACCGCCTGCTGAACAACCAACGCGAGGTTAGTCCCCTGGTTCAGGGATTTCACACTCTGTGCGGTTTTGACATTTGAAACAGCTCGTCAGGCGTCTGCGCCGGAGGCGCCAAAGCGCTCGATCTTTCAATTCGCTCCTCGCGCTTTAGCTCTTCATCTGGACTATGTCGGTTGTCGCAAAACCGGCGCACATGTTGCGCGACGTGCGTTATTCCAAGTGAATCGCCGACCGGAAGGGAACTGTCGCGACCAACGAACCGTCTTCCGTCATGATCTCGAAGGCGCCGCCGTTTGCCGGATCGCCTGTACGGATCCTCTCCGCCACGATTTCGCGGGCGGCAGCGGTTGCTTCCTCGCATGCAAGCTCAGGTGAGGCCAGGTCAATGCCTTCCGGGTCTTCCTCGAAGACATCGTTCCGGCGGACATGGAAAAAATACTTCGGCATGATTTCCTCCAAAGAGACTCGCCCAAACTGCGCGCAAGGCCAGTTGTTCCTCCCGGCCTTCAATTGACTCCATGCCAAGGTGCCGATTGCAGAAAAAAGCCCCGCCGAGGCGGGGCGAGTTGGGGTTCTTGGGAGGAATGGTGGGCCGAACGGAGGAATCGAAGTGCATGGTTGTGGAACCTGCCCTCCGCACGACCCGGCGCCCTTACGCTTGCGGGGGGCTCTTGTTCCCAAGCCGAGCGAATATTCGGATCAAACGTACCAGTCTTTCCCTTGCTCTTGGATTCCCGTCGTCGAACAGGTGGATTGGCAGATGGATATTCTCCTCCATCCATTGTCGCGCGGTAGACCTGATCTTGTCGGAACATGTTCTTAAATTTAGACATCGCTAACGAAACAAATCTGCGCCCTGTTGGTTTTTCTCTCAGGAGGAAACAGACATGAAGAGCATGAGCAATCGCCAAGTTCGCATTCCCGGCCCACGAGAGCACGACGTTGCGGAACATTGCCGCAAATTCGGCATCGGCCCGGCCGAGGAGAAGAAGCTGAAGAAACTTCTCGGGCCGCGGGCGCCGCTGCATGAAATCCATGCCAATGCTCCGCCGCGCCAGCCAAGGTGGCGTTAGAACAATTTCGGGAAAGTGCGTAAACAAAAGTTGGAGCGGTTCAGCTTACATAAAAGCTGAGCCGCTTTGACTTGAGAAGGGGTGGCAAAAGGCGGCGCATCTGATCGTTTCACGCCGCATTACGATAATGATTCAAAGATTGAGCGGAACAGAGTAGCGCCGCGAACGCTCGCGAAAGAGGTACTGTTGCCAAATTTTGAAAAGATCGATCTTGCTTAGGACGCGGACCGGTTGTTCGGCTTCTTCCGTTTCGATCCGCCGAAAGTCCCGCTCCGGCAGGGTTTTCGTTGGCGTGTGATGTGGTCGTCGATTTTCGCCCGGTCGGAGCCTGTCAGTGTGACGGCCGCAGTCGTGCCCGGACAGGTTGTCTATGATCCCTCCGTGGATCTTCCGGGGGATCGCAGTGCCGTCGCTCTGCCTGGAACTTCAGGCAATATCAGGTGTTTTGCCGGCGGATCGCGCGGCAGGTCTCGTCTCCTGTACCACTGCTACCCCTGCAGTTGCTGCGCGGTCCACTGATGCAAGACGGTCGGCATTTGCTCGGGGCGCAAAGCCATATAGCTGCGCGCCCGCAAGTGGTGTCAATGCCGTGGTTGCCGCGATAGCATCAGGATGTAATCGTCGGCGATATCGGCAACCACCATGGCGGCTTCCGCGGCCGTGTATCCCTTGCCGATGGCGTCGCTGACGATTTTCATCACGGCCGGTTCAAGCGCTTCGCGGCAATCGGACAGGCTTTCGACATGCGGGCATTTTGGACGAAATTCCAAGACATTGTTCATGGCACACCCTCCATTCGATGAGCTCGGGCCTATGAAGGCGAGCCGGCCTCTCCGCGGGAAAGGCGGGCCACGGTTCCGGCGAGCTGCTTCAGGAACCAGAAGTGTTATCGTGACGCTACGATGGCATAGGAGCCGATGTATTCAAGCGCGTGCTGATATTAAGGTAAGCCAGTAGGGTTAATTCGTCCGTCGATGTTGCATCGTGGCATCGCTGGCAGGTGCAAAGGCTACAGAGGCTGATGCATCTCGCCCAAAACCGTACAGCGGTTTTGGGCGAGATGCATCAAATAAAGACTTTAGGATTTAAACGCCTGCCAGATCATATTCTGCCTTAGGCGCTGATGCGCCGGCCGGCCTTGTCCGCCTCTTTGCGATTGGCGCCGTGCTTTTCGATGATGTCCTTGGCATCTTCGTTGGAAATGCGATGTTTCTTCGCGAAATAGATGACGTCATAGGGCGCGTCAGCCACGGCCGCTTTGACGGACTGGACCTTTTTCGTTGTGTCATTGGTCATGATTTTTCCTTTCAAGGCAATGTTGCGCGGCGACATCAGCCGATGTCGCCGCACGCCAGCGCTGGAACAGGATGATTTTAGGGCCGGGTCGGCCCGAAAATCTAAATCCTGTTCTCAATTAAAGAGTTTGAGCATGATGTCGTCCGAAAACCGCTCACAGTTTTCGGCATCATGCTCTATCGGCTCCGGACCAAGGATCGGCGCTCTCAAGTCGACATCGGTCGAAGAATTGGCTTGGTAGCGTTTTATCGATGCGCTCGGGCCGTCTTGTGTTTTTCCCAGATCTGCGTCGCCTGCGCTGCGATCCCGGTCTTGTGGAAGCGCAGCAGGTGAAGTCCTTCGTTTCGTCGTTTTTCGTTAAAGGCGCTGTTTTCGTAGTCGGTGCCTTCGACAATGCTCTCACTTTGAAGAACGGCCTTCAATTCCTGCACATAGTGTCCGGTGATGTTGAAAAGGGCTTCATTTTCAGGTGCGTCTGTCATCGTTTTCCCTGTGGGTGGTCGTGTGGCATTGAACGCGATGCTGGTTCAGCAAGCCGCGTTGGTAAGATGCATCAAGCAATCCGCGCCCCTATGGGAAGGCTGGTATCGGACAGCGCTTAGCCGTGTCTGTCTGGAGTTCCATATATCGTGCAGCAAAGCCGCGCTAAGATCGATGGTCGAGGCGCGGCAAGTCTGAAGGCCGCACCTTAAACCACTTAGCTTCCCGATACCACGTCAATCGAATTATCGAAGATGAACGGACGGAAGGGCTGCCCTGCTCTGCGCCTTAAGGCAAGCAATCCGGGTTCCGGCTGCTTGCCGAAGCAGGAGAGATCAGGCGTAGATGCGTGTTGGTCTTGCCGGGCGGGTTGCAAGCCTGGCGGAGCGCGGGGCAGGTTAGGCTTTCATTCAGCATCGCTTCGATCAGCTTCAGGCGGGCGAGCTTGCGTCGTTGATTGTCGTAGAGCCTGTCCAGCAGCGCGTAGGCCGGTCCGGCGGGGGCGCCTTTGAGCGATAGTGTCCGGATCACCCTTTCCTGGTCGGCAATGCGGTGCGCCGCTTTCACGATATGGCGGCGTGCCAGCTTCAGGTCCTTCGGGCGGTATCGCGTGCAAACCATTATGCTTTGCTCCTCCTCTCATGCGGCGGTGCGGGACGACGGCCGTTTCAGCGTGCCGGCGCCATGCGCCTTCCAGCGATCAGCGAAAATCTGCGGCGGTCAGCGTGAAGTTGTTTCCGCGTCGATGCTGATAGGCTCTCGATGCGGCCTCCTGAATGGAAGAGCGCGCCGCATCAAAGGCATTGAGATAGGCGGCCTCGGAAGAGTTCTGGGTGATCGCGCTGCCGAGGGCTGCCTCTTCGACCAGAAACCGGACTTCGAACATGCCGTCATAGCCGGTGAAGCGGACGCCTTTTCTCGCTTCGTCGAAGCTGCGGCTTCTGTTGGGGAAAATAAGTGCCATTGCGGTTATCCTTGGAAGTGGGCGCGGCCGACCTGCGGAACTCGGGCACCAGTGGTGATGATGGATGCACGAGGGAGCGAATAGCTTGACGCCGGATGTCCAGCGATCATCCTGCCTGCATGTCCGGGCGTCGGCAGATCTTAGTGGATGGTCTGCACGATAACCCGGTTTTCAAGCAAGGCTTCCGATGTCTTGATCAAGCGCATCGTACCCGTGATAACCTCATCGGAATAGAGCGAATCTGCACGGGAAATTTCGTCCGTCATATCGCGGAGAACTTTATTGATCTCCAGCAGAGGCGGCACGAATTCCACCAATCCGGCGGCTGCCAGCCCGTGCGTCAGGCGCGCGATCGCCTCTCTGAGGTGATTGACCAGCGCACGCCTTTCCACCGGCAGTGCCGACGGCTTTGTGAGGGTCGCTTCATCGTTGAACTGCATGATGCGTATCCTCCTTTAGCTAAAATGGGTTCCGCCATGGCATTATCAATGGCGGCTGCCGAATGAGGTTGCGGTCAGCCGGCAATAAGCGCAAGCTAATTTATCGGCGGGCACGATACGGGCACCGCTGCTTGGGGCGCGCCCAGTGAACCCTAGCCCCAACGAAGGAGGACGTCATGTCTTCCACGTCAGATCAGTTTTTCGGTGTCGACAATTTAAGGATGCTCGATCGTATTCTGCGAAAGGCCGGCTTTCGCGGCGGCGAAACCCACGCGGTCGATGAGGATGAGATTACCGCCACAAGTTTCCTCATTGATTGTTTCCGGATGGGAATCGTCGATGAGGCCGCGTTGAAGTCGGCGCTGAAAATGTATCTCGCAACACAGTTGAGTTCGGGCCCGCTGCCGCAGGCAATGGAAGACGCCTCCTTTGCCCGATGGCAGGATGACGGCGGTGCCCCGGTGAAAGCCCATCGGATCGCGCGCTATACGGCGTCCGGGCGTGCGGACGCATCGCTGCGGTCGTCAGGCTATCGTTTTCCCAAAACCAGGCTGCCTGAACGATTGTCCGAGATCCCGTGAACGGGCCTGCTGCCACAGGCCGATCCTAAGATGTTACCTCTCTGATCACTCCGGCTGAGGAGATCGCTGAGCCCCTCATCCGGCTGGGTGAGGGGCAGCCACCGGACGCCCGCTTCCCGAGGTCCTGTCGTCTCAAGCAGCCCCAAACGGCACGGCGACGAAGGTCTTGTTGCCATCGCGTTCGACGAGCAGCAGCACCGACTTGCGGCCGGCCTTGCCGGCGTCCGCAATCGCGGTCTTGACGTCGCGGGCGTTGTGGACCGGTCTGTCATTCACCGAGACGATGACATCGCCGGACTGGATGCCGGCGGCAGCCGCAGACTTGTCCGGGGCGACCTTGGCGACCACCGCGCCGCTGATCGAGCGCGGCAGGTTGAGCTGTTGGCGCACGTCGGGCGTCAGATCGGCAAGGCCGATGCCGAGGCTCGGCTGGCCGGTGGTCTGGTCTTGGGCGGCCGGGTTCTCGGCCGCCGCCTGCTTCTGGCCGTCGGCATTGGCGCCGACGGTGACATTGAGATCGATCGTCTTGCCGTCGCGCCAGACGCTGAGGGATTTTTTGGCACCCGGCGAAAGGTCGGCGACCAGGCGCGACAGGTCCTTCGGCGTCTTGACGCTCTCGCCGCCGACTGAGGTGACGATATCGCCGGGCTTCAGGCCGGCATGGGCGGCGGGTGTGTCGGCGGTGACGGCGGCAACCAGCGCGCCGCCGGTCTTGTCGAGGCCGACGGCATCGGCGACATCCTTGGTGACCGGCTGGATCTGCACGCCGAGATAGCCGTGATCGATCGAGCCGTCCTTCTGCAGCTTGGCGACGATCGCCTTGGCCTCGTCGGAGGGAATGGCGAAACCGACACCGACGCTGCCGCCGTTCGGCGAATAGATGGCGGTGTTGATGCCGACGACATTGCCGTTGCGGTCGACCAGCGGGCCGCCGGAATTGCCGTGGTTGATCGGCGCGTCGATCTGGATGAAATCGTCATAGGGGCCGCTGTGCAGGTCGCGGCCGCGCGCCGAGACGATGCCTGCCGTCACCGTGGTGCCGATGCCGAAGGGGTTGCCGATCGCCAGAATCTGGTCGCCGAGCTTCAGCCTGTCGGAATCGCCCCAGGCGATGGTCTGCAGCTGCTTGCCCGCCTCTATCTTCAACACGGCGACATCGGATTTCGGGTCGGTGCCGATCAGCTTGGCCGGCAATTGGGTGCCGTCATCCAGCGTCACCTTGATGTCGACGGCATTGTCGATGACATGGTTGTTGGTGACGATCACCCCGTCGGCGCTGATGATGAAGCCGGAGCCGAGCGCCATCGCCTGCTGCGAAGGCCGCTTTTGCGGAGCCTGGCGCGGCAGCGGGATGCCCTGATCTTCGAAGAACTGGCGGAACTGCTCATCCATCGGCGACTCCTGCTCTCCGGCGCTGACATCGGTCGCCTTCATCGTCGTGGTGATGGTGACGACGGCAGGCTTGTCGGCATCGACGATGGAGGCGAAGGAGCCGCTCGGCGCGAGAATGCCGCCGGTATCAGAGGGCGCGGCAACGGCATTGGAGGCGTTGATGGCGAAGGGCAGGCAGGCTGCGCCGGCGATGATGGCGGCCCCGACAAGGGCTGCGGTGCGATGGTTGCGGAAGATGTGTGACATGGTGGTGATCCCTTGGGCGGTGGACCCTTGCGAGAGCGTTGGCTTTGAATGGCGTCGTGGTTCCATGTCCTGGGACCTGGCGTCGGATGGCGTTTGGCGCCAATTCCTCCTGGGAACGCGCAGTCGTCAGCGGCGGCGACCGGGGGGAAGGAGAAGAATTGGCGCTCGAGATTCATATGATCTCGGCTAGTGGATTTACAAATTAAAGTTTGATCATGTTTATATTGCCGATTTGTAAGATATGACTGGAATTTAATCTTCGCTCCCGATGTGTTCCGGCCAACTGCCCCACTTCGGAAATTCCGGCCTGGTCTTGCCTCGTTTCGCGTCCTTCGCGATGTTTTCATTCGAAAATAAATGGCTTATTCCCGAAGGCGGTGATCCGATTGCCGCCTGCGCCCGTAATTTGCCGAAAGACGATCCTGCTGCTGTTTCTGGAAATTATATTCCCGGATCCTGTTGCGAATATAAAATGTTAGTAGACTCTAAATTATTTCTTCTTCAGAAAGTAAAGATCGCGAATCGAGAGCTAGCGAGTCTCGCGGGCGACATACAATGGGGCGGTGAGGACGGCAGTGGAGCGGGGGCGGAAGGCCAGGCGCGGCGCGCATGTGAAGTTGAGCGATGTGGCGAAGAAGGTTGGGGTCAGCCCCATCACCATTTCGCGCGCGCTTCGCAATCCTGAAATCGTCTCGGAAGATTTGCGCGAGGTTATTCTGCGCACGGTAGACGAGATGGGCTATATCCCCAATCTTGCCGCCCGGGCGCTGGCCGGCCGCCACAACGGCACCGTCGGCGTCATCACGCCCGCTTTGCATCGGCCCGCCTTTGCAGGCCTGATGATCGGCATCGAGGATCGCCTGCGCGCCACCGAATTCGGTGTGCAGTATTCCAGCACGCTCCACCATGCCGATCGGGAGGCCGGCCAGCTGAAATCCTTCCTGATGCAGAAGCCGGCCGGCGTCATCATCGCCGGTGCCGAATCCTATCATGATCTTCTGCCGCTGATCGAGAATGCCGCCTGTCCGATCGCCCATATCACCGATCTCAGCCAGGAGCCGGAAAGGCTGGTCGTCGGCCTTGATCATCATGCGGCAGGCGCCGAACCCACGCGTTTCCTGCTGTCGAGGGGCTATGAGAGGATCGCCTTCATCGGCGGCAGCACGGATCTTCGCGCGCGCCGCCGCAGGCAGGGCTATGAGGACGCGATGCGCGAAGCCGGCCGTTTCGATCCCGATCTAGCCATCGGCGCGGATGCGGCCGGCACCACCGGTCTCGGAAGGGAATTGTTGACCCGCCTGTTGCAGCGCGTAACTGATGTCGATGCCGTCTTTGCCCAGAACGACGAACTGGCGCTCGGTGTGCTCATCGAATGCGGCGTGCGCGGCATCCGCGTGCCGGAGGATTTCGGCATCTGCGGTTTCAACGATCTGGAATTTTCAGCCTTCACCGAGCCGTCGCTGACGACGGTCCACATACCGCGCTACGATATCGGCTACCGCGTCGCCGACATGCTGCTGCGCGCCGTCCGCGACGAGCCGCCCGGCGAAGACAAGGTCGATTGCGGCTTCTCCATCATCCCACGTGGTTCGACGCGGTAGGCTGTCCGGTTCGCGCTGATGGCGGCCCCTCACCCTAGCCCTCTCCCCGTAAACGGGGCGAGGGGACGTGCCCCGCGAGAGGTGGGTGGGAAACGGAGAGGTTGCGACATATCCCCTTCGCCCCGTTTACGGGGAGAAGGTGGCGGCAGCCGGATGAGGGGCTGGTGTCGGCGATCTCTTGGGCAGAGGGCGTTCCTCTCTGATTGGCTAGGCACAATCCAGATCATTCCCTATATGGAATGAATGACGATCACTGTGCTGAAAAATGGATAATACGGGACTGTCTCTGGACAGAATGCGCACCTTTGTCCGCGTCGCCGAACGCGGCAACCTGTCGATGGTCGCAAGAGAGTTGGGTGTCGGTCAATCCACCGTGACGCGGCACCTCAATGAACTGGAGCAGGCTGTCGGCGTACCGCTTCTCAGCCGAACCACGCGTCGCGTCACCCTGACGGACGAGGGCAGCCGCTATTATACGAACTGCCTGCAGATATTGCGCCTGGTCGAACAGGCTGCCGAAGAAGCCAGAGATGCCCGTCAGGCCCCCGCGGGCGCTGTTCGGCTTTCCTGTACGGCAGCGCTCGGCGTGATGCACATCACGCGCCTGATCTTCGATTTCCAGGACAAGCATCCGGACATCCGGGTAGACCTCAACCTGACGGACGAGCGGATCGACCTGGTTCGCGAAGGCGTTGACGTCGCACTCCGTCTTGGGCCTCTCGCCGACAGTGCGATGAAGCTTCATGCGCTCGGAGAGAGCCATCGGCTGTTGGTTGGCGCTCCCAGCTATTTGTCCGTCCACGGATGGCCGGAAGGCCCCGCCGATCTGTCACGGTACGAAACCGTCATCATGTCCAATGTGGCAGGCAGCGATCAGCTTGTTCTTTCCTCTCCCGATGGCACAAGCCTGATGATCCCGGTGAGCGGCAAGCTGCGCGTCGATCACGGGCTTGCGGCGCGCAAAGCCCTTGCCGCCGGACGCGGCATTGGCCCCGCACACCTCTGGTTGGTTCACGATCTTCTGGACGACGGTCAGCTCGAAGTCGTGCTTGGCGACTATCGTCCTTTACCGGTTCCGGTGAGCTTGCTGATCGTTCCAGAGCGTGCAGCCATTGCCCGCGTTCGGCTTCTCGTCGACTTTCTTGTCGCCGAGGTTTCTAAATTGCCGGGAATCCGGCCATCGTGAGGTCTTTGTTTTTAAGCATGTCGTTGCGCGACATGCTTCAAAGTCCGAAAGACCGCTTATCGCCACGCCACCCCGTCTTCCGCAGATACTGCTCCCAGTTGAGCGTATCGGGGTTCACGCGACGGCTCCGTTCGAGGTCATGCTCCTTGCCGAAATATCCATATTCGACGGCATATTCGACCATCCCGAGAATCTCTCGAATGAGAAGTTCGTTGGCGGCAAACTCTGGAAAATGGCGCAGCAGGCCATCCCTGGTGAAAGCGTTTCGATACTCGGCCTTGAGCCCGGTCACACGCTGAAAGGTTTCGACAATCTCCCGCGGAGAAATGATATCCCCGACGATCGGCAGCGTTTTGCCGTTGTAGCGCTCGGGGTTTGAGAAAATTTCGAGGACGACCGGCCCGGTCGCCGTCAGCGGATCGACAAAAGGCGCTCGGAAATCTTCGGGAAGATAAATCGGCAGCAGCAGCGTATCGCCCTCCATGCGCGGCACATAATATTCGAGAAGATTGGTGTAGAAGAACGCCAGCATGACGAAGGAATGAGAGATAGGCAGGCCGCGAATATGGTCGGCAACGCGCGCCTTGTCGGTAAAATGCGGCGCATACTTCGTCCCGCCGGTGATCTTGTCGACATTCTCCAGCGTGCTGAAAACTAGATGCCCGACGCCGGCCTCCACGGCGGCATCCGCCAGTTGCCGCCCGAGAGGAGCCTCGATTGTCTCCGGCGGGGCGATCGGCGGCGTCATCAAAAATGCGCCGTCCGCGCCTTTGAATGCAGCAACGAGGTCCTTCCGAAGGCCAAGTTCCAGAGGGACGGTGACGATTTCAGCGCCGAGTTTCTCCAGGCGTAAGGCTTCAGGCGAATCCTTTTTCCGGGTGAAAGCTCGCACCCGGAAACGTTGGCTCTGAAGCAGTGCCGCGGCGACGCTGCGCCCCTGTTTGCTCGTTGCACCGGCGATAGCGATCAGTGGCTTTTCATCTGCAGACATAGAGCTTGAACCTTTCCCTGTCATTGACGCCGACTGCGGTGCCAGGCGTCGTTTTGCGGGAGAGCGGTCGGCCTGTGCCGAGAGCCCACACCTCGATGGCGGGCACCCTATCGCAACAGCTTCTATGGCTGTAGATCTCTGAAATACATAACATAATGCCATTTTTCGGATAAATGGCTGCCAGCCAGCGCGCATACAAGTCGGTTCATCCCGGATAAGAGCGCCGAAACGCGCGCCCGGATGGTCGGAAGCGCCGAAAGCCATCCCCTGGACACCGCCGATATTCAGGATCGCGACGGCGTAAGTGTCGTTCTTGAAGCCATTTCTTGGCTCAGAGCTGCATTGCAAAGATCGCAAATCTCGCCCTGCAGATCGTCAAATAAACCGATGATGTCAAGGTTTTCGAAGTGCTGCCCAGCCGCCGCAAGATGTTATGTTTATTGAATTCTTTTCAATTCAGGCTCTTAGCCTGCCTGTCAGATGTATTAATCATTGTTAAGTACTATTGAATATGGTTAATATTATGTTAACCTTAAAGAGATCAGAGGGTGTTCAGCGTTTTCAAAGCGGAAATTCGAAACATGAAGCTTTCGCAGATAATATCGCCAGCTATGCCTGAATATAGGTTGAGAAGCGGTTCTAAAATACTATGCGTTGTATTTGCAGCGATTGTTCCGGTGGCGTCAGCGGCGGAGGAGTTACCTGCACCCAACGAAGCGGTCTCGGTTGTGGCATCTGGTGAGACTTCGGCGCGGCAGCCTCAATTGTTGCGTGACGTTCTTCGCTCAGGCGATAAATTGAATCTCGCATTTTACGAAAGCTTGGCCTCCGTCGAAGATCGCTGGACGGGCTCGCGGGGCACGGTTCCCTGGAACTTTTATCAGCGCCCCGAGCTCACTGGCGAATACGTCGTTGAAGCGGACGGAACGATTTCGCTTCCGCTTTTGGGACGCTTCCCGGTTCGAGGGCTTCCTCCGGCGGATGTGGAGGCGATAATTCTTCCTTCGTACGAAAGTTTGGTCGGCAGAAAAGGGTTCGTGACTATCGTCAAGATTGAGCACCAGCCGATTTATATTACCGGCCCGGTGCGTAATCCTGGCTCGTTTCGATATGTTGATGGCATGACGGTTCTGCATGCTGTTGCGCAAGCGGGTGGCATGGCGGCGAAGAATATCGAGCCGTGGCAGAGTGTGGAGATTACACGCCAGATCGAGCGGTTGAAGACTGGGCTGGCCGATCTGAAGCGGCTTGCGTCGCGAACCGAGGTGCTCAGGGCAAAGCGCGATTCCGTACAAATTGCCAGCATCGGCACACTTGTTCTTGGTCCCGATCCCGATGCTCAACGGTTGCTGGATGATGAGACATGGCAGCGCCAATTGGTAACGACGAGCAAGGATGCGCAGAGCAGTGCTTACGCAAAATCTGTGGCCAATGCTCAGGCCGATCTCGATCTGCGTCAGGCACGCGTCGGCAATTATGATGCCACCATTCGGGTCCGTCAGGATCGGCTGGCAAGTATCGAGAAGTTGGCCAAAAACAAACTTGTCACCAGCATTGAGTTGACCCGGGCACAAAGCGAACTGACAGAGTCGGAAGATCGAAAGCAGCAAGCCGTCATCGATGTCGAGAGCGCAAAGCAACGGCTGGCGGCAGCGAAACAGGACGTTGAGCGCGATCGTATCGAACGCAAGATCGAGATCGAAAAGTCGGCAGCGGATGCCGAAAGAGGCCTATCCACGGCGTTGAAGACGACCGAGAGCGATCTTGAAATTTTCCGGTCGATGGTATCGTCGAAGGATAGCGCCGGTGTTGAATTTGAAATCGTTCGGCCTGGACCGAATGGTGTCATCGTCGAACCTGCGACCGAAGAAACGGTCTTACAGCCTGGCGATCTGATCAAAGTGCATTGAGACTTAGCCACATACTCTTCCAGGAGAGTTTAGTCCTCCTCTCGGCCAAAGAGCTCAGGGGCATCGTCGATTTGCGATTTGTCACGCGGTCCAAAACGCCAAGGAGAGCTTATGTCTGCAATCGAAGCTTTAGAATCCTCGCATTCCTCGATGCCGGTTCAAGGTCCGATGTTCAATTTGCCAAGGACCTCACTCGTCATTCCAACCTTGAACGAAGCGGAAAACATTAAGCTGCTCTTGCCCCGCATACCGACATGGGTGCATGAAATCATCATCGTCGATGGGCGATCGACAGACGGAACGCCTGACATAGCGCGAAGCATGCGCAACGACGTCAAGATCGTACTTCAACCTAAGAAGGGCAAAGGTATCGCATTACGGACGGGCTTCGAAGCCGCATCTGGTGATATGATCGTGATGCTTGATGCTGACGGTTCGATGGATCCCTACGAAATCATCCTGTTCGTCGCGGCTCTTGTTGCAGGTGCGGATTTCGTCAAGGGTTCGCGCTTTATGCAGGGTGGCGGCACCAGCGACATGACGGTCATCCGCCGTTTCGGCAATCTCGGCCTGACCCTCCTGGTCCGGATGCTCTATGGCAGCTCTTTCAGCGATCTGTGCTACGGCTACATGGGCTTTTGGAGACGGCATGTTCCCTTGCTGCGTGCCGATTGCGACGGCTTCGAAATTGAGACGCTGATCAATTTGCGTGCCCTCAAGAACAAGCTCAAAATCATGGAAGTCGCGAGCTTTGAATCGGAGCGTATCTACGGCGTCAGCAATCTGCGTGCCCTTCCGGACGGCTGGCGCGTGCTGAAGACGATCTTCCGAGAGCGCGTCAGTACGCCGACGGGCGTCCAAGTCCTCGAGCCGGGCATTTCCTGAGGGCTGGATTGAATTGGCGAGGCCGCATGATGCGCATTTTGATGCTCAGCGCGAGATACCTGCCTTTTGCCGGAGGAACGGAAACCCATGTAAGCGAGGTTGCAATCAGGCTCGTGCGCAAGGGGCACACGGTGACGGTCTTGACGGGCAATCCCGACGGCCTTCTTCCGGTAGCGGAAACCCGAGACGGCGTACAGATTGTCAGGCTGAGGACGTTTCCCCGTGGGCGGGATTGGTGCTTCGCCCCCGGCGTCTTCAGGGCGGTCGCCGAAGGGGATTGGGACCTGATGCATGTTCAGGGCTACCACACCTTCCTGGCGCCGCTGGGAATGGCAGCCGCATCGCGCAAGGGCCTTCCTTTCGTGGTCACCTTTCACAGCGGTGGCCATTCGTCGCGATTTAGGTCTTCGATCCGACGCTTCCAACATAGAATGCTTGCGCCTCTGGCTGCCAGGGCAGCGCAACTCATTGGCGTGTCGCGGTTCGAAGCGGATCTATTCAGCCACAATATGGCAATCGCGAGAGACCGGTTCATCGTTATCCCCAATGGCGCGCGCCTGCCGGAAAAGTCCGGGCGGCGACCGGCTTCACCTCACGACAGGCCGCTGATTGTCTCGCTCGGCAGGCTGGAGCGCTACAAAGGTCATCATCGGGCGCTTGCTGCATTTCATGTGCTGGCAACGAAATTCCCCGATATGCGCCTTCGGATCCTAGGGGAGGGCCCCTATGAGGCAAAGCTGCGTCAGCAGGTGGCCGAGCTCGGGCTCGGCAACCGTGTCGAGATCGGGGCAATTCCGCCGACCGACCGGTCCGCAATGGCCGATCTTTTGTCTTCGGCCGCTCTTGTCGTGCTCCTCAGCGATTATGAAGCTCATCCCGTGGCGGTTATGGAGGCGCTTTCGGTCAAGGCTCCGGTACTGACCACCGACACATCCGGCTTTCGGGAGCTGGCTGAGGAGGGCCTCGTGCGATCCGTTCCGCTCAATGCTTCGCCAGACGTCACCGCGCGTGAAATGCTCGCCGCCATGGACGCGGGGCCGATCTCAATTGAGACGAGGTTGCCAGACTGGGACGATTGCACGGACCGGCTGCTGAAGGTGTACGGACACGTACTTTCGCATCCGCAGCCTGAACTGCGAACCGGTCCGGCACTGCTTGGAGATTTGAAGCACGATGACTGTTAAGGGGCGGGCTTCTCCAGGCCGGCAGAAGGCCTACCAGGACGGAGCTTATCGTCATGGCTATCCAGGAAGGGTTTCCATTCCACGCGTCGATCTGTGGATCGCCGCATTTCTAGGCCTGCGCAGGCAGGACAGCGCGGTCGGGAGCGTTGCCGATCCTTCGTCGCTGGGGATGTCGCCGGTCTTTGCCTTCCTGTGCAGCTGCGCCCTTGTTGTGGCCGCTCTTGCTGCAAATGCCAGTCGGCTGGGAGAGAGCTGGGCGGTTCCCACGTTCTATTGCGCCATCGCCGCGATCTTTCTCCCCGCGGCGGCGCGAATCATCCATCCGGGAGCCAGCCGCCTGGAGCGCTTGGCGCTCATAGTGGTCGTGACCTCGGCCCTCTTCGTGGTACGCGTCATCCGCGCGCCCGTCGCCTTCGTAGACCATGACGAATTCCTGCACTGGGCGACGGTGAACGACATTCTGGAGGCGGGGCGGCTGTTCCTGCCCAATCCCCTTTTGCCGGTCAGCCCCCTTTATCCCGGGCTGGAGCTCATAACGTCCGCCTTGGTCAACCTGTCCGGACTGTCCGTCTTCGCGGCAGGCCTCATCGTATTGGCGGCCGCACGGATGATGCTGATGCTGGCGCTCTTCCTGCTCTTTGAGAAGATCACGGGCTCGGCACGGATCGCCTCCATTGCCTGCCTGATCTACATGGGCTCGTCCGCGTTTTTGCTGTTCGACGTCCACTACTCCTATGAAAGCCTGGCGATCCCCATGCTTGCGGCGGTACTGTTGGCTTCGGAAAGCCGACGCATGGAGCGAGGCGGCACGGCAGGCTGGTCGACGGTCGTCGCCACCATCGTCCTCATCGTGGCACTCGCGGTTACTCATCATCTCACCTCCTATTTTTGCATGGCCCTTTTGTGCGGCACGGCGGTGATGGAATGCCTGAGGCAGGGCGCGTCCGCTATGCAGAGGCGGCAGGCGATCCTGCTGGCCTCGATCGCCGTGATTGCTCCGGTCGCCTGGTCGAAGATCGTAGGCAACCCCACCGGCAGCTACATCCTTCCGGTACTGGCAGGCGGCATACACGAGGTAGTGCAACTCGTCTCGAACTCGACCGCGACACGTAAGCTTTTCGTGTCGGACACGGGAGCCTTGGCGCCTGCGTGGCAACGTTATCTGACGATGGCGGGCGTCGCGCTGATCTGCCTGGGCCTTCTCACCGGCTTTCTCCGCTCGCTCGTTTTCAATGGGCAGCCCCGGAATGCCAGCATCCTCTGGCCGCCGACCAGATGGCGCCTGTGGCGGTCAAGCCTTCTCGTCGTCCTCGTTTTGGTGACGCTGGCCTATCCTGTCAGCATCATCTTCCGCCTGACGCGCAGTGGGTGGGAGATCGGCAACCGCATCGGCTCGTTATCCTTCCTCGGCGTCGCAATTGTCGTCGCGGTGGCCGTCGCGGCGTTCTGGCACGGCACGTCGCGTGGCTGGCTACGCGCAACGGCGCTTGCCGCCGCCGCAACAACGGTGCTGATTGGTGGCGTCATCAGCTCCGAGGGGCCACGTATCCTGGTTCCGGCCGGCTATGAAGTGTCGGCCGACTCCTCGTCGATAGAACCGATGGGGATCAGCGCCGCAAAGTGGACCAGGGAATGGCTGGGCGACGACCGGCATTTCGCAACCGACCGGATCAATCGCCTGCTCCTGTCCACCTACGGCCGGCAAAAGGTCTCGACCACGCTTGAGAGTGGGCAGGATACAGGCATGGCCATCACCGCTGCCGATCTCGGCCCGATGGAACGCAAGCTGCTGATCGACTCGAGAGTCGGCTTCGTCATGGTCGACCTGCGCATGACCACCGGCCTGCCCGGCGTCGGCGTCTATTTCGACGGGGGCGCGCAGGACCGAAACCACATGGTCCCCCTCCAGCCGTCGTCGCTGCTCAAGTTCAATTCCGAGCCCGATGTCGACCGCACCTTCGACAACGGCTTCATGGTCATTTTCGATGTTGGGCGGCTCGGGAAAACGCGGCAGCCCGCAGCCCCTCCTAGGCGGACCGGAGAGCCGGTGCAATCCGTAGGACGACCAGACGGAGATTTGCAATGATCGATAGCCGTATCGACGCTTTCATGTGCGTCCATTCGCGGGACATCGAATATTTGCTCGAAGCGTCCCTTCGCTCCTACCAGCAGCATTTCCCCGACAAGGGAAACCTGACCATGGTCACCGACAACCCGGCCGCTTTAAGAGCCTTCCTCGATGCGAAGGGTCTCGTGCCCGGCGCAGGCGTCACCGGCGACAACGACTGGCTTTCGGCCAGCGAACTGGAACTTCCCGGCTGGTTTCGGCAGCAGATCATCAAGCTGCGCGCCTTCGAATTCTGCCGGACCGAGCATTTCTGCAATCTCGGTGCGGATACACTGCTGCTGCGGCCCATCGCGACGACCGATCTGATCGACCGGGGCGACCCGGTTCTCTATTATTCCAGCCACAGGCTTCCCGATCTGCACTACCGTTTCGAGAAGCAACGGTTGCGCAATGTTGCAAAGATCCTCGGCGTCGAGCCGGCCCGGTCTTTTCGCTACGTCGATTTCATCAACGATTTCTTCTGTTTCAAGCGCGAATGGCTCATCGCGCTGAATGACTACATCGCGTCGAAACACGGCTCAAAACCCTACGTCGAGCTGCTCCAGGGGCTCAGCGCGACAAAAGACCAGACACGGTTCGGGGAATGGACGCTCTATTCCGTCTTTCTGCTCGATGTGATGCACCAATCGCCGACGATGCGCGATGCGCGCGGGACCTATCTGACGCAGATCCATAGCCGTCTCGGCCTCACTCTGAGCCGGCTGGACAGCAAGATCGTTCATCTCGTCCAGAAATCCTTCGACCCGAACGTGATACGGCAGAAGCTCATGAAGGTGAACCCGGGCGCCGCGGAGATCATCGGCGCGACGGCATGGGCGGATGCAGGAGCTCGTCCCCGATGATGGCCCGCCGTGTCTTTCTGGGAATCATTCCGCTGTGGGTTCTTGCCGCTGCGTTGGCCGTAACCTGGCTGCCCGAAACCTTTTCGACCTGGGAGAAGGCCGCCCGCCTGGTGCTCTGCGCGCCGCTGATACTGTATCTCCCGGGCCGCATGCTGGTGGACACCCTGCGCATAGAGGGCGATATGGTCACGAGGGGGACGCTCTCGGTGTTCCTGAGCTTCGCGGCCTGCATTTTTTGTGGGCTTCTGCTGCATGTCGTTGGGCATCTCGATGCGCGAGGCTGGGTATACGCGCTGGGCCTGACGACTATCGCCGTTCGGTGGCTGAACGTCGTTTTGCAGCTCGCAAGGCCGGTTCCAGCCATTCCCTGGGCTTGGCCCGGCCGTCGTTTTGGGGCCTTCGCAGTTTCCATGATCTTGGCGACGAGTGCCGTCCTCGTGGCGCGCCCGGTCGCGCTTGAACGCAAGCCGTTTCATTTCACCGAGCTTTGGATGGTGCCCAAATGGAACTGGACGAACAATGTGGTAACGGTCGGCGTGCGCAATTCGGAAGACGCCAAGACGCTTTACAGTCTTGACCTTGTTCTGGGCGGCACGTTGATTGGAAAGATGCCAACCTTCGAACTGGCACCTTCCTCCAGCCAAACCTTCGAATTCTCCGTACCGACAAAAACGCGCCCCCCCGCACGGCTGGAAGCCTGGCTCTACAAGGACGGCGACAGGGGAACGATCTACCGCAAGGTCTGGATGACCATCGACACGCTCCAGTCGCCGGCACCGACCGGAATAACCCTTCAGTTCGCTCCGGAGCCGAAAAATGGATGATTTCCAGCACTCCGTGCCCGGCAAGCTCACGACGGCAATCGTCATCTGCTGCTATTCCGACAAGCGCTGGGACATTCTCAACAAAGCAATCGCGGCGGCAGCGCGCCAGGTCCCGGCCGCGGACGAGATCGTCGTCATCGTCGATCACAATCCGGCACTGGCGCTGCGTCTGCGCGCCAAGCGGTTCGAACCCCCGGTCAGGATCGTCGAGAATATTCATCCGCCCGGCCTCTCCGGCGCCCGCAACACCGGGATTTCTGTCAGCCGCGGCGAGGTCATCGTGTTTCTCGACGACGACGCCGTGTCGGATCAGGATTTGCTGGCGACCTTGGTGCGGCAACTGGAGGATCCCTCGGTTCTGGGCGCCGTCTCCGCCATCCGCCCCTTGTGGGAAACAGACCGTCCGTCCTGGTTTCCCGACGAGTTCCTGTGGACCCTCGGCTGCACCTATCGCGGCCTTCATCCGGGGCCGGTGCGCAACCTCATCGGCGCGTCGATGTGCATCCGCCGCTCCGTCTTCGATCATACGGGCGGCTTCGATTCCGGCCTGGGCCGAACGGCCAAGGCTTTGCCGCTCGGATGCGAGGAAACCGAACTCTGCATCCGTGCAACCAAGGCCTTGCCACAAGGCCGTTTCGTTTTCGAGCCATCGAGCGGCAGCGATCACGCCATACCCGCCGATCGCGCGACGTGGAAATATTTCCTCCACCGCTGCTGGGCCGAAGGGCTTTCAAAAGCCAGCCTATCGTTGATGGCAGGTTCCGGCGAGGCGCTGGCATCGGAAAAGACCTATATGACGAGGGCGTTGCCCCAAGGGGTTCTGCGGGGATTTGCTGATGCGCTGCTTGGCCAGCCGAGCGGCCTTCTTCGCGCCGTCGCGCTGGGCGCCGGCCTGGCGGCCACTGCGGCCGGCTTCGCTCTCGGCCGGACCCGCGCTGCCCTTACGCGACCGTTCACCTCCGTTCCTGCTCGCGCTCTCGAACCGGTGGAATAGGCATGATGACCCTCAGCGCCGCCATGACCAAGGTCCGCAGCCTCCTGATGAATCAGGCGGTTTTGCTCCTCAATGCAGGCATGCTGGGGCTTGGAACGTTGATGACGGCCATTCTCGGCTTCGTCTACTGGTGGTTCGCGGCGCGTTCCTTCTCGGCCGAAGCTGTCGGGCTCGCCGCCGCCGCCATATCGTTGATGAATCTCCTCGCGAATCTCGGGGAAGTCGGTCTCGGGCCCTTTCTGATGGGCGAGATAGGCCGTCAAAAAAGAGCAGGCCCGTTTCTGACGGGCGCCCTCCTGGCCTCGTTCACCGCCTCCATCATGATGGGGCTGATCTACCTTGCTATCGCTGCCTTCACATCGACGCAGCTTGGCTCGATCGTCGGTTCCTCGGCGACCGATCTCTTCTTCGTCGCCGCTTGCGCTCTGACGGCCGTGACCCTCGTGCTCGACCAAGCCCTGGTCGGCCTTCTGCGCAGCGGCCTTCAACTGGCCCGAAATGTCGTCTTTGCCGCCAGCAAGCTTCTTCTGCTGATCGCTCTCGGCCTGGCACTTGGCCGGGCGACCAGCGGACTGGCGATCTTCACCACGTGGTTTACCGGGCAGCTTGTCTCGCTGGTCGTCGTGGCCGGGCTTCTTGTTTATGCCGGCAGGCGCGTTTTCCACCGGCCGGAGATCCGCGCCTTCCGCCCGGTGCTCGGACAGGTTTTCGGCCATCATACGCTCAGCATGGCTGTTCAGGCGCCGGCGCTGCTGCTGCCCTTCGTCGTCACGGTGATGCTGTCTGCTGAGATCAACGCCGCCTTCTATGCCGCCTGGACGGTGCTGAACGTTGCGCTTCTCGTCCCTGCGTCACTCGCCTCGGTGTTGTTTGCCATCGCTCTGCGGGAGCCGGAGCTATTTCCTGCGCGCCTGCGCCTGTCGCTCGGCTTGTCGATGCTGGTCTGCGCGGCGACCGCCTTGGCGTTCCTCTTCCTGTCGCGCTTCATGCTCTGGATATTCAATCCCGCCTATGCTGTGATTGCAGGAAATGGCCTCCAGTTTCTTGGCGTTGCCGCTTTCGGAATGGCGTTGAAGTATCATTATCTGGCGGTTCAACGTGTCCGACGGCGCCTGGGTCTTGCCACGCTCGTTCTGACCGGCGGTGCGGTGCTGGAGATCGCGGCCGCCGTCGGTGGTGCGCAATTCGGGATCGCCGGTACAGCCAACTTCTGGGTCATTGCGGTTTCGCTGGAGGGCCTGTTTCTGTGCCCGGCATTGTATTGGGCCACTCGGCACACTGCGACGCAGTCCACCATCGCGCCATCAGCGGCTGCCGGTGTCTCGACATACGGCAGCAATTCCCTCGATCAGACAGACCAAATCGGAATTGCGTCACGGGCTTGAAAGGGAGTTTCTTCGCATGAGGCCTATTCACCATTTCCGGAATTTCGCTATCGGCGCTGCGGCGCTGGCGTTTTTTTGGTCTGCTCAAGTCGGATCTGCGGACGCACAGTCATCTGGGCAATCTTTCGTCACGACGAAAGAGGGGGGCTTTCTGCTGGACGGCAAGCCATTTCGCGTGGCCGGCGTCAACAACCATTATCTGACATTTGGCTCGCCAGGCGAAGTCACCCGCGTGTTGGACGATGCCACGGCAATGGGTGCCAATGTGGTGCGCACCTTCCTGCAACCGGTTATAGGGTCGCTGGATGGCCGGGTGCCGACGATCTGGAATTCAAAAAGCACGGCCGATTCCAGCAATCTGGGCACCAAGGGCATCTATATGATGAGTTGGGATCCGATAACCAACAAGATGGTTCCCAATGACGGACCCGACGGTCTGCAAAAGGTCGACTACCTCATCGCGGAAGCGGCGAAGCGCAAGCTCAAGCTGATCCTCGCATTCGTCGATTTCTGGGCCTACACGGGCGGTGCGCAGCAGATGAATGCCTGGTACGGGAGTTCGGACAAATACACCTTTTTTGCCGCTGATCCGCGAACCCGCCGCGATTACAAGGCATGGGTTCGGCATGTTCTGTCGCGCGTCAACACGATTACAGGTGTGCGCTATTCCGACGACCCCACTATATTTGCCTGGGATCTGGCCAACGAACCTGACATCCATCCCAAACCGCTCCTTCATGAGTGGGTGTCGGAAATGTCAGCCTATGTCAAATCCCTGGCACCGAAACAGCTGGTAACGACGGGCCATGGGAACATGGAACAGAAGCTGGCGGATATGAACATTCCAAGCGTCGATTTCGGCACGTGGCATGGCTACCCGTCCTACGTCAAAATGAGCCATTCCGATTTCGATGCCCGCATTCGCGAATACTGCGCGATCGGGCGAAATATCGGAAAACCGGTGATCCTGGAAGAATTTGGAATTCCCCGATCCGATCCCGATCAGGCAAAAGCCTATGGGACTTGGCTGAACACGATCGCCACGTCGGATTGCGGAGGCTGGGTGGTCTGGCGGCTCACCAGCACCCAGGACTCGGGCCTCTATCCTGAGGACGACTACGACAAATTCGACATCCATAACGATGGAAGCCCTGCTTGGCAGGCTCTGCGCGACGCGGCCCTCAAGCTTCAATAATCAGGCCACCGGAGCCATTCCGCCGTCCAGCATTTGTCGTCTTGAGCGATGGATCGGGTACGGCACCGCGTCTATTCTTTCCCCTGGACGAAGATGTCGTCCGAATACCGCTGGCACTTTTCGGCATCATGCTCCAGGGGTTTCATCCGCAACATCGTCGCATACAAATAGACCAGTGATAGCGATCTCGACACGCCAATATATTGACCTAAATGCTTCCATATTTTGTTGCGATCTAAACTGAGTCTCCAGCTTCGCCGAATATTCGCGGTATATCCAGGATATCGGGGACAAACTGGAGATTTTCGAAGGTCAGCAGTTGGTAATATGAATAATGCGGACGGCTCGCTCCCAGAAGCGGTATCGTATATTGGATCATCATCGGGCTATCCCGATTCGAAAGAGGGATTCCGGCAGTGAACTCTTCACGCTTTCTCCAATCAATCGTCGAAGCCGAATCCAATGATACACGCCTGAATTTCGCCCGCGCCGCGATTTTTCAGCTTTATAGTGCTTGCCTGCCAACCGGTTCTGCGCCGGCTCAATTTTCCGTCGAACTCACTCTATCTGAAGAAGAAGCGGTCACATTCATCGTGCGGCCGTTCGTCAATAAGGTCGAAGCACTTGGCGGGCTTGTGAAATCCCTGTTTTCGACAGACGCGGAAACCGTACTGCGAGCCGTCCCATGCAGGGTGGAGGATAAGGTTGGATCCGGCATTGGATTGATACTTTTCGTCGACGATGAGCCGATGATTACCATCGGATCTCTTGCAGATGATAGCGGACTGTTTCTTCGCCAGATCGAGCCGGCATCCAGGAATACCTCCGGGGTTGCCACAATCGGTGCGGTGGTAGGCCAACGACTTGCCAGTGTGGTTCCTATTCCGACTGGATCTCTCGATCTGCGTAAGCCGAAATAACGGACGCTGACCGATCAAGGTATCAGCAGGATAGCGCCAGCCGAACGTCCGGATTTCTTCTCTTCGTGAGCCTTCGCAGCATCGGTCAAACGATATTCAGCACCGATCTGCGAAACGGGCGTGAGGCAAGGATGGCCGGTGCTCGATCTCTGCCGCATCACATCACTTTTCACAAAGCCGTCGGCCGCCGGAATAGGGCTGATAAGTACAATCGGACGGCCGAAATGAGCGGTAACTGCGCGAACAGGCGGTGATATTACAGGATTGCGGTGCGCCTTGGCCATCGACTACTGCTTCGGTCGATCGCACTCCGTTCAGCGTCGGTTCGGTCGTTGCCTCACGCATGAAGTCCCGCCAGATATGCGCTGGCAGGTCGCCGCCCGTCACCCCCTTCATCGGCGCGTCATCATCATTGCCGACCCAGACACCGACGACGAGCGCGTCCGTGAATCCGACGAACCAGGCATCGCGATTGTTCTGGCTCGTGCCGGTTTTACCGGCCGCAAACGTGCCGGGATCTGCCCCACGTCCAGTGCCGCGCTCGACCACCAACTGCAGCAGGCCGAGGAGGTCGGACTGGTAGGGCGAAAGATCGACATTCGGTTTTGCTTGTGAGCCAACTCGAAACGTCTTGGGCTGCCCTGCCGCCTGGAAGTCGATGATGCCCCAGGGCCTGACGGGTGCTCTGCCGAGTTGGACGGACGCATAGGCGCTGGTGAGGTTAAGCAGATTTACTTCTGATGTGCCAAGCGCCAAAGATGGCGTGTTTGCCAGTGGCGCATCGATGCCGAGTTCACGCGCTGCGGCTATCACATTGTCCAGCCCTACCTCTTCGGCAAGTGCCACTGAGGCGGCATTGAGCGATCGCGCGAACGCCTCGGCAAGCGTTACCCAGCCGCGATAATTGCCACCGGAATTTTCTGGCGACCAGCCATCGATGTCAATTGGCACGTCCGGAACCCGGTCAGACAAGGTGAGCCCAGCCTTCAATGCTGCGTAATAGACGAATAGCTTGAAGGTGGAACCCGGCTGGCGCATCGCCGTGACGGCGCGGTTGAACTGGCTTGCCTTGTAGTCGCGCCCTCCAACCATCGCTACGACCGCGCCGTCGGGCGTCATAGCAACCAAGGCCGCCTGCGATGCTTCGACTGTCTTTCCCTCACTGTCCAGAGCTCTTTTCACGACCCTTTCGGCGATCTGCTGCAACCGCGGCACCAGCGTGGTGCGCACCGTCGTCGAACCTGGCGAGGAGCCGGCGATTTCGCTTGCTTGCGGTGAAATCCAGTCGGCAAACCAGCTTCCGGAGCGCGGCGTGGGCGTCGTTGGGTGCAGCCTGGCAAAGCTCGTTTTGGCCTCCGCCGCCTGTGGCTCGGTGATCTTGCCATTGGCTGCCATCGCGTCGAGAACGACCAAGGTGCGCTGCCGGGCGCCTTCGAAATTGTCGATCGGATTCCATTGGCTCGGCGCCCGCAGCAACCCCGCCAGCATCGCCGACTCCGGCAGGTTGAGTGCGCCGATGTCCTTGTTGAAATAGATGCGCGCGGCGGCAGGCATCCCGGTAGCGCCCGCGCCAAGATAGACGCTATTGAGATAGCGCGTCAGGATTTCCGCTTTGCCGAGCTTCCACTCCAGCCAGAAGGCGATGACGACCTCCTGTATCTTTCGTTTTATGGTTCGGTCGCTGTCGAGGTATTGCAGCTTGATGAGTTGCTGGGTGATCGTGCTGCCACCCTCCACCACCGCGCCAGCCTCCAAGTTCCGCAGAAGCGCCCTCCCGATGCCCCTGGGGTCGACGCCGAAATGATCCATGAACCGGCGATCCTCGATCGAAAGGACGGCATCGATCAGATGGGGCGGAAACTGGTCGTATCGCGCATATGGCCCTTGATAAGGTCCCTGTCTTACCAACGGCGCGCCGTCGGCGGTTTCCAGCACGACGACCGGCTTTAACGTTCCATCCCGGATTTCGCTCCAGGGCACGTCTTTCAGTGCCCACACCAGCACGCTTCCTATAAGGAGGCAGACAAGCAGGGCCAACCCGATAGCGAACTTCCGCCAGCCCGCAAAGAACGGAGCGCTTCGTCGACTTTCACGTGGGTTTGAACGCTGACCGCGCCCCACTTTGACCAAAGCACTCGTCATCCACTTGTGGGGAGCGGACGCGATTCCAGGCCGCATCGACCTCAGCTTCGTCCTCCAAGACAAGGCGGCCGTCTTGATCTTTGCCAAAGCAGAACTTGCCTGCAAATCTTGGCGCAGCGCACGGAATAGAGTCCTGGCGGCCCGTCGAGTTTGGCCGAAGGATCCGTTGGGCGGTGGCGAGTCGTCGGTTTGAGTGCTTCCCGGCGGATCCGAGGCGGCCACCTGCGCCGGCAAATTTAGTGTCTGATTGCGACCCGAGCTCGAGCTGCTAACGCTTTCATCTGAGGAGTCGGGAGAATTGGGCATCGATTACCGCGAAAAAGCCAACGCACAATGACCTTTATAGCCGGGTGACGCGGAGTGTTCCACCGCAAAAGGCCGCAACGGTTCCGAGGAGTTTCCGGGGCTCGATGCCCTCGGGCTGCAAGGCAATGATCTGCGCGTCGAAGGCAAGCCCGACTTTCGGCTGGGCGTCGAGCGAGGCTGTCTTTGTCAATGCACGACTCTGGAAGCGACCGACATCAATTCCTCAGAATTCGGTGCCTGGAATGTCTGGAGCCCAGCCTCCAGAACTTCCGTGAAGCTCCAGCGTACGATGCCCTCCCGGTCGATTAGGAACTGACCGACAAGCTGCCCGTGGTCGGCAGTCATCATCTGCTGATCGGCTTCCGTCATCTGATATCCTTCCTTCTTGTTGAGAAATTCGCCCATTGCCATCACGCCCATAGGCTCGGGCAACTCGCCCGGAAGATCGATCCGTATCGCCATGGCCGTGTCTATCCCGACCTCGAGTAAGCCGAAGGCTTGGTGCGAAGCCCGTACCGGGTCGGAAGCAGCAAGAAGATCGGGTATCGGATGGTAACGGAAATAGAGCCGCGCGCGTTCGACCGGGGTGTTTACCACCGCCAGGGATTGGACGCCTTTCTCACGCAGCATCGGATTGAGATATGCCATGGCCGCGACATGGCGCCGGCAGAACGGACAATGCAGGCCTCGAAACAAACCGATCAACAACGGGCTGCGGCCACGAAAATCATCAAGTGCGATCTTCCCCTCGCGCGAGATCGCATCAAGCACGACGTTCGGGACCCGGTCGCCCGGTTGTAGCGGATGGTCGACAGAGCGCGTGGACATGGACAACCTCCTCGCTCGGGGATCAGTCGAGAAAAGGCGCCACGTCAAATGCTTCGAGGTCTAGATTGAGCGTTGCAAGGCCTGACCTCTCGCCTTACCGCATCGCCAGGATCCGATCTAAGAATGGCCCCACATTGGCCCGCGGGCAAGCGGAAAACAGCGAGTCGTGAATTGAAAAAGTCCGTTTTCTGCAAACTCTGATTTTTTAGTGGCCGTGGAGGCCGACAGGGAATCCGCCAGCCCCGCAGCCAGCGGATTCGGGCTGCGGTGAGGGGCCAGTCTTGCTGGCCCCTTATCCCTTAAATATCGCTTGCAGCGCTCGACCAGAGGTCGGCCGCTTCGGCTGCCGTCATGCGCCGCACTTCGGCCTCATGGCTGCGGCTGGCGAAGAGTTCGCTCGCCATGATCTGTTCGGCAAGATCGGCCGGAAGCGAGAGGATGACGCGGGCTTCGCCGTTGTGCAGGCCGCCGAGTTCGGTGCGTTTGCCGGTCACCATGCCGCCGGCGACCGTGTTGTTGGTCTCCGGATCGATCAGGATGAAGGAGCCGGAAAGCCGGTTCTGCTCATAGGGGTCGAAGATCGCCGCTTCGTCGAACACCAGCCGGACTTTGCCGATTGCGTTCATGTAGAGCCGCTGGGCAGCGTTCCAGGTGCCGGTCTTCAGCTCCAGCTGGCTGAGCGGCTGCACCTGCACGCGCTGGCGGCGGCTGCCGCTCTTCAGCCAGTAGCGTTTGCCGGGCTCGATACCCTCGGGCTGCAGCGCAACGATCTGTGCGTCGAAGGCAAGGCCGACCTGCGGCTGGGCGTCGATCGAGACGATCATGTCGCCGCGCGCCACATCCACCTGGCGGTCGAGCACCAGCGTGATCGCGTCGCCGGCAACGGCGGCGTTGCGGACGAGATCGAAGGTAACGATCTTGGAAACATTGGCGACCATGCCCGACGGCAGGATCATGACGCTGTCGCCAGGCTTGACCGAGCCGCCGGCAACCGTGCCCTGATAGCCGCGGAAGCTTTCGCCGGGACGCGAGACGCGCTGGACGGAAAGGCGGAAGCCGACCGTCTGCGACGAGCGCACTGTGGCAAGCTCCAGCGTCTCCACCAGCGACGGGCCGGTGTACCAGGGCATGGCGGCCTGGCCGGAATAGACGACGTTTTCGCCCTTCAGCGCCGACATCGGAATGGCGGTGATCTGCTTGACGCCGAGCGACAGGGCAAATTCCCGGAAGTCATGGCTGATCTTGTCGAAGCCGGCGCGGTCGTAGCCCGTCAGGTCGATCTTGTTGACGGCAAGCACGAACTGCTTGATCCCGAGCAGCGAGGCGATCGTCGCGTGGCGGCGCGTCTGTTCCAGAATGCCGAGGCGCGCATCGACGAGCAGGATTGCGAGATCGGCGGTCGAGGCGCCGGTCGCCATGTTGCGGGTATATTGCTCATGACCGGGCGTGTCGGCGACGATGAAGGAGCGCTTGTCGGTCGAGAAATAGCGATAGGCGACATCGATGGTGATGCCCTGTTCGCGCTCGGCCTGCAGGCCGTCGAGCAGCAGCGCGAAGTCGGGCAGGCCGAGGTCGTTCTGCCTGCCGGTGGAATCGCGCTGCAGGGTGGCGGCCTGGTCTTCCTTGACTGCCTTGGTGTCCCAGAGCAGGCGGCCGATCAAGGTCGACTTGCCGTCATCGACGCTGCCGCAGGTGATGAGGCGCAGCGGCCTGGTATCGCGCAGGGCCTTGAGCGGCTCGGCGGCGGGCAGGCTGACGACGGTTGCGGCCGAGACGGCGGTTTGGGCTGCGGTCATCTCAGAAATATCCTTCACGCTTCTTCTTTTCCATGGAGCCGGACTGGTCGCGATCGATGGCGCGGCCTTGGCGTTCGGACACCGTTGCAATTTCGAGTTCGGCAATCACCTCTTCGAGGGTGGTGGCCTGTGAGCGGATGGCGCCGGTCAGCGGGAAGTCGCCGAGGGTGCGGAAGCGGATCATGCCTTCCTGGCGGACTTCGCCGGGAAGCAGTTCCAGGCGCGGATCTTCGGCCAGGATCATCATGCCGTCGCGCTCCACGAAGGGCCGCTTCTTGGCGTAATAGAGCGGCACCAGCGGAATGTCCTCGGCCTGGATGTAGCGCCAGATATCGACTTCGGTCCAGTTCGACAGCGGGAAGGCGCGCACGCTCTCACCCTTGCGGATCATGCCGTTATAGATGTTCCAGAGTTCCGGCCGCTGGTTGCGCGGATCCCAGCGATGATCGGGCGTGCGGAAGGAATAGATCCGCTCCTTGGCGCGGCTGGCTTCCTCGTCGCGCCGCGCGCCGCCGAAAGCGGCGTCGAACTGGCCGGCATCGAGCGCCTGGCGCAGGCCTTCGGTCTTCATGATGTCGGTGAAAGCAGCCGATCCATGCGTGAACGGCGTGATGTTTTCGGCCTTGCCGCGCGGATTGATGTGCTCGATCAGGTCGAGATCGTACTTTTTCGCGGTTTCGTCGCGGAAGGCGATCATCTCGGAAAATTTCCAGCCGGTGTTCACATGCAAGAGCGGGAAGGGCACGCGGCCGGGATAGAAGGCCTTGCGCGCCAGATGCAGCAGCACCGAGGAATCCTTGCCGATCGAATAGAGCATGACGGGACGCTCGAATTCGGCCGCAACCTCGCGGAAGATGTGGATGGATTCGTTTTCCAGCGCTTTCAGATGCGGGTCGAGCGGCGCCTTGGCGCTCTGCGGATTGCTGAGTTCCGTATCCGGACGGCTATCGGGCATGTTTTACTCCAGACTATCGATCCTTTGCGGGTGCCCGCAAAGCAATTCCTTGATGTTGGTTTTCCCAAGGCTGCGGCGGTCGCCGCGCCCTGATTGGGAAAGCCGTGGGGGATTTATTGTGCGGCGATCGCTGCGGCCTCTTCGGCGACATGCAGGCCGCATTCGCGCGTTTCGTCCTGCTCCCACCACCAGCGGCCGGCGCGTTCCGGCTCGCCGGGCTTGATCGCCCGCGTGCAGGGCTCGCAGCCGATCGAGGGGTAACCGCGGGCGTGCAACGGATTGACCGGCACACCGTTTGCGGAAACGAAGGCCTTGATCGCCTCCAGGTCCCAGTCGGCGAGCGGATTGACCTTCAACAGATGGCGTTCGGCGTCATATTCGGCAAAGGGCGTTTCGGCGCGGTTGGCCGATTGGCCACGGCGCAGGCCGGTGATCCAGATCGCAGCACCTTCGAGGGCACGCGCAAGCGGCTTCAACTTGCGCACGCCGCAACAGGCATGCCGGGCCTCGACGCTCTCGTAGAAACCGTTGAGGCCGTATTGCGCCGCATAGGCGTCGATATCGGCCTTTTCAGGCTCGAAACGATGGATATGGATGTCGTACTGGCTTTCGGTCTCTTCGATCAGCGACAGCGTCTCGGCAAACAGCCGGCCGGTCTGCAGCGTCGCGATATCGATCGGCAGGCGGTGCGTGCCGATCTCGGCGGTGATCACCTGGTCCTCGATGCCGAGTGACGTCGTGAACACCACGCGGCCGCCAAGGCCGGAGACCAGCGACAGACGTCCGGCAAGGTCGAGACCCGCCAGTCGGTCGTTCAGCGCTTCGGCCTCTGCGATGGGATTGTTAACAGTCATGAGAATCCTGTCCTTTGTTGACCGGAGTATCGCAGTTCGCGCATGGATCGGACAGAAAAAGGGATTTCGAAAGCTGCGGCCGGAGGAGCAAATATCTCTCCGAAGCTGCCGCGATGCAGAAAACCAGCCGCCTGCGGATGAAAATTCACATCGGCAGCTCGAATGTCTATAGAAATAGTAGAGTTACACGCAGCCTGTCAATCCGAAATCTGAAGTGATGCCGAAAATGGTGCAGAAGGGGCGGTTTTGGCATAGATTAGGAGAGCTTGGCCGAGGGCGAAAAACAAGGCCAAAACGCTTGTCTCTCAAGGCTTTCTCCGGCGCGTTCAAATTCCGTTCATGCTGGTTGTGCCATAGAGGCAAAAGTACTTCCGTAGCGGTGCGAAGATTCGTGCCGCCTGTGTGTGTCGATGGTCAAAAATGATTACGCAAAAGGCGAAATATGCGCTGCGGGCGCTCACGGTCTTGGCTGATGCCGATGCCGACGAACCGGTGATGATTTCCGATATCGCGGCGCAGCAGAAGATCCCGAAGAAGTTCCTCGAACAGATCCTGCTCGACCTGAAACATCACGGCGTCGTCGCCAGCCGCCGCGGCAAGCAGGGCGGTTATCTCCTGCTGAAGCCTGCCCAGACCATCACCTTCGGCGAGATCCTGCGCATCATCGACGGTCCGATTGCGCCGCTTCCATGCCTGTCGATCACCGCCTATAGAAGGTGCGACGATTGCGACGGCGAACAGAACTGCCAGATCCGCCATGTCTTCGCCAAGGTCGCAGACGCCACCCGCAAGGTGCTGTTCTCCACCACCATCGCCGATGCCATCGCCCCAAAGCACAGCGCCGAAGTCACTCGACTGCTGGCTTGAGCATACGCCCGCCTCTTGCTTCAAGATTTGGTGAAATCCCTTTTCTTCCAGTCGGGATGCTCCACCTGCCTGCTCATGCTGGTAGGGAGAATATCATGCTTGGAATTTCAGCACAGCGAGTAGTGGCTGCGGCCATACTCTCGGCGGCCCTAGCGACAGGCGCTGCCGCTCATCACGGCTGGTCGTGGGCCGAGGCGGATCAGATCGAGCTACGCGGCACCATCGAGAAGATCTCCATGGGCGGACCACATCCGACGCTCGATGTCGCCACCGCCGATGACGGCGTCTGGCTCGTCGAACTCGGCAATCCGCGCCAGACGGAACGCTCCGGCTTCGTCGAAGGCGTGGCCAAGCCCGGCGACCAGGTGGTGGCCCTTGGAAACCGTTCGCAGGATCCAAAAGAGAAGCGGCTGAAGGCCGTGCGCCTCACTATCGGCGAGAAGCGCTACGATATCTATCCCGACCGCATCAAGACGAACTGACCTCTGGGCGAACTGAGCTGTGATCGACATTCTCGAATGGCTGTCGGCAACGACGCCTGCGCTCGCGCTCCGGCGCTCCGGAACGCTCTACATGTTCGTCAACGCAGCCCATATCCTGGCGATCGGCCTCTTGGTCGGCGCCATCCTGCCGCTTGATCTGAGGCTCGCCGGCTTCTTCCGCAAGGTGCCGGTTGAGATCGTCGCGCCGTTTCTGTCACGCGCCGCCGGCGTCGGCCTTGCCGCGGCTGTTGTCACCGGCTTCTGCCTCTTCAGCGTCCGGGCGGTCGAATATGCCGCCAATCCCGCCTTCCTTGCCAAGCTTTGCCTGATCGCCATCGGCCTTCTCAACCTGTCGATCGTTCATTTCGGGCGAGGCTGGAAAACGGCGGTGTCGACAGGCATCGTCCGGCCCGGCCTGCGCTTCTCCGCCGCCCTGTCGGCCGCCATCTGGATCGCCGCCGTGATCGCCGGACGGTGGATCGGATTTCTCTGATGTGATCGCTCCCGATTTTCTCAACCGCGGTGCATATGAATTGCGTCAGGTGGAGGGAGTTGAATATAACACGAAGATCCATCATATTGCATTGCAATTGCAACGCACGAGGAACGTCATGAAAACGGCATCTCTCCCGTCCCTTCGCGTGGATCCTGAATTGCGCGCTGCCGCCGAAAGCGTTCTCAAAGAAGGCGAGAGCTTGTCGTCGCTGATAGAGGACTCTCTCCGCCGCCAGATCGATTATAGAAAGACCCAAGCGGAGTTCATCGCACGGGGTCTGGCTGGCTTGGCGGACGCAGAGCGGTCCGGTGTGTTTTACACAACGGACGACATTCAGGAGTTGATGCGCAAAAAGCTTGAAAAGGCGAAAGCCCGTAAAGCAGCACGGCAGAAATGACCTTCGAGCTAAAGTATACCCAGACCTTCTATGGAGATCTGGACCGGCTCGCCGATTTTTTGATCGAACATGATCCGGATTTGGCCGAACGTGCGATCAACGCCATCCAAAAAGCGCTGATGATACTCCAGGATTTTCCGCTTATGGCCAGACGCGCATCTGCGGATGATCCTTTGCTGCGCGAACTCGTCGTACCATTCGGTTCAGCCGGGTATGTCATTCTTTTCAAAGTGATGAACGAAACGAGCGTCATTGTGCTTGCCGTCCGTCACCAGCGCGAAGAAGATTACCACTGACTATCCTTCGCTGACGGCCGTGCGCGGGTTGACGCGGGGTTCCTGGTTCGAGCGCGCTAGCGATTGTTTGCGCACCGCATTGGCGGCAACAAGCTGCGCTTGATCGCGGTGGTGCACTATAAATTTAGGAAGGTCTATATTAGCGGATTATGGATCATGCCGAGTACGACAAAGGAGCATGGAAGGGTTAGGCCGATGAGCGCACTTGTAAAACTGCTGAGCGAGCACTGGACGCATGTGGCTCCTCTTCTTGCCATGCCGGCCAATGAAGCTGAGTATGATCATCTCGTAAAGCAACTTGACGAGATCCTGGCTGAAGTCGGCGACGACGAGGATCATCCTTTGGCGTTGCTTGCGTCTCGCATGGCGGACCTTGTTGAGGCCTATGACGAGCAACACCGCCCAATGCCTCCGGTGACCGGCGCCGATGCACTCCGTTATGTCATGGAGGAGCGCAGCCTTGGCCAGTCCGAGCTGCCGGAAGTGGGCGCTCAGTCCGTCGTGTCTGAGATTTTGAGCGGGAAGCGACAAATCAATGTTCGACAAGCCCGCGCGCTGAGTGAGCGATTTCTGATACCGGCATCCGTATTTCTATCGCTCTGACGATAGACATTCCCGACGACCAGCGACTACCGGTCGGCGGCAGTTGCTGCCCAATAGCTCTCTACGCTTCAGCGGTCGCTCACCGCCCAGCGCGGATTGACCCACGGTTCCTGGTTCGAGCGTGCCAGCGGCTGTTTGCCGAGAATATGGTCGGCCGCCTTCTCGCCGGTCATGATCGAGGGGCCGTTCAAATTGCCGTAGGTGACATGCGGGAAGATCGAGCTGTCGGCGACGCGCAAGCCATCGATGCCGATCACCCGCGTTTGCGGATCGACCACCGCCATCGGATCGTCCTTGGCGCCCATCCGGCAGGTGCCGCAAGGGTGATAGGCGCTTTCCAGATGTTCGCGCAGGAAGGCGTCGATCTCATCGTCGCTTTGCACGCCTTCACCCGGCTGGATCTCCGGCCCGCGATAGTCGTTGAAGGCGCTCTGACCGAAGATTTCGCGGGTGAGCCGCACGCAGTGGCGGAATTTCTCCCAATCCTCCGGATGGCTCATATAGTTGAAGCGCAGCACCGGATCGGCCTTGGGGTCGGCGGAGCGCAAGCTCACGCTGCCGCGCGATTTCGACAGGTTGTAGCCGACGTGAACCTGGAAGCCGTGGCTCTTCGCCGCCGCTTTGCCGTCATAGCTGATCGCCACCGGCAGGAAATGATACTGGATATCAGGCTGCTTCAGCCCCGGCGCCGAGCGCAGGAAGGCGCAGGCCTCGAACTGGTTGGAGGCGCCGAGCCCGCCGCGCGAGAGCAGCCATTGTGCGCCCGCCACCCCCTGCCAGAACCACGGCAGCCAGGAATAGAGCGACACCGGCTTGGTGCTCACCTGCTGGAAGTAGAATTCCATATGGTCCTGTAGATTGGCGCCGACGCCCGGCCGGTCGGATTTCACCGCAATGCCCATGTCCTGCAGATGTTGGCCCGGACCGATGCCCGACAGCATCAGCAGCTTCGGTGAGTTGAACGAGGAGGCCGAAACGACCACCTCGCGGTTCGCCTTCACCACCTCGATCCTGCCGTTGCGTTCGATCTCGACGCCGGTCGCCCGCCCGTCCTCGATCACGATCTTCTGCGCCAAGCCGTAGACGATCCTGACATTCTGCCGTTTCAGCGCCGGCCTCAGATAGGCGTTGGCGGCAGACCAGCGGCGGCCGCCGAAGATGGTCTGCTCCATCAGCCCGAAGCCTTCCTGCTTGCTGCCGTTATAATCCTCCGTCGTCTCGAAGCCCGCCTGTTTGCCGGCCTCGACGAAGGCGCGAAACAGCGGATTGGTGAAGCCGCCGCGCTGGACGTGCAGCGGCCCGTTGGTGCCGCGCCAGCCTTCTTCGCCGCCATGCGAATGTTCCATCCGCTTGAAATAGGGAAGCACGTCGGCATAGGCCCAGCCGCTGGCGCCAAGCTCCTCCCAGCGATTGAAATCCTCGGCATGGCCGCGCACATAGACCATGCCGTTGATCGAGGAGGAGCCGCCGATCACCTTGCCGCGCGGCGCAGTGATGCGCCGATTGTTGAGGTTCGCCTCCGGCTCGGACAGATAACCCCAGTTATATCTCTTCATGCTCATCGGCCAGGCGAGTGCCGCCGGCATCTGGATGAACGGCCCAAAATCGCTGCCGCCCGCCTCGATGACGAGGACGCTGTTCTTGCCATCTTCCGACAAGCGGTAGGCGAGGGCGGAGCCGGCGGAGCCCGAGCCGATGATGACGAAATCTGCTTGTTGCATGACGTTCCCTTAGATTCTTTTGCAACGGTTCGAAGACCCCGCCCCAACCCCTCCCCACAAGGGGGAGGGGCTTAACTTGCCGCTTCGCCTCACTTCAAATCAGCGCCACAAGCGATGGGATCGAAGGAGGATAAAACCGGTGCCGCATGCTAGCCCCTCCCCCTTGTGGGGAGGGTTGGGGAGGGGTCTTGCACTCTTCAATAAGGCGCCACCACCGGCCCCATGCCCACATAGACCGTCTTCAGCTCGGAATAATGCTCCAGTGCGGCCAGTGAATTCTCGCGGCCGAAGCCGGATTGTTTCGAGCCGCCAAAGGGGATTTCCACCGGGCAGAGATTATAGGTGTTGATCCACAGCGTGCCCGCCTCCAGCCGGTCGACGACGCGGTGGGCGCGGGTGAGGTCGGCGGTGAAGACGCCGCCGGAAAGGCCGAATTCGCTGGCATTGGCGCGCGCGATCACCTCGTCCTCGGCGTCGAAATCGAGCACTGACATGACCGGCCCGAAGATCTCCTCGCGGGCGATGGTCATGTCGTCGGTGACGTCGGCAAACACAGTCGGCTGCACGTAATAGCCTTCGCCGGAGACATTGTTCGGAATGCCGCCGCCGGCAATCAGTGTCGCGCCCTCGGCCTTGCCCTTCTCGATGTAGGAGATCACCTTCTCGCGCTGCGCCCAGGAAACCATCGGCCCCACCTGCGTCGCCTCGTCCATCGGATCGCCGATCAGCATCGCCTCGGTGCGGACCTTCAGCCGCTTCAGGAATTCGTCCTTGATCGCCTTCTGCACGAAGACGCGCGTGCCGTTCGAGCAGACCTGGCCGGTCGAATAGAAATTGCCGAGCATGGCGCCGCCGACTGCCGAATCGAGATCGGCATCGTCGAAGACGATGAGCGGCGATTTGCCGCCGAGTTCCATCGTCACGTGCTTGAGGTTGCCGGCGGCAGCCGCCGCCACCCTGCGCCCGGTCGGCACCGAGCCGGTCAGCGACACCTTGGCGACGTCTGGATGGTTGACGAGCAGCGGCCCGGTGTCGCGGTCGCCCTGGATCACATTGAAGAGCCCCTTCGGCAGTCCCGCCTCGTGCAGGATCTCAGCGATCTTCAGCGCCCCGAGCGGCGTGTTCTCGGACGGTTTGAACACCATGGCGTTGCCTGAGATCAGCGCCGGCGCAGCTTTCCAGCAGGCGATCTGCTGCGGATAGTTCCAGGCGCCGATGCCGACGCAGACGCCGAGCGGCACCCGCTTGGTATAGGCGAAATCCTGGCCGAGCGGGATCTGCGAACCGTTGAGGCCGGCCGGCGCGATGCCGCCGAAGAATTCGAAGGCATCGGCACCCGAGGTCGGGTCGGCGACAACAGTCTCCTGGATCGGCTTGCCGGTATCGAGCGTTTCCAGTTCGGAGAGCGCCCGGTTTCTCTCGCGCATGATGTCCGCAGCCCGTTTCAGGATGCGCCCGCGCGCCATCGGGCTCATCGCCGCCCATTCCGGCTGGGCGCGTTTGGCCGCGGCGATCGCCCGTTCGACGATCACGGGCGTTGCGGCATGCAGCCGGGCGATCACCTCGCCGGTCGCAGGATAGAGACTCTCGATGACGGTGCCGTCGGTATCCTCGATATATTCGCCGTCGATGAAGTGCGAGGCTTTCGGCTGGGCTTTCATGTCATTTGTCCCTTGGGTGGTTCGATATGGTCGTCCCTTCTCCCCGCTGGGGAGAAGGGGAGGCGTCGGCCAAAAGCGCATTCAGATAATCTTCCGTCAGCGCGATCGAGGCTTCAATGCCGATCGGCGCCGATTTCAGACTTTGCCTGATATAGAGCCCGTCGATCATCGCCGCAGCGCCTTCGGCGATGCGTTCTGCGGCGCCGGCGGGCAGCAGCGCCTTGAGATCGGCCAGCAGATTGGAGCGCAGCCGCCTGGCATAGATCACCAGGAAACGCCGCGTCTCTTCCGAGCGCTGCGCTTCGGCGTAAAAGGCAAGCCAGGCGGCAATCGTCTCCGGCGCGAACTGGTCGGCGTGGAAGCTGACGCGGATGACGGCCGAAAGCCGCGCGCGCGGCGTCCTGGCTGCCTGAAGTGCCGCCACAGTGTCGCTGCGTAGCTGTCTTAGAAGCGAGCGGATCGTCTCGATCAGCAATTGTTCCTTGCTGCCGAAATAATGATGCGCCAGGGCTGGCGACACGCCGGCCTGCCGGGCGATGTCGGACATGGTGACGGTTAGCGAGCCGTGATCGCCGATCACCCGCAGCGCCGCATCGACAAGCGCCTTGCGGCGCACCGGCTCCATTCCGACCTTTGGCAACAGACCACTCCTTGAAATCAGCGACAGGTTATTTTTGATTGACTGATCAATCAATAAAAATCTTTAGCGATTTGCTCGAACCCAGATCTTTCCCTGCCGAATTGCTGCAGCATATTCGAATCTGTCAGGAGGTGCGTCATGGCAGATGTCTTCGAGGGAACGCCGACATCGTCGCTGCAGTCGAAATGGATCTGGTTCGCCGGCCTTGGCGTGCTGTTGCTCGTCTGCGGTCTGATCGCGCTCGGCAATCTGATGCTCGCCACCGTCGTCTCGGTCTATTATGTCGGCATGCTGATGCTGTTCGGCGGCGTGATCTATCTCGTCCATGCCTTCCAGGTGCGCGGCTGGGATCATGTGCTGTTCTGGGTGCTGAGCGGCCTGCTCTATGTGCTTGCCGGCATCTGCGCCTTCATCAATCCGATCCTGACCTCGGCGGCGCTGACGCTGTTTCTGTCGCTGGCTCTTGTCGTTGCCGGCGTCTTCCGCACCTGGGTCGGCATGCGCATGAAGCCGGTCAAAGGCTGGCGCTGGATCGTCGCAAGCGGCGTCATCACCGCCCTTGCGGGTTTCGTCATCGCGCTCGGCTGGCCGGTGAACAGCCTGTGGATCCTCGGCCTGTTCCTGGCCGTCGATCTCATCGTCCAGGGTTCGACGTTGATTGCCTTCGGGCTCGGCATCCGCAGTTCAAACTGATGCCGCAGACCGTTCCTTTTGGACAAGACCCGTTCTTTTTTGACAAGACTATGACGGAGGATTAGACTTAAGGGGTTACGGACCAATCCCAGCACATGGATGGTCCGATGTGCGAATGCACCAAGGCACCGGCGACATCGCCGAGAATGCTGAAAATGGTCATGCGTCCCCCAGAGGCAGGGTTCTGCCTGATCAGAAAAGGGAGGAAGTTCATGCCGATGGTCACCGTTTCCATCTCTCCGCAACAGGCCGCGGGCATCCGCGCCGCCGTCGACAATGGCGGTTATGCCTCGAGCAGTGAGGTTGTCCGCGAGGCGCTGCGCCTCTGGGATAGCACCCGCAAACTCAGCGAATTCCGGGACGATGTTCTCGACGACGAGGGTGGTCCGTCCGGCGGCAAGTGCGTCGCCGACATGTTCGCCGATCACGAGGCGGAGCGCCGTCGCTCCGCCTGAACAAGCATTTGATTGCGTTGGAAAAATTGAATAAACGCGGAACGCGTGGAAGTCCCTTGCGCCTTTCACAAAACTTTCACATTGGCGAAAGAGTTCATTGACCCTTCTGCGGCATGTTCCTGGCGAAAAAGAACAAGTCACAGTGGAGATCAGCCGCAATGAAGACCGGCCACGTGAAGATGTCCTTGGCTGCCACCGTCGCGCCGGATGTCCTGCGCCGTTACGCCAGCGATCAGATCGTAACCCTTGCCAAGCTGGTGGTCGAGAATGCCTTCCAGCCGATCGTCGAGGCCGGCACCGGCACGGTTTTCGGCTACGAATCCCTGATGCGCGGCCAGGATCGCATCGGCTACGAGACGCCGGTCGACATCCTCGACGAGGCTCACCAGGCCGGCCAGCTGCTGCAGCTCGAACAGATGGTCGCCAGCCGCGCGCTCGCCAAATTCGCGACGCTATCGAATTTCTCCACCTCGACGCTGTTCCTCAATCTCGATGTCCGGCTCATTCCACATGGCGAAAGCCTGGTCGAGACCCTGCTGCAGCATCTGCGCAAGGCCAATATTCCGCCATCCTCCGTCTGCTTCGAATTCTCCGAACGTTTCGACAATACCAACGTGCCGGAATTTTCCGGCCTGGTTTCCAGGCTGCGCAAGGCCGGTTTCAAGCTGGCGATCGATGATTTCGGCGTCGGTCACGGCGAGATGAAGCTGCTCTGCGATTATGCCGTCGATTATCTCAAGATCGACCGCCATTTCGTCGCCGAGATCGACCGCAGCCCGCGCAAGCGCCATCTGTTGAAGAGCATCGTCAACATCGCCCATGTGCTCGGCACGCGCGTCATCGCCGAAGGCATCGAGACCGAGGCCGAATTCATCGCCTGCCGCGAATATGGTGTCGACCTCGTCCAGGGCTGGTTCATCTCCCGCCCGACGACGCATATATCGGAGCTGGTGCCGTCCTTCCCGCATCTGCAGGAACTCGGCAAGAGCAAGCGGGGCAGCCAGTCGCTCGACGAAATCCTCATCCGCAAGCAGATCGAGCTGCTGCCGACGGTCTACGAGAATGACAGCATCGACAGCGTCTTCGAACTCTTCCGTCGCAATCCGCGCCAGGCCTACTTTCCCGTCCTCAACGCCAATGACGAGCCGCGCGGCATCATCCACGAGCATCATCTCAAGGAATATATCTACCAGCCCTTCGGCCGAGATCTCCTGAAGAACAAGATGTACGAGCGCTCCATCTCGCATTTCGTCGAGATGGCGCCGATCGTCGGCCTCGACAGCGACGCCGAGCAGCTGATGGCGATCTTCGCCAATATGGAAGGCAGCAACTGCCTGATCCTGACCGACAACATGCGTTATGCCGGCGTCGTCTCAGCCGCCTCGCTGATCAAGGTCATCAACGAGAAACAGCTGAAGACCGCGCAGGACCAGAACCCGCTGACCGGCCTGCCGGGCAATCGCGCCATCCGCGATTTCATGCGTCAGTCCGGCCGCGACGGCGATGAGCTCCGCCATTTCTGCTATTGCGACTTCGACAATTTCAAGCCGTTCAACGATGCCTACGGCTTCCATCTCGGCGACCACGCGATCTCGCTGTTTGCCGCGCTGATGCGCCGCTATTTCTTCGCCGAGCGCCATTTCCTCGGCCATGTCGGCGGCGACGATTTCTTCATCGGCGTCCTCGGCTGGACCAAGGAAGAGCTGACGGAGATCCTCGACCGGTTGATCAGCGATTTTCATGACGATGTGCGGGATTTCTATTCCGATGAGGACCGCGCCGCCGGCCGCATCCTCGGTCACGACCGCACCGGCGCCGAAGCTTTGTTCCCGCTGATGCGCTGCTCGATCGGCGTCATCGAACTGCCGGAAGGCCTCGTCATCGACGATATCAACCGCGTCAGCGCCGAAATCGCCATCATCAAGTCGGCCGCCAAGGACAGCGAGGAAGGTCTCGCCTTCCATTTGCTGGGCGAGGCGAATTGACGCCTTTGCCACATCGTGCCTTCCCAAGCCTGCGGGGCTGATTTATTCCGGTTGCTTCCGATTAGGGAGGAGCCGGTCATGCCATTGCCTCAGGATATGCGTTTCGTCGATCTGCCGTCCTTCGGCGGACCGGAGGTGATGACGATCGGCAGGCGTCCGCTTCCTGTGCCCGGCGACGGAGAGGTCCTGGTGCGCGCCGAGGCGATCGGCGTCAACCGTCCTGATATTGCCCAGCGCCAGGGCAGCTATCCCGCGCCGAAAGGTGCGAGCCCGATCCTCGGCCTGGAATTGTCGGGCGAAATCGTTGCCGTCGGCCAGGGCGTCAGCGGCCATGCCGTCGGCGACAAGGTCTGCGGCCTCGCCAATGGCGGCGCCTATGCCGAATACTGCCTGCTGCCGTCGGGCCAGATCCTGCCCTTTCCCCAGGGCTATGACGCCGTGAAGGCGGCGGCTTTGCCTGAGACCTTCTTCACCGTCTGGGCCAATCTCTTCCAGATGGCCGGGCTGACGGAAGGCGAGAGCGTGCTGATCCATGGCGGTTCCAGCGGCATCGGCACGACGGCGATTCAGCTCGCCCGCGCCTTCGGCGCAGAGGTCTATGCGACGGCAGGCTCAAGCGAGAAATGCGAAGCCTGCGAGAGGCTCGGCGCCAAGCGGGCGATCAACTACAGGAGCGAGGACTTCGCCGAGGTGATCAAGGCCGAGACCGGCCACGGCGTCGATATCATCCTCGACATGATCGGCGCATCCTATTTCGAGCGCAACATCGCCTCGCTGGCGAAGGACGGCTGCCTTTCGATCATCGCCTTCCTCGGCGGCGCTGTCGCCGAAAAGGTCAATCTCTCGCCGATCATGGTCAAGCGCCTGACCGTCACCGGCTCCACCATGCGCCCGCGCACGGCGGAGGAAAAACGCGCCATCCGCGACGACCTGTTCTCCGAAGTCTGGCCGCTGCTGGAAGCCGGCACCGTCGCCCCCGTCATCCACCAGGTCTTTGCCTTCGAAGAGGTCATCGAAGCGCACCGGCTGCTGGAAGAGGGCAGCCATGTCGGCAAGGTCATGCTGCGCGTCGGCTAGCCCGAATCTCTCAAAGTAAGGGGTGCATCGGA
>NZ_JBAMYD010000029.1:0-62517 GCF_037002925.1 Rhizobium aouanii
TCGCTGGACAACCTAATCGTCGGCGGTAGCGGGACCGACACCCTTGCCGGTGGCGCCGGCAACGACATCCTCGTTGGTGGCGACGCGGCAGACTTGTTTGTTTATTTGTTGAACTGGGGCCACGACACGATCATAGACTTCATGGCAACCGGCCCGGCGCACGACACGATCAGAATCGATCACAACATTTTCGCCGACTGGGAATCGCTTTTTGCTGCATCCAGTCAGTATGGCAACGATACAATCGTTACAGCCGATATCGACAACACCATAGTGTTGAGGAACGTAGCCTTGACGAGCTTAGACTCGGGGGATTTCCTTTTTGCGTGAACCCAATCGGACCTCCTGTGAACCCCGGGGGTTCGGGCATGCTGCGGCGGAGAGGATGACGGCGATTGCGGACGGGTTGCAGGGGAGGGTGGCGGTGTGAAACCGGCTATCGGCGGTGGCGTGGATTTACGCTGATAAATCCTGCGATCGATTGCGCATCAGGAACTGGCCTAACCGGTTCACGATCTTAAAGGCCCAGAACATCGATGTTGAGACCTTCAGGCCGTTGTCGGCAAGGGCGGACAGTACCTCCTTGTTCTGACGCGATATATTTTGAACGTTCTTGTTCGTGGCGCCCCCTAAGCGCATCCTGACCAGGACTCGCGGGATGTAGATTGTTCTGATCCGCGCGACTTCCAAAAAACGCATCATGAGCTCGACGTCGGCTGCAAGCCGATAACGCAGATCAAACCGCCCGAACTGTTCATAAATGCTACGTCGAACATAAAATGTCGGATGTGGTGGACACCAGCCACGGGCGAAAGAACCGGATCTGAACGCACGCGATTTCCAGTAGCGGATCTTGCGATCGGTATGCCTGTTGGAAACATAGACGAGATCGCCGTAGCAGCCGTCATATGCTTCATCTTCCAGCGCGGCCGCCACAGTTCCGAGGGAGTCGCTGCTCTCGAAAATATCGTCCGCATTCAGGAATCCGATAATATCGCCGGTCGCTAGACCAATCCCTTTGTTCATCGCCTCATAGATGCCTCCATCCGGTCCCGAAAGCACACGGCGGTTCTCGGCGGGCGCCGAAGCGATGATGGCGAGCGTAGAATCGCTTGAGCCACCGTCGATGATGATGTGCTCGAAATCGTGGTAAGTTTGCGTGTCGATGGACCGCAACGTATCGGCGATAGTCCGCTCGGCGTTCCAGCAAACGGTGATGAGGCTTATGCGAGGGGAGCTTGGATTGGCAGTATCTGCAGCCATCTAACGGTATCTTGCTCATATTTCAAAAGGCGATAGCAAGCCAACCCGTATCAGACGGAGAGGCAGTACCGCAATCGAGTACTGCAAGTTATCCTGGATCAACGCCTGATTGATGAGCAGTGGCGGCTCCTCTTCTTGCTAAGTGCATTGCATGCGGATCGATCTATCTGTAGTGAGCACTGTCGAATAGCATCGCCATCACGATGAGCTCGTGATTGCGCGCGGATTTACCGGTTGCAGGAGGTCTCTTGTCTTCGAAGAAAAAACTGCGCAAGGGCATATTGCTCGCGGGGGGCTCAGGCACTCGGCTCCATCCCGCGACCCTCGCCATTTCGAAGCAACTTCTTCCGGTTTTTGACAAACCGATGATCTACTATCCCCTGTCAACGCTGATGCTAGCAGGTATCCGGGATATCCTGATTATCTCTACGCCGCAGGACACCCCACGTTTTGAACAGCTACTGGGTGACGGCGCCCAATGGGGATTGAATCTTCAATACGCCGTGCAGGCCGCGCCGGAAGGAATTCCCCAGGCATTCTCGATCGGCAGGGACTTCATCGGCCGAGAGGCAACCGCGCTGGTGCTCGGAGACAATATCTTTTACGGCAATCTCTTAACGCATGATTTGTCCGCGGCATCGGAAAGATCAGACGAAGCAACCATCTTCGCGTATAAGGTTCATGACCCCGAGCGGTATGGGGTGGTGGAATTCGACAGTCAAGGTAAGGTGCTCAGCCTGGAGGAAAAGCCGTCCTCGCCCCGCTCCACTTACGCGGTGACCGGCCTGTATTTCTACGATAACGATGTGGTTGATATTGCGGCCGGCTTGAAACCCTCCCCTCGCGGGGAGACCGAAATTACCGATATCAATCGGCATTATTTATCGGCGGGCAAGTTGAACGTCGCTGTCCTTGGCAGAGGGCATGCCTGGCTCGACACAGGCACGCACGATTCACTCCTTGAAGCCAGTCAGTTCATTGCCACCATCGAGCGGCGTCAGGGGCTGAAGATTGCCTGCCCCGAAGAAATCGCCTTTCATTTGGAATACATAGATGCCGAGCAGTTGCTAAGGCTGGCAGCTCCACTTGAAAAGAGCTCTTACGGTCGATACCTCATCAGCTTGGTGAGGGAACCAGCTCCGCATTTCCCAACCGGCTGAACCGGCAAAACTGGAAACCGATCTTGTCTGCATTTACCCTGCTTACGTTAAAGACGATGTCCGACGCACGAGGCGCGTTGACCGTCATGGACGGAATACTGCCATTTCCGGTCGTCCGGAGCTTCTGGATCTATGGTGCCGACGGATATAAACGCGGCGGCCATCGTCATCACCGGACTCGGCAGGCGTTGGTGGCGCTTTCGGGAAGCGTGGTGGTTTCGATGGACGATGGAAAAGCCCAGGAAGAGATCACCTTGTCGTCGCCGGACCAGTGCCTGCTGGTAGAGCCAAGGGACTGGCACGAAATGACCTTCGGTCCGGGTTCGATTCTGCTCGTTTTTGCCTCTCACGGATATGATAAGGACGACTACATCGACACCCCCTATGAACGGCTCTGAGATGATTGAGTATGAAAGTCTTGCGCAGGCCAATCGCCCGCTAATGGAAGATCTGGAGGCGGCCGCTTCCCGCGTGATTCGTTCCGGGTGGTACATACTTGGCAATGAAGTTTCCTCATTCGAAGCCGAATTTGCCACCTTTGCCGAAAGCAAACATTGCATCAGCGTAGCCAACGGTTTGGATGCGTTGATCCTGTCGATCGAAGCGCTCGACCTGCCCAAAGGCAGCGAGGTCATGGTTGCTTCCAATACTTACATAGCAACTATCCTGGCAATCCTGCGTGCTGGCCATAAACCTGTTCTGGTGGAGCCCGAGCGGGAAACGTTCAATATAGATCCGGAGCGTCTTCGTGCAGCGCTCACACCGGACACGCGAGCTATATGTGTGACGCACTTGTTCGGAAAAGCCTGCCGGATGACTGAGATCACTGCGTTTGCGAGCGAGCATGGGCTGCAGGTGATAGAGGATTGCGCGCAGTCTCACGGTGCGCGCTATGACGGTAGGCTGACTGGCACCTTTGGAATCGGCGGTTGCTTCAGCTTTTATCCGACCAAGAATCTGGGTGCGCTGGGAGATGCCGGTGCGATCGTCACGGACGATGATGAGTTTGCGGATCGCCTCAGGCATATGCGCAATTACGGCTCGAAGAAAAAATATGAAAACGTTTATATTGGCGTGAATTCCAGGCTTGATGAGATGCAGGCGGCATTCCTGCGGGTTAAACTGCGTCACCTCGATCAAGTCACTGAACATAAGCGCGCGCTGGCGAACCTCTATTTCGCCAATCTGCCTGAATGGCTGACGCAACCGCTTCGCCGTTCTTCCGAGTATGATGTATTTCATATCTTCGGAATACGTCACCCAGCCCGTGACGAATTGCGCCAGTGGCTGCTCGATAACGGGGTGAAAACCGAGATCCATTACCCAATCGCGCCGCATCGGCAGAAGGCAATGCAAGGAATTTTATCCGGCAATTATCCCATCGCCGATGAACTGCACGCCACCGAACTGAGCCTGCCTATTTCGGCGGGGCATAGCAGTGTTGAGATCGAGCGAGTCTGCAGCCTGTTTGCCGCGCTCCCCGAAAAGTTGAAGTTGACCGCATGACAGAGCATCTGAAGGAATCCGCCTCCGCACGCGAGGAAGATTGGGATATCGTTATCAGACCCTCGAAGGGCAGTGCGCCGGATCTTGGCCTTGTCTGGCGATATCGCAATCTCATCTGGATGTTCTTCAAGCGAGATTTCACGACATTCTACAAACAAACCATTTTGGGGCCTGTCTGGTATATCATCCAACCGTCGCTGACGGCGATGACCTATTATGTCGTGTTCGGAAAGATAGCCAATCTTTCCACGGATGGTCTTCCGCCCTTCCTATTTTACATGTCGGGTACGATCGTCTGGAGCTATTTTGCTGCGTGTCTAACCAATAACTCCGAAGTCTTTTCAAAGAACGCCAATCTATTCGGAAAAGTCTATTTCCCCAGGCTTGTGGTGCCACTGTCCGTCGCGATGAGTGGTGTTGTCGCCTTTGCCATCCAATTCCTGCTCTTGCTGATAGTTGCCTTTGGGATCAAGATTGCGAACCCCGATCTGGCATTGAGTTATCATTTCCTGTTTTTGACGCCATTGGTGCTGCTCTACATTGCAGTGCTGGGTATTGGTGCTGGACTGGTCGTTTCCGCTCTGACGGTCCGTTTTCGCGATCTCGTCTATGCCGTCGGATTTATGACGCAACTCTGGATGTACGCTACGCCGATCGTGTATCCATTCAGTCAGATCCCGGAACGGTATCATTGGTTCTACTACATCAATCCAATGACGACACCCGTTCAGATTTTCCGTTGGGCGCTCTTTGACGCTTCAGTTTTGCCCGTCACTCTCTGTCTTGCCAATCTAGCGGTGACCGTTGCGATCACGGTATGCGGGCTGGCACTTTTCTCGCGGGCGGAAGCTAACGCGATGGATACCGTCTGATGAGCGATGTTGTTATTCGAGCAGAGCACGTCAGCAAGCTGTATCGTCTTGGCGTGATCAATCATGGCACCCTTTATCGCGACCTGCAAAGCTGGTGGGCGAAGTGGCGAAATCTACCGGACCCGAATATATCTGTATCCGACTATGCCTCCGACAAGAGAAAGCAGTCGCGATTGAAGGGCGACATCTTTCATGCGCTTGATGATGTCTCCTTCGAGGTCGGGCACGGCGAGATCGTCGGAATTATCGGCAGGAACGGCGCCGGAAAATCTACGCTGCTGAAAGTAATGTCACGCATCACCATGCCCAATTCGGGTTTCATCGGTATACGGGGCAGAATTGCCAGCTTACTTGAGGTCGGCACCGGATTTCATCCAGAGCTCACCGGTCGAGAGAACGTCTATCTCAACGGCGCCATCCTTGGCATGAACCGCGCCGAGGTCAGATCTAAATTCGATGAGATCGTCGAATTTGCCGAAATCGGCGAATTTATCGACACGCCTGTGAAGCGATATTCATCTGGAATGTATGTGCGTCTGGCTTTCTCCGTCGCAGCGCATCTTGAGCCGGAGATTCTTCTGGTTGACGAGGTGCTGGCCGTCGGAGACGTCAACTTCCAGAACAAATGCATGGGGCGCATGCAGGAAGTCACGAAGGCCGGTCGAACGATTCTCTTCGTCAGCCACAATATGACCGCCATAAGCAGCATCTGCCCGAAATCGATTCTAATGGCTGATGGCAAGGTCGCCGCGATGGGCGATACCGGAGATGTGATAAAGGCCTATCTCGATCGCCCGGAATTCGGTGGTACAGCAAGCTACTCGGTCAATCCCGAGGACGTCGACGGAAAGGCGATTATCTGCCGTGTCGCGGTACTGAACGACAGGGATGAAGTTTCTGGAACACTGGAACTTTCGAAGGGATTCTCGGTCGAGGTCGAATACGAATTGAGGGAGCCTCTTTCCGGCCTATCGGTCGGGATGCAGATCAAGATGGAAGACGGCTACACCACGCTCGTCAGCCTATCCGATCCCGAACTCGACGTTGGTCGCTTGGATACCCGGCCAGCCGGTTACTATAGAGCTCGCGTCAAATTTCCGGGCTATCTCCTCAACACGGGCACCTTCTATCTGCGGCTCGGCATATCGAGCCGGTTCTCGATCTATTCGGTCGCTGAGGGCATCCGGTTTGACGTAGAAGATAATGTCGGGATTATCCAGATGCTTGGTCAGCAGCGGAAGCCATCGATTTCGGCGATCCAATTGCCTTGGGAAGTGGAGAAGCTCTTCCTGCGCGATTCTGAGGGTATTTTGAAATGAAGAAAGCGCTTGTCACCGGGGCGGATGGGTTTATCGGCTCTCATCTTGTCGAGACGCTGGTCAGGTCGGGCATCGAAGTTCGCGCCCTCTGCCAGTACAATTCGTTTTCCAGCTGGGGCTGGCTTGACCAGTCTGAATACCGCGGCAAATTTGAGGTAGTCCTCGGCGACGTCCGCGATCCAGCTCAGATGCGCACCGTTGCCAAAGACGTGGATACGATATTTCACCTGGCCGCGCTTATCGCCATTCCCTACTCCTATCAGGCGCCGTCAAGTTACGTTGATACCAATGTGCATGGCACGTTGAACGTGCTTCAGGGCGCTCTCGATGCCGGCGTCGGCCGTGTCATCCAGACCTCGACAAGCGAAGTCTACGGCACGGCGCGTTTTGTGCCGATCAGCGAAAGCCATCCCCTGCAGGCGCAGTCGCCCTATTCGGCGTCCAAAATCGGTGCCGATGCGATCGCCTACAGCTATCATTCGAGCTTCGACCTGCCGGTGACGATCGCACGGCCTTTCAACACTTTCGGCCCGCGACAATCTGCAAGGGCGGTTATTCCGACAGTGATTTCGCAGCTTCTGAGCGGACGGACGACACTGAAGCTTGGCGCGCTGTCACCCACGCGGGATTTCAATTTCGTCCAGGATACATGCGACGGCTTTCTGGCGCTCGCCGCCTGCGACGAAGCCATCGGCCAGACGGTCAATATCGGCTCCGGCAGCGAGATCTCGATCGGCGATACCGTTCGGCTGATAGCCGACATCATCGGCGTCAGCGTGGAGATCGAATGCGACGAACAGCGTTTGCGCCCCGCAAACAGCGAAGTGGAACGTTTGTGCTGCGACAACAGCCTGATCAGGTCTCTGACGGGGTTTTCGCCGCGTTACAGCTTGGAAGATGGTCTGAGAGCGACGGTCGACTGGCTGCGTCAGCTGCACAACCTGGCGAGATACAAAGCGGATATCTTCAATGTCTAGGCGCGCAGTCATTTTGGCGGGTGGAATGGGAACGCGGTTGCGGCCCTATACTGTCGTGCTTCCAAAGCCTCTGATGCCCATCGGCGACTATCCGATCCTTGAGGTGATCATTCGTCAGCTGATATCAGGCGGATTTCAGCATATAACACTTGCCGTCAATCACCAGGCCGAGCTGATCAGGGCTTTTTTCCAGGATGGTGACAAATGGGGCGTACGCATCGACTATTCGCTCGAGGACGAACCTCTCGGCACTATGGGACCGCTGCGGCTGATAAAGGATCTGCCGGAGAATTTCCTGGTAATGAACGGCGACATTCTGACAGATCTGAACTATGCCGATTTTCATGATGCTCACGTCCGCGACGGGAATATATTCACGATCTCGTCCAAGACGCGTCAGCATCGCATAGACTATGGCGTTCTTGACACCGGCGAGGCCGGGCTGCTGACCGGTTTTCGTGAGAAACCGACAGCCGAATACAAGGTCAGCATGGGTGTCTACATGGTGTCTTCGACGGCCGTCGAGCACATACCACAAGGTGGCGCCTACGGCTTTGATCAGTTGATGCTTGATCTTCTCGCGGCCGGCAAGCCGGCCACGGTTCGAGATTTTGCGGGCTATTGGCTCGATATAGGACGGCCTGACGATTATGCCTTGGCGATCGAGCAGTTCGAATCCATGCGGTCCAGGTTCTTGAATGGTTGATGCCATCGTTACTGGTGCTGGCGGTTTTCTTGGGAGGCGTCTGGTCAGACGGCTCGAGCAGGCTGGTTTTGACGTGCTCGCGCTTGACCGAACGCATGGTGATATAAGCGAAGAAAAGGTTTGGCAGGAGCTTCCCGCCGCACGCACGCTGTTTCACCTTGCCGGCAGGACATTCGTTCCAGATAGCTGGAGCCAAGGACCGAGTTTCACGGCCGCCAACGTCCTCGGAACGCAACACGCTTTGAACTGGTGCAAGCGACACAAGGCCAAACTCGTGTTCGCAAGCGCCTATGTTTACGGAGCGCCTGACCGGCTGCCGATCCATGAAAGCGATCCGGTCAGGCCGAACAACCCTTACGCTCTTTCCAAACATCTTGCCGAACAGCTTTGTGAGTTCGCCGCCACGCACGAGCAGATACCGGTGGTGGTATTGCGTCTTTTCAATATATATGGCGCAGGGCAGCGACCCGAATTTCTGATACCGACGCTTCTGAACCGGATACGGGCGAAGCAGGAAATACAGGTCCTGGATCTCAGTCCCCGGCGTGACTATATCTTCGTTGACGATGTCCTGAGCGCCTTTGCCAAGGCCATGGACGTCGCGGAAGGCTACCATTGCATCAATATCGGCTCCGGAATGTCGTATTCGGTGCAGGAAATAATCGACATCTTGCAAGAAGCTGCCGGCACCGATCTACCTGTAGTGTCATCTTGCACAGTTCGGCGGAATGAAATACCTGACGTGCGGGCTGATATCACGCGGGCTCGCACCGTTCTCGGATGGCGGCCGGAATGGGATCTGCCGGCCGGGATGCGCGCGATGATGAAGGAGTCGTAAATTGAACGAGCGTTACGTTCCGATCAATAAGGGCAACTACTCGATGGACACGGTCGAGCGCGAAGCCGCGTTCGACAAGTTCCGGGGTGAAGGCTGGGAAGCAGAATACGCGGATTACCGTCGCAAATGGTCAGAGTATGCCCTGAACCAGCAGGTTTCGGACTATCCGCTGCTCGTCGATCTCGAGCTGGCATCGATCTGCAATCTGCGCTGCCCGATGTGTTATACGATCAGCGACGAGTTCAAGAAAAGTGTGAACACGACGCGGATGGACTGGGATCTCTACTGCCGTATCATCGATGAGATCGGCGGCAAGGTTCCTGCGATCCGTCTGTCGCTGCGGGGCGAGGCCACGCTGCACAAGCGCTTCGCCGACTGTGTGCGCTATGCCAAGGACCATGGGATCAAGGAAGTCTCGACCCTCACGCACGGCTTCAAGCTCAACAGAGACTATTTCGCTCAGCTCGTCGATGCCGGCATCGACTGGATCACCGTTTCGATCGATGGCACCGGTGAGACCTACGAGAAAATCCGCAAGCCAATCAAGTTCGAGGCCCTGCTCGACAAGATCAAGGACATCAAGAAGTACAAAGACGAGCGTGGTCTCCATCGTCCGGTCGTCAAGGTGCAAGGCATCTGGCCGGCGATCCGGGAAAATCCGGATCTTTACTATGAGACGTTTGCACCACACGTGGATCTAGTCGCCTTCAATCCGCTGATCGACTATCTCGGAAACGATTCTGACGTTCAATATCTGGATAACTTCACCTGCCCGCAGCAATACCAGCGCCTCGTTATCGGCGCCGATGGGCTTGTGATGAAGTGCTCGAACGACGAGGAAAATCGCGAAGTCATTGGTGACGCGACCAAGGAGACGGTACACCAGATTTGGCACGGCGAAAAAATGAATGCAGTCCGCGCCTTGCACAAGGAACCGCAGGGCTTCTTGAAAAGCGAAGTATGCCGCCGATGCTATCTACCTCGCCTGACGGATGATGAGCCGACGGAAATCTGCGGCCGGAAAGTAATTGTCCGAAATTACGTGGATCGGGCTCAGGAAATCGGAAAATAGGAAAGCAGCCGGAGTTGCAAACCGGTCGTGTGCGGGATGACATCGCAGTGTTACCGCTATTGGAACACCGGCTGTATAGTGAATTGCGGGAGTAGCAGATGTTCCGGAACTACCGACCTGACCGGTGTTATATTATCGCCGAAATCGGCGGGAATTTTACGACTTTTGACCCGGCAAGACGGCTGATCGACGAGGCGAAGGCGTCCGGCGTGGATGCTGTCAAGCTCCAGACTTATCGCGCAGAGACCCTGTCGAGCCGCAACGCCATGTTCGATATGGAAAATACCGGCGTTACCTCGCAATTCGAGCTTTTCCGCAGGTATGAAATCGGGCACGAGCTTCACGAAGCGGTTTTCCGCTATGCCGAAGAGCATGGGCTGGACTGGTTTTCGTCGCCCTCACACGAAACGGATGTCGATCTGTTGGAGAAGTGTGGGGTTGGTGCCCACAAGGTGGGCTCGGACGATGCGGTCAACATTCCCTTTCTCCGCTACCTGGCAAAAACGGGCAAGCCGATAATCCTGTCGACGGGGATGTCGACGCTCGACGAAGTTCGGGAATCCGTTGCGGCAATCAAGGAGGCGGGCAATCAGAAGCTCATTCTGCTGCACGCCATCACAAGCTATCCGACGCATCCGGAAAATGTGAACCTGCGTGCAATGCAAACGATGATGGAGGCGTTTCCCGATCTCGACGTCGGCTATTCCGACCATACGTTGACCCCGGTCGCAAGCCTTTGTGCTGCCGCGATGGGTGCACGGGTTATAGAGCGGCATTTCACCTACGATAAAGCCGCCGACGGTCCCGACCACATGCTCTCGGCCGATCCAGCAGAAATGAAATGGCTTGTGGATGCGATACGTGCGTTCGAGGTCATGAAAGGCAGTGGTCGCAAGGAACCGGCAGCCAGCGAGGCGACGACAAGATTGAACAACCGCAAGAGCATTGTCGTCAATCGACCGCTCAAAGCCGGCCATGTCATCTCTGCCGGCGATATCTCGGTCAAACGACCTGGGACGGGAGTCGAGCCCAAGCATTTCGAAGCGCTCGCGGGACGGCGGGTTTTAAACGACCTTGATGCGGACGCCGTTCTCCAGTGGAGCGATCTGGCGTGAGGCTTGGAATCATTATCCAGGCGCGGATGGGATCAACCCGGTTACCGGGAAAGGTGCTTCGCGACATTTCCGGTAAGCCGCTTCTCGGACATGTCCTGGGTAGGCTTCAAATGCTGAAGCGGCCTGCTAGGATTGTCGTTGCAACATCATCGGCCGGCGAGAACGATATGATCGAAGCCTGGTGTCTTGAGCACGGCGTAAGCTGCTTTCGTGGCAACGAAGCCGATGTTCTCGATCGCTATTTCGAATGTGCGAGATCGCTTGGGATGTCGGATATCGTGCGATTGACCGCGGACAATCCGTTCACTGATATCGAGGAACTGGAGAGGCTGATCGACCTGCATCAAAAGCAGGGATTCGACTATACGCACGCGTTCGGACAGTTGCCCATCGGTGTCGGCGCCGAGATATTTACGTTCGAAGCCCTGTCGCGCAGTCATCGCGAGGGGATGCTGCCGCACCATCGCGAACATGTGAATGAATATTTCACCGATCGGCCGGAACTGTTCAAGATCGGCAAGCTTGAGGTGCCGCCGGCCAAAATATCCCCCGAACTGCGCCTGACGGTAGATACAGAAGAAGACTGGAGACGTGCTTGTACTCTTGCGGCGCGCGGGGGCGGGAACTGGCTCGGGACAGAAGAAGCGATCAGACTATGTTCGTCTTCTGCATAGAAAGCTCGCATGCACGCGGCATGGGGCATCTGTTTCGGTCGCTGACGCTCGCCTCCGAACTGCGTTCACGCGGTCAGCCGGTTCGATTTTTGGCGAACGATCATCCGAATTCGTTGAGAATCATACGGGATCGCGGCTTTGACGTGGCGCTTTATGATCTGGCTGCCGTGACGGGATGGGAGAAGGATTTCCTCGAAGCTGCCGCTCCGTCCTCAATCTGGATTAACGACCGCCTGAATACGCAGCTGTCCCACAGCGAGACGATCAAACGATTGGGCGCCAAGCTTGTTACCTTTGATGATCGTGGTGATGGCGCGGAACTTGCCGACATGAATATCTGCGCTCTCCTGTTCGAAAAGACTGAGGGTCTCAAGGGTAAGGATGTTCGGCTGGGGTTGGAGTACATGATACTCAATCCCGAAATCGCAGCGTTTCGCAGACTTCGGCAAAGCCTTGCATCGGTCCTAGTCACGCTCGGCGGCGCCGATACTTACGGCGTGACCGTCCGCGTCGCCAAATGGCTCAGCAGCAGGCCCTTTCCTGTCACCATCGTCACAGGCCCGAGCTTTCAACATATGGCGGAGCTTGAAGAAGTGGTCTCGACCGCAGCACCGGATCGGTTCAAGCTGCTCAACCAGGTGCCGTCGCTGGCGGCAGAGATGCATGGACACGATCTGGCGATTACCGGCGGCGGTGTTACCCCGTTCGAAGCCTGTGCAGCCGGTTTGCCGTGTGTGGTGATCGCCAACGAACCTTTTGAAATCCCGGTCGGGCGTGCGCTCGAAGATCTGGGCGCAGCGTTCTTTGCCGGGCATCACTCGGCGTTCGATCTCGGCATCCTGGAAACGCCGATTCCCATCAGGACCATGAGCCAGACTGCCATGACCAAGGTTGATCTTGGTGGGGTCGACCGCGTTGCCGATTTGCTGGAAAGACTGGCTGCATGACCATCACAGCGGTTATTCATCAGCCGGACTTTGCATCCTATCTCGGCTTTTTTCAACGTTTTCTGAACGCCGACCTCTACATCGTTCTGGATCACGTTCAGTTCGTCCATGGCACGAGCAAGAGCTGGACGCACCGTGATAAAATAAAGACGGCGCAGGGGGATCGCTGGCTTACTGTCGGAATCAAAAAGCCAAGCTTCGGCACCCCGGTCAACGAGGTGGAACTGGCGCCCGGCACCGTCTGGATAGACCAAAACCTTTCCCTGCTTCGCGAAAACTATCGTAAGTCCCCGGGTTGGGGAGAAGTGTTTCCGCGCATCGAGGCCCTCTACGGCAAGAGGTTCGACTTGTTGGCTGATTTTAACATGCATTTCCTCGAAGGCATTCTGGATATGCTTGAAGTCACCATGCCGACGGTGCGGTCGAGCACATTAAGCCCGGAAGGGCATAAGAACGAGTTGCTTGTCGAATTGCTGCGCAAAGTCGGAGCGACGCGATATCTCTCGGGTCTCGGCGCGCGCGGCTATATGCAGCCCGAACTATTCGAGGCAGCCGGGATCGAAATCGAGTGGCAGCATTTCGTTCATCCGGTTTATCCACAGCCGTTCGGCGAATTCGTTCCCTATCTCAGCATCCTCGACACACTGCTGAATTGTGGTATTGCAGGCACGCGTGACCTGCTCTGGAGTTGCAAATGAATATTCTCGCGATCGGTGCCCATTTTGACGACGTCGAACTGGGCTGTGGCGGTGCGTTGGCGCGCCATGCGGCAAACGGCGACACCGTTTACGTCTATGTCGCAACCGTATCCGGCTTTTCCAACCAATATGACCAGTCCGTCCGCAGCAGCCAGGTCGCCAGAGCGGAAGCGGATGCCGCGATGGAAATTCTCGGCGTTCACAAGATGTTTTGCGGCGATTTCAAAACGCTACAGATCGAATTCGTCGATCCGCTGAATATCGAGATCCTCAAGCTCGTACAGGATCTGAAGATCGACATGGTCTATACGCATTGGGTCGGAGACATCCACCATGACCATCTGGCCTTGTCGCGCGCATCCCTGCATAGCTGCCGCCACGTGCCCCGCCTCTTGATGTACCGCAGCAACTGGTATCATTCGACGGTCGATTTCAGGGGGAATTTCTACGTCGACATCACATCTCATTGGGACCAGAAGGAAAAGGCGATCCTTGCCCATGAATCCGAGATGGAGCGCACCGGGCGGAAATGGGTGAGCTTCTTCCGCAATGAAGCGGAGAACGCCGGCCAGCGCATCGGTGTAAAATACGCGGAGGTTTTTGAGGTCGTAAAGTGGCTGCAGCTTTGAGAAAGATTTTGACCTTTGGCTCCATGCTGCTCCCCTATGGTGTGCATGAGTTGAGGCGCAGGCTAAGTACTCGCCACAAATTCTCTGCTGATGTCGCGAGGTCACTGGCAGAAAATAGACAGCTTGCTGGTCAGCACGAGGGCGGCCGCTGTTTTATTTTAGGAAACGGCCCGAGCGTCAAGGGCTTGGATCTGTCGCGCCTTCAAGGCGAAACCGTTATAACCGTTTCCAACGGCTATTTGCACTCCGATTTTGGCAAGTTCCAGTCACGTTATCATTGTGTCCCGCAGATTACCTACGGATTGATGACATCGGAAGACGTGATCCGCTGGTTTGACGAGATGCATTCGCACCTGGGCGGCGCCGCAGAACTTTTTCTCAGTTCCACTGAAGCGGAGCTCGTTCGAGAACACAATCTGTTTTCAGGGCGAACGGTTCGGTATCTTGTGCTCGGTGAAAGCTTCGACGAAAGAACGTCAGAGGAAGTCGTCGATATCTCTCGACCGGTCCCTCGTGTCGAGTCGGTGCCGGTGATGGCCTTGATGATAGCGATGTACCTTGGTTTCAAAGAGATCATCCTGCTCGGCGTCGACCACGATCGTTTCCTGACATCGAGCTATGGATACGCCTTCGACCTCAAGGTGCAAAAGGGAAAAGATTTCACCGTAAATGCGGATGGCACCCTGACAAGGACCCGTCACGACGAGTTTCAGCAGCTGGCGCGACTGTGGCGACAATATCGAGCCATCGCGAATATCGCGAGAGCGAATGATATCCGCATCCTCAATTCCACACCCGGTGGGGCGCTGGACGAATTTGAGCGACGGCCGTTCGAAGCCTGGTTCGAGAAATGAGGCACATTGGTTTTTCGCTCCCGGGCCTTCACTGTTTGCTTGAGGTGTCGCGGGATTCGCCGCTGGCCCGTGAACAGCACATCTGGAGCGAGTTTCGGCGTCATAACGTCTTTTTCGACGGGCCTTACGATGATTGGCGCTCGGCCATGGCTGCCTCAGACGGATATGATGCGCCGGCTATTCTTGCCAAGGCTCTTGACGCGACACGCGCAGTTGTTCAGGGACGTGCCTCCTACGAGCGAGACACCGTCGTTTTCAAGGAAAGAAGCTACTCGCATCCTCTGCTCGCCTGGCTTCTCTATGTCGCGTCCCGTTCCGATCTTCGTTTGAGGGTGGTCGACTTCGGGGGCGCGTTGGGAAGTTCTTATTTCCAACACCGTTTGGCCTTGGCGCATCTTGCGGAACTGAATTGGTGCGTTGTCGAGCAGCCTCATTTTATGAGCGCGGGCAGAGCCGAATTCGAAGACGGAGAATTGAGCTTTTCCGACAGCGTGGATGAGGCGATCGATCGTGTGAGGCCTAACGTCGTTCTGCTCTCCGGCGTTCTTCAATATCTTGAACATCCTGATAAATATCTCGAGGAGCTTCTGTCGAGAGGCGTCAAGTTCATACTTATCGACAGGACAGCAGCGCAATTCGACGTCGCAGCCGCACCCTTCGTGCAGCATGTGCCGGCGTGGATCTACAGCGCGAGCTATCCGGTATGGTTCTTGAACGCGGATGAAATGCAGGCCAGTTTTGCCAAGCATGATTATGAGGTTGTGGATCGTTTCCAGCCAGCCGGAACATTTGGCTTCGTGACGCCGCCGCCCTTGCAAGAATTGAAGCGTTGGGGCATTGGCGTTACACCAGCGTCTCAGCAGCACGAATGGCCGTATGTTGGCTGGTTTCTCGAGAAGTTGGAAATCTAGCGAATGCGCGTGAACGTCATTATCCCTGTCTTCAATCGTCTGGAGCACACTCGAAAGGTGTTGGAAGCCCTCAGGAGACAGACGCTCTTCCCTGCGTTGACAATCGTCGTTGTCAACGACGGTTCGACAGACGGAACGGCGGAATACCTGCAGTCGCAGAGTGATGTGGTTGAAATCCGAAGCGACGGCAATCTTTGGTGGGGGGGTGCCATCGAGGAAGGACTGAAACACGTACTTCCGTCCTGCCAAGCGGACGACTATGTCCTATTTCTCAATAACGATACCTGGTTCGACGAGCATTATGTTGAGACCTTGGTGCAGACATCCAGGGAAAATGGCGGGGCCGCGGTCGGAAGCGTCATCCACGAAGAGGGCCGGGATCCGCCCCTTGTCAGTATTGGGGCGAAAGTCAACGTCAACCGACTTGCGGTGTGGGATCTGCTTTCGGAATTGAGCGAAACGGAAAAGCGATCGCCCAAAAGCCAGTACCGCGTCGATGCGCTGAGTGGTCGGGGAACGCTCTATCCTGCGCCCCTGTTCAGGAAACATGGGGGCATGCGGCCGTCCCTTCTGCCGCACTATATGGCTGACTACGAAGTCGCCATGCGCTTCGCGCGCGCGGGTGTGCCCCTGGTTGTCAGCAGCAACGCAATCGTTTATTCGCCTCCGATATATGGAAATGACACATCCAGACTTTCGTGGCGGAAGCAGTTATTTGGCAGGCGTTCGCCTCACAACGTGTTTCAGCGCCTCATTTTCTATTCGCTTGTCGGCTCACCGGTGCAACGCGTTACAGCACCGATCCGAATGGCGTATTTCTCGTGCAGCCGCGCGTTTTCGACGTGGAGGTCATTGGCGAAACGAAGGGAAGGAACAATATGAGTGGCGGCCAGCATCAGCAGTGCATCGCATGCGGATCGAAGATGCAAACTTTTATCGAGCGTATCAGCGATGACCGATACGGTTGCCCAGGCGTCTATGCGATAGACCGATGCGTTTCCTGTGGCCACATGTCGACGACACCACGGCTGACGGAAGAGGATCTGCCTGCGCTCTACAGCAATTATTATCCCCGTCGGGAGATCGATTTTAATGCGCTGGAAAGAGAGGCTGCTCTCGTCGAGAAACCTCTCGCCGGGTTCCGCCGATGGATTGCTGGTACCGACAACCAGGGACACTATCTGGCCAAGCCGGGACAGAAGGTACTGGATATCGGCTGCGGGTCGTGCCTCTCCCTTCTGGAGATGCGCAGGCTCGGCGTGGAATGTTGGGGTGTCGAGGCTGATCCGAACGTTCGTACGATCGCGGAGAAATATGCTCTACGCGTTCATATCGGCAACATCTATGACGTGCCGTTCACCGATCAGAAATTCGACCTCATCGTGCTGAACCAGGTCATCGAACATGTGCCCGATCCGCTTGCAATGCTGGCGGCACTCAAGGATCGTCTCAATAGAGGCGGGCGCGTCGTACTGGCTTTCCCGAATACCGGTTCCTTTCATCGCAAGCTCTGGAAAGAACGTTGGATAAACTGGCACATTCCATACCACCAGAACCATTTCAATCGAACGTCCTTTGCTCTACTTGCTCGAAAATCCGGTTATGATGTCGAGCGTATCAGGACGATTACGCCCAATCTTTGGACGGTGCTTCAGCTTAGAATGTCTCGGGAGCAGCGACAGGAGGGCAAGGCGTCCAATACCTGGTCGGAAAGCGGCGACTCTCAGAAGCCGCCGAGCTTCATTCAAAAGGTCCGCAACGTCGCAGTCTCGCGGGGCGCACGCCTTGCCGGTGTGATGATGGGCTTTGGAAACCGAACTCTGGACGCCATGGGGCAGGGCGATAGTCTTCTGGTGGAACTCCGACTCTCCGCGACAAAGAACTAGGATTTAGCGTCATGCGGATTGCCGTATTCGATACCTACTATTCCCGATTTCTGACGATGCATTATCGTCGCAATCGTGATCTGAGGTCGGCCTCTTCCCAAAGGCAGACGGACGCTCTGCTTGAGGCAGCGTTCGGCACGTCCGATTTCTATTCGCGCCACCTGAAGGAACTGGGGTGCGACGTCATCGATATCGTCGGCAATTGTGTTCCGCTTCAATCGGCTTGGGCGCGGGAGAACAGCGAACCATTCAGCCCTTGGGCGATGAAGTTGCCGCATCGGTTTTTCAGGCTGCCTTATATCGGCGCGCGCCTTGCGGCCCTCCCTGGCTTGCTCGAGGTCGCGATGGCGCGGGTCCGCGCATTCAAGCCGGATGTACTCTATTGCCAGGATCTCAGCTTCTTTCCGCCTCATGCGCTGACAGAGCTGAAAAAGACTGTACCATTGATCGTGGGGCAGATCGCTTGTCCATTGCCGCCCGACGGCTTTCTGCGGCCCTATGACCTCATTCTGACATCCTTCCCTCATTTCGTGCCGCGTTTTCGCGAGATGGGGATAAAGTCCGAATATTTCAGGATTGGCTTCGATACGCGGGTGCTCGATATCCTTGGCGATATCGCGCGCGATGTGCAGGTGAGCTTTGTCGGCGGTATAAGCCGCCATCATGGCAAGGCGATCCCCTTGCTCGAACATCTTGCCAACACCACGCCGATACAATTTTTCGGCTACGGTGCCAGGACGCTTCCGCGCTCCTCTCCGATTCGAAAACGCCACAATGGCGAAGTCTGGGGTCCGGATATGTATCGTGCTCTGGCGCGCAGCCGGATTACCGTGAACCGGCATATCAACGTTGCCGAGAACAATGCCAACAACATGCGGCTCTATGAGGCGACCGGGGTCGGATCGCTGCTCATAACCGACAGGAAGGATAATCTCGGTGAGATCTTCGAGGTCGGCAAGGAGGTGGTTGCCTATTCCAGCCCCGAGGAAGCGGCTGAACTTGTCCGCCACTATATAGACCACCCCGACGAGGCCGACGCGATAGCAAAGGCTGGTCAGGCAAGAACGCTGAGGGACCACACCTATAAGTCAAGAATGGAAGAACTGGTGCCGATCCTTGAGCGATATCTGGGGGGACAGGGCTGATGTCCTTTCTGCGCGCGACTCTCAATCGCTTTCCGGGAGTGAAGAGCCAATTGAAGCGATTGCGTGAACATCTATTGCCTGCGACATCCGTATCATCACGCTATGTGGAGATAGACGCGGATCGTAGAGACAGTGAAAGTTCGCGGCTTGCTGCATCTTGGAAAGCGAGTGATCTGCCAGCACGTCAGAGGACCCTCGTCGAGCGCCAGCTGAGGGAATATCGCAGCGGCGCTTCCATCGATGTATTCGATGTTTTTACCGCCGCCTTACGCAGAATCGAAATCCTGCCGGCGAATGGCTCGCTGCTCGAAATCGGCTGTTCCAGCGGATATTACTCCGAAGTGCTTGAGGTGAATGGCTTGCCTCTGCGCTATCGGGGCTGTGATTACTCCGACGCTTTCATCGATATGGCACGTAGCATCTACCCGGGACTGTCATTCGACGTGGAGGATGCGACGCGGCTCAGCTACCAGGATGAAGCTTTCGATGTCGTGGTCTCGGGATGTTGCCTGCTGCATATTCCCGAATATGAAGCGGCGATCGCCGAGACCGTCCGGGTTGCCAGAGACTACGTGATTTTTCACCGTACGCCTGTTGTTTATGGCGAGCCGACGAAGTATTTCCGCAAGCAAGCTTATGGCGTCGAGACCATAGAAATCCATTTTTCCGAGCCGCAGCTATTGGATATCTTCCGAGTTCACGGCCTGCAGGTCCAGGCGACCTTCACGCTGAATGAGAACGTCGACCCAAGTGATAGTAGCAAAGGCAATGCAAGCCGCACTTATTTGTGCAGGAAACAATCCCAGTCATGACGAACTACTTTTGTACCCTTTTCGACAGCGGCTATCTCATCAAGGGGTTGGCCATGATGGAGAGCCTCGTCCAGTGGTGCCCAGACGCGCATGTTTTTGTGCTTTGCATGGACCAGCAGACGCAGGAGATTCTGACCGCCTCCAAGAGGTCCTACATTACCTGCATTGCACTTGCCGATCTCGAGACGCCGGAACTTCTGGAAGCGAAGAAATCGCGCGGCGTCGCTGAATATTGCTGGACCTTGTCGCCGTGTCTGCCGAGTTTCGTGCTGGAGCAGCATCCGGAAATCGATTTCATCACCTATCTCGACTCCGATCTGTTGTTCTATTCACCGCTCCGTCCAATTTTTGATGAGATCGGTAATAGTTCCATCGCCATTATCGAACACCGCTTTGCCCCGCGGCTGCAGAACAGGGAAGTAAACGGCCGCTTCTGTGTGGAATGGGTGAGTTTCCGACGCGATGAAGAGGGAATGCGCTGCCTTGCGCGCTGGCGCGAGCAGTGCATCGAATGGTGCTACTATCGCCTGGAAGACGGCAAGATGGGTGACCAGAAATATCTGGACGAATGGCCGGATCTCTATCCGAATTGCCATATCATCGAGCATCCGGGAGCTGGGGTTGCTCCCTGGAATTACGAAAAGCTGCATTTTACGCAGGATGCATCAGGCAAGATCGAGGTCGATGGTTCGCCTCTGATTTTTTATCACTTTCACCAGTTTCAGTTGCTGACCAATGGCATGTTCGATCGGTTGTCGACTTTCTACACCGCCGTTTGCGAAGAGCCGGTGGCTGTCTACGAGACTTACGAGCGCGCTCTGATGCGAGCCCTGAAGGTGATCAGGACGATTTCCCCAGGCTTTTCCGGCGGCCTTCGCCCCTTTTTCAAGGTCATGGCGCGCAGATGGGTGCAACGTCATGTGCCCCTGTCGGTCAAACGCTTCCTGCACAATTTCATCAGGTATTGACGTCGCGCTCGCGAGGAGAAGCCCTGCCTCCTCCGACCCGCTATTGATACTGGCGGTCGATCCATTGGCGGTAGCCGCCGCTTGTGACGTTTTCGACCCATGCTTGGTTGGCGAGATACCATTCGACGGTCTTACGAATGCCTGTCTCGAATGTTTCAACCGGGCGCCAATCCAGCTCCCGCTCGATCTTGGTCGCATCGATGGCGTAACGGCGATCATGACCAGGCCGATCGCGCACTAAGGAGATCTGGGCCTTGTAGCTCGCCCCGTGTGGCAGGGGCCTCAATTCATCGAGGCTCTCGCAGAGCGTATTGACCACCGATAGATTGGTCAGCTCGTTTCTGCCGCCGACATTATAGGTCTCCCCAACCTTTCCATTCTCCATAACGCACCGGATCGCGCTGCAATGGTCCTTGACGAATAGCCAGTCGCGCACCTGCATCCCGTCGCCGTAGATTGGGATCTGCTTTCCCGAGAGGGCATTATGAATGACCAGGGGAATAAGCTTCTCGGGAAAATGATAGGGACCATAATTGTTCGAACAGTTCGTCGTCAGAACAGGTAACCCGTAGGTGTGATGATAGGCGCGAACCAAATGATCGCTCGCTGCCTTGCTTGCGGAATAAGGGCTGTTGGGTTCGTATTTGCGATGCTCGCTGAAAGCCGCCTCCGCCGGGGCAAGCGAACCGTAGACTTCGTCCGTCGACACGTGAAGAAAACGGAAGCTCTCTCGGAAGGCTTCATCTTGTGAGGCAAGAAATCCGCGGATAGCCTCCAACAGGCGAAAAGTACCGACGATATTCGTCTGGATAAATTCCTCAGGCCCGTGGATCGATCGATCGACGTGACTTTCGGCAGCGAAATTCAGGATCGCGCGAGGCTGATGAGAGCGGAGCAATTCTTCAATAAGATCATAGTCCGCGATGCTGCCTTTGACGAAGAGGTGGCGCGGGTCCTCCCGGACGGAGGCGAGGTTCTCCAGGTTGCCGGCATAGGTCAGCACATCGAGGTTGACGATCGGTTCATCATGAAGCGCAAGCCAATCGAGTACGAAATTCGCACCAATGAAACCGGCTCCCCCGGTCACCAGGATCATATTATCCCCCTTGGAGATCTGATAATTTGGAAAACTCTAGTCTCATTGTGCCAGTCCCACGTCAACCGCAGAGATCCGCAACGCCCATTTCGCTTGTCTGGCTCGGTTACATGGGGGTTGCGCTAGTTCAGCCGTTTCCATAAACACGTCCCGAAGATTGCATCGAAAGACGACGTAGAAAATGACGAAAACCGCGCTTATCACTGGGGTGACTGGTCAGGATGGTGCCTATCTGGCCGAATTGCTTCTGAGCAAAGGCTATACCGTGCATGGTATCAAGCGGCGGTCCTCGTCTTTTAATACCGGCCGCATCGAACATATCTATCAGGATCCGCATGAGGCGCATCCGCGCTTCATTCTGCATTATGGAGATATGATCGACTCGACCAATCTCCTTCGGATCGTGCAGCAGACGCAGCCGGATGAAATTTACAATCTCGCCGCACAAAGCCATGTCGGCGTCAGTTTCGAAACGCCTGAATATACAGCGGACGCCGATGGTGTCGGGACGCTGAGATTGCTCGAAGCGATCCGTATCCTGCGCCTTGAGGAAAAGACCCGATTCTACCAGGCATCGACCTCGGAACTCTACGGTCTTGTGCAGGAAGTGCCGCAGAACGAGAAGACGCCCTTTTACCCGCGTTCTCCCTATGCCGCAGCCAAGCTCTATGCCTACTGGATCGTCGTGAATTATCGCGAGGCCTACGGCATGCATGCGTCGAACGGCATTCTCTTCAATCACGAAAGCCCGCTTCGCGGCGAAACCTTCGTCACGCGCAAGATCACGATGGCGGTGGCTGCCATCCATCTGGGGCGGCAGGATAAGCTTTTCCTCGGCAATCTCGACGCCAAGCGTGACTGGGGCCACGCGCGTGAATATGTCGAGGGCATGTGGCGCATGCTGCAGCAGGACAAGCCGGATGACTACGTCTTGGCGACCGGTGAGACGACGAGTGTCCGCCAGTTTGTGGAGTGGGCTTTTGCCGACGTAGGCATTGCTTTGGAATGGAAGGGGTCCGGCGTCGACGAAAAGGGTTATGACGCCGCGTCCGGTGCCTGCCTTGTGGAAATCGACCCGCGGTATTTCCGTCCGACGGAAGTCGACCTTTTGCTTGGCGACCCGACCAAGGCACGTCAGAAATTGGGCTGGCACCACAAGACCCCGGTTCGCGAACTCGCCGCCGAAATGGTGCGGGAGGATGTCAAGCACTGGAAGTCTCAAAACAGCCGGAGAGAGATCTGAGTGTCCGCCCTGTCCGACAAGAAAATCTGGGTCGCCGGTCATCGCGGCATGGTCGGCAGCGCGCTTGTGCGCAGGCTTCACTCAGAAAACTGTACTGTCATCACGGCAACGCGACAGGAGCTTGATCTCAAACGGCAGGACGAGGTCGAGAGATTCGTCCAGACGAACAGACCGGATGCGATCATCCTCGCTGCTGCGAAGGTTGGCGGTATTCTTGCGAACGATACCTTTCCGGCCGATTTCCTCTACGATAACCTGATCATTGAGGCCAATATTTTCGAAGCCGCGCATCGTAACGGCGTCGACAGGCTTCTGTTTCTGGGCTCAAGCTGCATTTATCCTAAATTCGCGCCGCAGCCGATTTCTGAAGATGCGCTTCTGACCGGACCGCTTGAGCCGACCAACGAGTGGTATGCTGTCGCCAAGATTGCCGGGATCAAGCTAGCCGACGCCTACCGTAAGCAGCACGGACGCGATTATATTTCTGCCATGCCCACCAACCTCTATGGTCCGGGCGATAATTTCGATCTGCAATCCAGTCACGTTCTGCCGGCGCTGATTCGCAAAGCGCACCTCGCAAAGGTGACGGGGGCATCCGAAATTGCCATCTGGGGAACCGGAAAGCCACGACGGGAATTCCTCCACGTTGACGATTGCGCGGATGCGCTGGTTTTCCTGTTGAAGAACTATTCGGACGCGCAGCACGTCAATGTCGGTTCGGGAGAGGACATTGAAATCATCGAGCTCGCGCGGTTGGTTTGCCGTGTTGTCGGTTACGAAGGAAAAATTGCCCACGACCTTTCCAAGCCTGACGGGACGCCGCGTAAGCTCATGAGCACCGACAAGCTGAAGAACATGGGCTGGAAGCCACGCATCTCGCTGGAGGAAGGTATCCACGCAGTGTATGATTGGTTTCTGCAGTTCGAAGGAAACGCCGCTGTGGCGCGACAATAGCTGTCGGGCATCCAGAACTCCAAAGGGCGGCGATTGGCGTGACGTGTGAGCCGTCAGCTGTAGCCGACGTGGCTGCTACCCTTGATCGAGACGATGGGGTATGCCGAAAGTCCGGACTTGAACACCAAGTTCACCGTCGTTCCCGGCGTCTGTCCGCTCAATCTCATGGAGAAGCGGAAGACGTTCGACCAGCGTTCGGCTGAGAACTTGCAGTTCGTTCGGATTGCCTGGCGTGCGGCGGTACCAGGAAATCGAGGAGACCGTCGCCCCGTAGGTCGGCGGTTCTCTTTTCCAGAATGTCACCAATCAGGGTCGTCAGAAATTCTGCTGTCAGATGGTTCCAGTCTGTGATGAACGGAACACCCCTGCTGCTCGCGAGGCATTTCTCCTTGTCGTAATCGCAGTGAAGCTTGACGATATCGACGTAGGTGAACGCTAGATTGGATGGGAAAAATGGCAGTTGCTCTAAAGGCTGGTTGGCCGGCGGATAGGTCGCTTCCCGCAGGCATATAGAGGCATCGGATTTTCTCTGAAACATGAGCCCAAGGCACGAGTGTAATTCGTCGAGCTGGAAATAATTTCCGAAAACGAAAATTCGCGCGTCATCCGAGTGGCTTTTCATCCAGGAAAGAAGCTCAAACCTGAAGGGGTTGACGGTGTACTCAAAAGGCCGAAGGCTCGTGAGGAAGATCGCTTTCGTTCGGCTGAGCAATGACTTGTCGTTGATAAATTTTTCAAAGGGAATGCAGTATTTATCGTAAACGCTGGCGCGAGAGGGGGCCCTGACAATATCGTTCTTGATCTCTACCATGCAGTTTAAGTAGCTGACTGCCACGACTTGATATCGGTCGGTGTCGATGTAATTTTTCAGCGCGATCGACCAGTTTCTGGCGTGCGAGTCCCCAATTATGAAGATAATGGGCTTCGCAGCTTGAATGTTGTTGTTCAAGCTTAGAAAAGTGCTTTCGAGCCGTGCTTCGTTCGCCTGCGCGAGAGGTGGATAAATTTGATCCAACCTGTGAGGAAAACCGGCCATAGAGATTGCTGTCACAACTGCAGCCGTGATGGTTGCAACTGATGAGCTCAGGGTGATCCAGAGAGCGCGGCTTCTCCTGGTGTGGCGAAGGGGCTTTTCGATAACGACAAAGCTCACGACCGCGACCAAGACCGTCGCTGCGATGGCGAGGAGCTTATCGCCGTTGTTGAGATTCAAGCTTGTCAGCCGCAAGAAGGCGAAGACCGGGTAATGCCACAAATATAAAGAGTAGGATACCAGTCCGGTGAGCGCCGCCGGTCGAGAAGCCAACAGGCGCCCGACTGCGTCCTGATGACCGGCAAATGCGAGCACCAGACAGGTCCCGATGACTGGGATCACAGTCAACACGCCAGGATGAACCGTGTCCTTCCTGAACAAGATGAGCGAACCAAGAACGAGGACAAGCCCGGCCGCCGCGAGTAACGGCCGAGGGCGAGTTCGTCCACGCCTCACCTCGTAATAGGCGAGAAGTGTCCCGGCCAACAGTTCCCAGGTCCGGGTGAGTGGCGAGTAGAAGGCCTGCTGCTGATCATACCGTACCGTCACCACACACAATACAAAGCTGAGGGACGCCACGAGCAACACGCACGGCAAAAACCTTGATTTCAGGTATCGGCGTGTGATCAGCAATAAGAGCGGAAACCCAATATAGAACTGCTCTTCGACGCTCAACGACCAGGTGTGAAGAAAAGGCTTGAGAAGGGTATTGGGCTCCCCGTACTGAGCCGCAGTAAAATAAAAATAGATATTCGATCCAAATAGGAGCGTCGAACCTATGGAATTCGCGTAATCCAGCAGTTCCGATGGTAATAAAAGGTAATATGCGAAAGGAATTGTCGCGAAAATGACTGCGAACAACGCAGGAAGAATTCTTCGCGCACGCCGAGCGTAGAACTTAAGGAAATCAATACGCCCGGTTGCTTCGATTTCTGTCAACAAGATTTGGGAAATCAGAAAGCCGCTGATCACAAAAAACACATCGACGCCAATGTATCCGCCCCGCAGCAACGTGTGGCCGGCAACCGTGAACTCGGCGTGATACAGAATAACCGCGATCACCGATATGGCCCTTAAGCCATCGATCTCTGGTCTGTAAACCTTCAATGCTAGCGCCTGCCTTCGATATCGAGAGCGTAACGTTGTCGCGCGCAAGGTTGGCGCTTGTGGGCTGCCTAACACAGAGATCTTGGAGGAGAACAGTGTGGCTTGATAAAAGATTTGCGGACGCGGCCGATTTCAGTCTTTATTTTCAGTGCTGTTGTAAATCAGCATTCCGGAACCCTCATTTGTTTTCCCAGTCGCTGACAAATTTTGTCTATCGGCCGCTCCAGAAGTCAGAAGACGTCAGGCCGACGCCAATAGCGCCTATTATCGCTGCCCACCACGGCGCGCCCGCAAAAATCGAAATGGCGCGTGTAATGCGTAGATGCTGCAAGATGCTCACCCAAGACACGATGTCGAATTTCGCTGACATCCTGCGCCCGTCGATCTAGGTGATCAGGGACAGCGAAAAGGAAGCAGGCATCGGAAGGGACGGGAGGGCAGATAAAAGCAAACCGTTTTTGCCGTAAAATCAATCGCTCAGTGAAATATTGGCTGGGGAACCTGGATTCGAACCAAGATTAACGGAGTCAGAGTCCGTCGTTCTACCATTGAACTATTCCCCAGCATAAGCGAACCGGCTGGCGGTCGGCTGGTGTGCGGCGCTTATAACCAAAAGCCGGGGAATTGCAAATAGCTGTTTTGAAAAAAATCGGTGCTGCCGCGGAAAGGTGAAACCGCTGCAAATCCCCCTGTCCAAAAAAGAATTTGGCGATTTCGGCAGGCGCTGATATTCTTGCCGCAACGCAAAAATCGAATGAGCGCCTGCTGCATATCCCAGGACTTGCGCGGCGCGGTGGAAAAATAACGTGGAAGACCCCGAAGGCGGCGCAAAGCCGCAATTTGACGGGGCGTCGGCGGCAGGGCGCAAGGACGGCAAGAAGTCCAGGCGCCGCAAGGGCAAGCGTGGCGGGCAATCCCGCAACGCGGCCCATCCCGCTTCGCATGAGCCTTCCGGCGGTGCCGGACAGCCTGCGCGCCCGATGGAAGATGCAGCCGGGAATCCGGCCCGCAAGCGCAAGCGTCGCCGTCGTGGCGGCCATGGCGCCGTGCAGGACGGTTCACCTCTCCCCCAGGCAATGGAACAGACGGCAGCGGCAGGCAATGCTGTCCGCTCTGATAGCGATTCAGCGCCGAGCCGTCGCAACCGCCGCAAACACCGCGGCAAGCGCGGTCTGCAGGGCCGGCCGCTGACACCGGCAAAGCCATCAGGTGCCCCGCAGCAGGAACGCCGCGCAGAAGAAGCGGTGCTCGGTGCCGAACTGCGTGAAACACTGAATGGCGCAAGCGCCAACCGCAGGACCCGCCCGGAAAACCAGTCCCATCCCGGGCATCAGGGGGATCGTCCGGCCGGCGAACATGCGTGGCCGGAGGAGCTCTACGCTGCCCTCGATCTCGGCACCAACAACTGCCGTCTCCTGATTGCCCAGCCGACGCGTCCGGGTCAATTCCGCGTCGTCGATGCTTTTTCCCGCATCGTGCGCCTCGGCGAAGGCCTTGCGGCCAGCGGCCGTCTGTCCGACGAGGCGATGGAGAGGGCGATCGAGGCGTTGAGGATCTGCGCCTCCAAGCTCAGGAACCGGCAGATCCGCCGCATGCGGCTGATCGCCACCGAAGCCTGCCGCCAGGCTGTCAATGGCGAGGACTTCCTCAGCCGGGTCGTTGCCGAAACCGGCCTCGAGCTCGAGATCATCGATCGGGAGACAGAGGCGCGGCTTGCCGTCTCCGGCTGCTCCTCGCTGGTCGGTCGCGAAACGCGCTCCGTCGTGCTCTTCGATATCGGCGGCGGCTCGTCGGAGATTGCCGTCATCCGCATCGGCGACAATCGCTTCAGCCGCCTTGCCAATCACATCACCCACTGGACCTCGCTTCCTGTCGGTGTCGTGACGCTGTCGGAGCGCCATGGCGGGCACGACGTCACGCCGGAGGCCTTCGAAGGCATGGTGCGTGAAGTCGAAGGCATGCTTGGAAGCTTCGATTGCCCGGAGATCGAGGTCGCCCAGACCGGCGACTTTCACCTGATCGGCACATCGGGCACGGTGACGACGCTTGCCGGCGTGCATCTCGACCTGCCGCGTTATGACCGGCGCAAGGTCGACGGCATCTGGCTGTCCGACGATGAGGTCTCCGCCATGCAGGCAAAGCTTCTCTCCTGGGATTTCACAAGCCGTGCCGCCAATCCCTGCATCGGGCCTGACCGGGCCGATCTGGTGCTGGCCGGCTGCGCCATTCTCGAGGCGATCCGCCGCCGCTGGCCGAGCCCGCGCATGCGGGTTGCCGATCGCGGCTTGAGGGAAGGCTTGCTCACCGACATGATGGCCGATGACGGCGTGTGGCGGCGCAACCGCAACCGCCGCGGCCAGCGCGTGAGATCGTGAAATAAGGAATAGGCATGACCAAGGCACCGATCGCGGGAAACCGCACCGGCCGCAAGCTCGGCCAGCGCGTCAAGAATAAGAAGATGAAGGCCTCCTCCCGCCAATGGCTGGAGCGCCACATCAACGATCCCTATGTGCAGCGCGCCCAGCTCGAAGGTTATCGCGCCCGGGCCGCCTTCAAGCTGCTGGAGATCGACGAGAAACATCACATCCTGCGCGGCGCCAGGCGCATCATCGATCTCGGCGCTGCCCCCGGCAGCTGGTCGCAGATCGCCGCCAAGGTTACCGGCTCGACAGATGATGATATTCGGGTGGCTGCGATCGATTTCCTTGAAATGACCCAGCTGCCAGGGGTCAAGATCCTGCAGCTCGATTTCCTCGATCCCAGTGCGCCGGAAAAGCTGTTGGAGGCCGTCGGCGGTACACCGGATCTTGTCATATCGGACATGGCGGCGCCCACCACCGGCCACCACCGCACCGACCACTTGCGCACCATGCATCTCTGCGAAGTCGCAGCGCATTTCGCCGTCGAAGTGCTGGGGGAAGGCGGACACTTCCTCACCAAGACTTTTCAGGGCGGTACCGAGCGTGAGCTACTCGCCATGCTCAAGCAGAACTTCCGCCAGGTGGTCCATGTCAAGCCGAACTCGTCGCGCGCCGAATCGGTCGAGATGTTCCTGCTGGCCAAGGGGTTCAAGGGGCGCAAGGCCGAAGGCGAAGCAGAAGAAGCTTGATCTTCGGGCCGGTCCTGACGGATGATGGCGATCGGCCGCATAATTCCTTAAATCGGGATCGATTTAAGGATAAGATAGGCAGCAATGGAATGCGTTGCCGCGTCCTTTGTGCGTCCGAAAGGACGCGCGGCGCTGTGAGGATTTGAACCGCCGATCCCATGCTTCTTTACGTCACGCTCGGAACCAACGACCTTTACCGCGCAGGGCATTTTTACGATGCCGTGCTGTCTCCCCTCGGCTATCGCCGCCAACGCTCTTCCGAAGAGGAAATCGGCTATTCCGCCGAGGGCGATACGCGCTGCCGCTTCTGGGTGGTGACGCCGTTCAATCACCGCCGGGCGACCTCAGGCAATGGCGCCATGGTCGCGCTTGCGGCCGAAACGCGGGCCGATGTCGATGCCTTCCATGCGGCGGCGATCGCGGCAGGCGCCGTGGATGAGGGTGGGCCCGGCCTGCGCTCCTACCACGCCCATTTCTATGCCGCCTATATCCGTGATCTCGACGGCAACAAGCTCTCTGCCGTCTGCGAAAGCCTGGACTAGCGGCTGCCAAAAGCGCGTCGCAATCTTTCAGATTTGCTCCTCGCGCTTTGGTCTTTGTTTTTACGCATGCCGTTGTCGCAAAACCGCTGCACACTTTTGCGCGACATGCTTTATTTCACCGCCTGCTGTTCGGCTTCAACCGTTGCCGCCGTCATCGCCTTCGAGCGGTGGCCGGAAACGAGCGCGCCGGCATTGCGGTCCATCCGGATGAAGGGAATGGTCGCAATCACTGTGAGTCCGGCAATGATGTAGAAGGCGAGGTGGAAATCGGCAACCTGCAGCGCTTCGCCGCGGAAATAGATCGAGCTCTCCAGGATCGCGGCAGCGACCGCAACACCGAGCGCCAGGCTGACCTGCTGCATTACCGAACTCATCGATGTCGCCTGGCTGGCTTCGGCATCATCGATGTCGGCGAAGGCAAGCGCATTGACGCCGGTGAACATGAAGGAGCGGGAGAAACCGCCGAGCAGCAGCACGCCGATGATGACGAGATGCGGCGTTGACGGCGTGAACAGGCCGGTGGCGACAGTCACCAGTGTCGTCACCATGGCGGCGCCGAGAAGCGTCGTGCGGAAGCCGGCGGCTGCGAAGACGCGTTTCGCCATGAACTTGGTGGTGATTGCCCCGATGGCGCCGGCAAAGGTGATGAGGCCGGATTGGAACGGCGTCAGCCCGAAGCCGAGTTGAAGCATCAGCGGCGTCAGGAAGGGCATGGCGCCGACGCAAATGCGAAAGAGCATGCCGCCCAAGGTGGAGGCCCGGAAGGTCGGGTTCTTGAACAGATTGAGGTTGAGGATCGGCGCCGGATGCCGCTTCGCATGGCGCACGTAGAGGAAACCGCAGATGAGGCCGATCAAGGTGGCGGTGACGCCGATGATCGGCGGCAGGGCCGGCAGACTGACCACCGACAGGCCGAAGACGACGCCCGCGGCCGAAAGCGAGGTCAGCACGAAGCCGGTGACATCGAGCCGCGGCGGCGCCGTCGCTTCCACCTCCGGCAGAAAGATCGTCGCAAGCCAGATGCCGATGATGCCGACCGGCACGTTGATCAGAAAGATCCAGTGCCAGCTGAAATAGGTGGTGATGAAGCCGCCGAGCGGCGGGCCGGTGAGCGGGCCGACAAGCGCGGGGATGGTGAGCAGCGCCATGGCCGAGACCAGGTCGCTGCGCTGCGTCGTGCGCACCAGCACGAGGCGGCCGACCGGCGTCATCATCGCGCCGCCCATGCCCTGCAGGAAGCGGGCAAATATGAATTCCAGGAGGTTGGACGAAATCGCGCAGAAAATCGAGCCGATGACGAAGACCGAGATGGCAAGGCGAAAGATCTTCTTGGCGCCGAACCTGTCGGCCATCCAGCCGCTAACCGGGATGAACACCGCAAGCGCCACCATGTAGGAAGTCAGCGCCAGCTTCAGCGTAATCGGCCCGACATTGAGATCCCTAGCGATCGCCGGCAGCGCCGTCGCAATGACGGTCGAATCCATCTGTTCCATGAAAAGGGCGACGGCAAGGATCAGCGGGACGATGCGATTCATAGGCGGGAGCCTTGAGGGGCGCGGATGGGAGCTGGGAAGGCCCGTGCTGTTTAGTCCCACTTCCCCGTTCTGCCAATCCCCCAACCCGGGTCCCAATTCGGGTCGATGACACGTTTGCTTCACGTCTGCGTGAGACGGCTTGCCCGACAACGTCGCCTATCAACATTGACATATGTTTACCCGGCCGGGGAAAGAAATCCGGCCGGAAACGTCATCGGGGCCGAGCGGCGACACACCGCACGTCATGGGAGAATGGATATATGGCAATTTCGACGCGAATGAAGCGGCGCACGCTTTTTGCCGCAGGCCTTGGCTTGGCAGCGGCTCCGGCAATTTTTAGAGACAAGGCCGAAGCGGCTGCGACTGGAGAAGCCAAAAATATGGATGGAACGCCTTTGCCCGAAATCGATCAATTCAAGCTCGGTTCCTATCAGTTCACCGTCGTCCGCGACGGCATCAACATCTCCGAAAAGCCGTATGAAACCTTCGGCACCAATCAGGATCCCGAAACGGTCAAGGCGTTGCTCACCGCAAACTTCCTACCGGCTGACAAGTTCCTGAACGGCTATACGCCGGCTCTCATCGATACCGGTTCTGATGTCATCCTCATCGATACCGGCTTCGGTGCGGCCGGCCGAGCACGCGGCGCCGGCCAACTTGCCGAAGGTCTGAAGGCGGCGGGGTATTCGGCCGAGGATGTCACCATCGTGGCGCTCACCCACCTGCACGGAGATCATATCGGCGGCCTGATGGAAAATGGCGCGGCGGCCTTCAAGAATGCCCGCTATGTCATCGGCCAGGCAGAGTATGATTTCTGGTCGAACAAGGCCCGTGAAGGCACGCCCGCCGAAGGCGGCCATAAGGCCGTACTCGCCAACGTGACGCCGCTTGTCGAAAAAGCCACCTTCATCAAAGACGGTGACAGCGTCGCGCCCGGCATGACGGCGGTGCTGGCAGCGGGCCACAGCCCGGGGCATATGGTGTTCCACGTCGAATCTGAGGGTAAGCGCCTGGTGCTTGCTGGCGACACGGCCAACCACTATATCCTCTCGCTGCTGCGCCCGGATTGGGAAGTGCGCTTCGATATGGATAAGGCGCAGGCGGCGGCCAGCCGCCGCAGGGTTTTCGACATGATCGCGACCGACAAGATCGCCTTCCTCGGCTATCATATGCCGTTCCCAGCTGTCGGCTTCGCTGAGAAGCAGGATGGCGGCTATCGCTTCGTGCCGAAGACCTATCAATTCGACATCTGAGCGAGATACATGGCTGCCATGACGAGCCCGGCGCACATGCCGGGCTTTTTGCTATTTCCTTCCTGTCATAGACGTGTTACCAGCCCTCGCCAACTTCCAAGCAACCCATGCAGACCGCCGGGGCGGACGATTCGTTTCCGGGCAGGGTCGCATTTTTATTAAATGAGGGAATTTGGCCATGGCACGCATCATTGAAACGGCAACCGGCGCAGACGCGCTTACCTTCGACGACGTGCTGCTGCAGCCGGGACATTCCGAGGTCATGCCGGGCCAGACGAATATCTCTACCCGCATTGCCCGGGATTTTGAACTCAACATCCCGATCATCTCATCCGCCATGGATACCGTCACCGAGAGCCGCCTGGCGATCGCCATGGCCCAGGCCGGCGGCCTCGGCGTCATTCATCGCAACCTGACGCCGATCGAGCAGGCCGAGCAGGTCCGGCAAGTGAAGAAGTTTGAAAGCGGCATGGTCGTCAATCCGGTGACGATCGGCCCCGATGCGACGCTTGCCGATGCGCTTGGGCTCATGAAGTCCTACAGCATCTCCGGCATCCCTGTCGTGGAGAAGTCCGGCCGCCTCGTCGGCATCCTGACCAACCGCGACGTCCGCTTTGCTTCCGATCCGGAACAGAAGATCCACGAATTGATGACCAGGGACAATCTGGTCACCGTCAAGGAAAACGTCGATCAGCAGGAGGCCAAGCGCCTGCTGCATTCGCATCGCATCGAGAAGCTGCTGGTCGTCGACACCGAAGGCCGCTGTGTCGGCCTGATCACCGTCAAGGATATCGAGAAGTCGCAGCTGAATCCGAACGCTTCCAAGGATGCACAGGGCAGGCTTCGCGCTGCTGCCGCCATCAGTGTCGGCGATGACGGTTTCGAGCGTGCCGAGCGGCTGATCGAGGCCGGCGTCGACCTTCTGGTCGTCGATACCGCCCACGGTCATTCGCAGCGCGTCCTCGATGCCGTCGCCCGTGTCAAGAAGCTTTCCAACTCGGTGCGCATCATGGCCGGCAACGTCGCCACCTATGACGGCACCAGGGCGCTGATCGATGCCGGCGCGGACGCCGTCAAGGTCGGTATCGGTCCGGGTTCGATCTGCACGACGCGCATCGTCGCCGGTGTCGGCGTGCCGCAGCTTGCCGCGATCATGTCGGCGGTTCAGGCCGCGACTGACCAGGACGTGCCCGTCATCGCCGATGGCGGCATCAAGTTCTCCGGCGATCTTGCCAAAGCGATCGCCGCCGGCGCTTCCGCGGTCATGATCGGCTCGCTGCTAGCCGGCACCGATGAGAGCCCGGGCGAGGTCTATCTCTACCAGGGCCGTTCCTTCAAGGCCTATCGCGGCATGGGCTCCGTCGGCGCCATGGCCCGCGGCTCGGCCGACCGTTACTTCCAGGCCGAGGTGCGCGACACGCTGAAGCTCGTGCCTGAGGGCATCGAAGGTCAGGTGCCCTACAAGGGGCCGGTCTCGGGCGTCATCCACCAGCTCGCCGGCGGCCTGAAGGCGGCGATGGGCTATGTCGGCGGCAAGGACCTTAAGGATTTCCAGGAGCGAGCCACTTTCGTGCGCATCTCCGGTGCCGGTCTTCGCGAAAGCCACGCCCATGACGTGACGATCACCCGCGAGAGCCCGAACTATCCGGGCGCCGGCCTCTGATCATGAAGGCGGCCAGCGGGATTCCTCTCTGGATGGTCGCGCTGCTCGCAGCCCTCTGCCTTGCCGTGCTCGCCTGGACGACCTTGGGCTTCGTGGTCCCTTTCAAGCACGAGACCGGCCAGGCGGTGCTCGATACCTATTTCGCCGGTTATGACGAGTCTGCGGTCTTCCACATGCAGAAGCTGCTCGATGAGAACGCGACGGCGAGCAGGCTGCTGCGCGCCATGTATTTCGGGCCGGAGCTGATCTTTCCGGCATTGCTGACGGCGCTGCTGTTCCTCGCCTTCCTCAGGCTCGGTCCCGTCGGTTCGTGGTTCGGCCAATCGGTGCATCCGGTCATTGGCAAGGCGGTCTACCTGCTGCCGTTCATCTACGGCATCGCCGACTACGGCGAGAACATCTCGAGCCTCATCGCCTTCGGCAACGGCGCGTATGCAGGCCTTGCAACGCACCTGTTGCCCTGGATGACGCGATTGAAATTCGCAAGCCTCGCCATCTGCTTCATCGTCATCGCCCGGCTCACCGTCATGCGCTGGCTCTCGCCGCGCCAGAACTGAGGCCGCTTTTAGCCTGTCCGGCGCTGGTGTCCGGTTCTCCTTTCGGCTACGGCATAATTCCCTAAAAATCGGAATCGATTTAAGGAATTATGCAGCAATTCAAAGTGCTACAGCGTCTTTTCGCGTCTGGAAAGACGCGCGGCGCTGTCATGCACGCAACGAATGCAGAAGCGCAAAAGGAACGAGCCATATGACCGGCTATCAAATCTTCTGGCCACTGCTTGCCCATGTGGCTCTGGTCTATGGTCTTTATGCGCTTCTGAGCATGCGTCGCGCCAAGATGGTCCGCGCCGGGAGCATCGCGAAATCGGATTATCGCGAAAACCGCGGCGAGCCGGCCGAGAGCCTTGCCGTCAAGAACTGCCTCGCCAACCAGTTCGAACTGCCTGTGCTCTTCCATGTCTGCTGCATTCTTCTTTATATCACGGACGCCGACAATATCGTCACCGTCGGGCTTGCCTGGGCCTTCGTCGCCCTGCGCTACGCCCACGCCGCCATCCACGTCACCAGCAACGACCTGCGTTATCGCAGCCCGATCTTCGCTGCGGGTTACCTGGTGCTTGCCGCTATGTGGGTCTGGCTTGCCGCATGGATGCTGATGAGCTGAGGCGGCAGGCGCCGTCGCCCCATCATTGGCCCGTCACCTGCTGCATAATTCCTGAGGTCGGGATCAATCTAAGGATAAGATCATGCAGGCAGTTCAAAGTCTTGCAGGCCGACGATGCAGATGACGGCATCGGCGGCAATGTGGCCGCCGGACGTTGAGTCATTCCCAACGATACTGTTTTCAGCAGGCTGGAGCATCAGTCAAAACATGCATCCAGGGCGTGCGATGTATGGCTGTTGTTCCCGCGGCCGCTGAATATTTCAATGACATGGTTACTAATATTTAAATTGATTGATCTATTTCTGCGCGAGCAATGGGGACGATTTGCGAGCGAGCATGGGCGAAAGGGTATGTGGAGCGGCAATCCATGGGACGGTCATGCTGCGACTTGCGGGATTGGCAATCACTGCGGCGCTGGTGCTGGCTGCAGGGCCGGGACGGGCGCAGGTCATCACCGGCAACGACACGGAGATCGTCGATGGCAACGACCCGGGCGGTACCGGCGCGGGGACGCAACCGAGCCCATGGACAATCAATACCGACCTCATCGTGGGCGATCAGAATGGCGACGATGCAGACCTTATCATCCGCAATGGCGGCGCCGTCAGCAATGACATCGGCGTGCTCGGCGTCGATCCGGGCGCCAGCGGCACGGTGACTGTCACGGGGGCAGGCTCGACCTGGACCAATTCCGACGACCTTTATATCGGCCATCAAGGCACCGGCACACTCACCATCGAGGACGGAGCTGCGGTCGACAATATATTCGGGCGTATCGGCTATTTCGCAGGCGCCAGCGGCGCGGTGACGGTCACAGGCAGTGGTTCGACCTGGACGAATTCCCAGGACCTTTACATCGGCGACAGCGGCGACGGCACTCTGACTATTTCGAATGGCGGCACCGTCAGCAGCGCTGCCGGGCTTATCAGCAACGACACGACAGCCATCGGCGAGGTCATCGTCACAGGCGCGAACTCGATCTGGAGCAATTCCAGCTATGTCTCGGTCGGTGAGGCGGGAGCGGGAACGCTGACCATTTCGAATGGTGGCTCGGTCACCGATACGGAAGGCTATATCGGCTTTGGTTCAAACGCCAGCGGCGTGGTCAATGTGACGGGCACGGGGTCGAGTTGGATCAACTCCGGCGCATTGTTTGTCGGTGAATTCGGTTCAGGCAGTATGACCGTCGAGAATGGCGGCACGGTTTCGGCTTCCGAGGTCATCATCGCTGATGATTCGGGCGCCACGGGAACTGTGCGGATTGCCGGAAGTGCCGCAAACGGGCGCGGCGTCCTGGAGACCGGTTATATCGAGAGAGGCGATGGTGACGCGGACCTCGTTGTCGATGGCGGTATTCTCCGCGCAACGGGCAACGAGGCGAATTTCCTGCGCGGTTTCAACGCCGGCGAGGTAACGATTGATGCCGGCGGCGCCTTTATAGACACGAACGGCTTTGCCGTCGGCATTGCCACGGATCTCCAGGGCGCCGGCGGCTTGACCAAGCAGGGCACCGGCACGCTGACGCTGTCGGGCACCAGCAGCTATACCGGTGTGACGACGGTCGAGGCCGGCACGTTGCAGGCGGGCAGCGTCGGTGCCTTCGTGCAGAATGGCGCCTATGCGGTCAATGGCGGCATACTCGATCTCGGCGGCTTCGACCTGACGATGGCGCAGCTTTCGGGAAGCGGCGGCGAGATCGCCATCGGTAGCGCCGAACTCATGCTCGATCAGGCGAGCAACACCACCTATGGCGGCATACTCTCCGGCAGCGGCGACTTCACGATGCTGGGCAGCGGCATCTTGCTTCTGACCGGCAATAGCTCGGGCTTTGCCGGCACGACCACGGTTTCGGACGGACGCCTGGTCGTCAATGGCAGCCTTGGCGGCATCCTGATGATGACCGGAGGCACGCTGGCCGGGTCGGGTCATATCGGTACGGTGACCGCCGGCGCGGGCGTCACCATCGCGCCGGGCAACTCCATCGGAACATTGACCATTGGCGGCAACCTCACCTTCGATCCCAGTTCCATCTATGAGGTTGAGGTCGATCCCGGCGGCACTGCCAGCGATTTCCTCTCGGTCGCGGGCATTGCGTTCCTCAATGGCGCCAGCGTTACTCATGTCGGGATGAATGGCGACTACCAGCCTTTCTCCACCTATACGATCCTTACCGCCGCCGGCGGGATCAACGGAACATTCGGCGCCGTAACGTCCGATTATGCCTTCCTCTCGGCGGATCTCTCCTATGATCTGAACAACGTCTATCTGGAGATCGAACGCAACGACGTGCGTTTCAGCGACATGGCACGGACGCGCAACCAGATTGCCACGGCAGAGGCTGCAGAGAATCTCGGAACTGCCAACGATATCTACGACGCCATCGTCACATTGCCCGATAACGAGCCGCTGATCCAGGCCAGCTACGACGCGCTTTCCGGTGAAATCCATGCCTCGATCAAAACCGCGCTGATCACCCAAAGCCTCTTTGTCCGCGAGGCCGCCAACGAGCGCCTGCGTTCGGCGTTTGGCGATGCCGGTTCCGGCATGATCCCGATTCAGGCTTTCTGGCCGGGCGGTCCGGAACTCATCGCTGCCGATCCTTCGGACGCGCCGATTTTCTGGAGCATGGCCTTTGGCGGCGCAAGCGAGACACGCACGGACGGCAATGCCGCCACCCTCAACCACCAGACGGGCGGGTTTCTCGCCGGCGTCGACGCCATGTTCGATGACGTCAGGCTCGGACTGATGGCCGGTTACAGCAATTCCCGATTTGATCCGCGGCATCGAAGCTCATCGGGATCGAGCGACGACTATCATCTCGGACTTTACGCCGGTACGCAATGGGGCGGTCTCGCCTTCCGCTCCGGCCTCGCTCATACGTGGCACGAGATCGAAACCGGCCGCCGCGTCGCCATCGGAAGCTTCGAGGACAGGCTGGAGGCGAGCTACGAGGCCGGCACGCTGCAGGCGTTTGCGGAGCTGGGCTACCGGTTTGAGACGGCGGCGGCCTCTTTCGAGCCCTTCGTCAATCTCGCTCATGTGGGCATTCGAACGGCGGATTTCACCGAAGAGGGTGGGGCTGCTGCGCTCGACAGCTTCAGCCGCACGACCAACACCACGCTCACCACGCTTGGCCTGCATGCCGAAATGGAGATCCGTCTGGGTGAGACGAACACCACCCTGCGCGGCATGTCAGGCTGGCGGCACGCCGCCGGCGACATCGATCCGGTGTCGACGCATGCTTTTGCCGGAGGCGACGCGTTCACCGTCGCCGGCGTACCGGTGGCAGAGAACGCCTTCGTTCTCGACGCCGGGCTCGACTTCGACCTTACCGGAAGCGCCATCCTCGGCATCGCCTATTCCGGCCAGATTGCCGATAACGCGCAGCAGCATGGGGCCAAAGCGACGCTGTCGATGAAATTTTAAAAACGTTCCGGTTTAATACGAGATGCTTTGCAGCGCTCCCGCGTCTTTTCAGACGCGTAAGGACATTGCAACACTTTGAGTTGCAGTATAATACCGTAGAGCCCCGTTTTTCATACGCTTTTGCCGGTCGTTAAAATGCGAGTGTTTCCATTTACGGCCGATGAAGACCTGCATGTCATGCCTTCCGCCGCGAACAAAAAGAATGGGAACGACATGGGCGCGGAAAGCATGGATCGGATCGGCTTGCGCAGGAAGCCGAAGCAGGAGCGCAGCATCCAGAGGCTGGACCTCATTCTCGCCGCCGCCGCCAAGATCATCGCCGAAAAGGGCGTCAGCGCCATGCGGATGACGGAACTCGCCATCGCCGCCAAGGTGCCGATCGGTTCGGTCTACCAGTATTTCCCGGAGAAGGCGGCGATCGTCAAAGCCCTATTCGATCAGCACGCCTCGGCGATCCAGGCGAAGATGGCTGCAATGTTTGCCGACGTACAGTCACTCGACCAGGCGCTGGACGTTGTCTGCGCCACCATCGACTGGTATTACGATTCCTACCACGACGATCCCGTTTATCTCGGCGTCTGGATGGGAACGGAGACCGATCAGGATCTATTGCAGCTGAATATCGAGCACAGCGGTCACGTCGCCGGCATCTTCCATGACGCCGTGCGTCAGTTGGCTCCCGACCTTTGCGACGAAGAAATGTATGCGCGCACTTACCTGTTCAGCCACCTGATCGGCGCCGTCATCCGGCTTGCGGCCGTCAGCGACGAGGCCTTGGCGCGGCGTATGCTCGATGAGTGGAAGCGCGTCATCCGCGCCTCCCTTTTCGCCGGGACCCTGCCGCGCGCCGCCTGAGAGCTACTACCAGCTTGGGACCATATTGGCCGCCTTCAGCCGCGGATAAAGGCGCGCCTGGGCGGATTTGACGTCCGCCTCGAGGCTGTCGTCGACGACAGTCGGCGTGATATTGTCGAGGCAGGCGGTGATATGCGCGGTGATCGCGTTCATCAGCGAGAGCGAAACCCCCGGTCGCTTCATGATGCCGATCTGCACCGGCGGCAGCGCCGGGAAGCCGTCCGCCTGGCTCAGCACCTTCATGCCCGTCCGCAGCGCCGATTCCGGCATTACCGAAACCGCCATGCCGGCAAGCACGGCAGCGGCAACGACGGTGCAGGACCAGCTGGTGAACAGGATCTGGTGCTCGCGTCCCACAGCATCGAGCGCCGAGCAGGCGAGCTGGCGCCACTGGCAGTCGCGCCGGCCGACGGCAAGCGGCACCGGCGCGTCGTCGCGGATCGGATGGTTGGCCGAACCCACCCAGCAGAGCGGCTCGGTTCTCACCACATCGGACATGCGCTCGCGCGGATTGTGGGTGACGAGCGCGATGTCGAGCTCGCCTTTATGCATGCGTTCGGCAAGATCCACCGAGGGCTCGCAGACGATATAGAGCTCGACATTCGGATGCGTCTTGGCGAAGCGGCCGATGATTTCGGGCATGTAGCGGTCGGCATAGTCGTCCGGCGTGCCGATGCGCAGCATCCCCTCCAGTCTGTTGTCGTCGAAGGCCGCGATCGCCTCATTGTTGAGGCGGATGATGCGCCGGGCATAGTTGAGCAGCTTTTCGCCCTCGACCGTCAGCCGGTTGCCGCGGCCGTCCTTGATGAACAGCTGCTTGCCGATGCGCTCCTCGAGACGGCGCATCTGCATGGAGACGGCCGATTGGGTCTTGTAGACCCTGTCGGCGGCCTTGGTGAAGCTGCCGGAATCGACGATGGCGATGAAAGTCTGCAATTGGTCGAGATCAAGAGGCGCGGACATGTTGTCACCCATAAAGATAGCTGATGATAATCATTAGAAACATTCGTTGGACTGATCAATAGGTCTTTGGCATCTTCGGGATGCAAATCAAGCAAAGTGAAGGACAGACGCCCTGCCTGTCCGAGCCAATTCAGCCTTGCTCCTTCCCGCACGACCTCGCGGGGAGGGTGGGTTGTTGCGCGCCTGAAAAAAATCGAAAGAAAGGAGAGTCCCATGCGCATGACAGACCGGACAATAGAACTCGACTGCGGCAAGCTCACCCCGACGTTTCCCCAGCGTCTGGCAGCAGGCCTCGCACCGTTGACCTCCCTCTTTCGCGGGTTCCGCAATCGCATGGAGATCAACACGCTGCACGATCTGAACGACACGCAGCTGAGGGATATCGGCCTTACCCGGGCCGACCTGACCTCCGCGTTCCTGGCGTCGACCTTCTTCGAGGACCCGTCGGAACAGCTGACACGTTCGGCGCGCAATCGCTGGCGCCTGTCGTTCTTCCGCTCCCACGAAGAGTAGGAGCGTCGAGTTTCCCCGCAGGGTGATAGCCAATAGCCCTGCCGCTTGACCCGGTGATCGGCTTTCCCAAGCCATCTCCGGGTTTTTTTATGCGCGAAAGCATGTCGCGCAAAAGCGTGCCGCGGTTTTGCGATAACGACATGCGAGAAACCACGGACCTAAAGCGGCAAGCGAATCTGAAAGATCGCGACGCGCCTTAGAGCGCTATTCGCTCTTTTCCGAGGAGGGTTTCGGCCGATAGGTTTCGAAGATCGCTTCCAGGTTCCGCTGGTAGTTTTTCTGCACTTCCAGTCCGCTGTCGAACATGGCGTTCAGCATCTCGGTATAGCTGTCGGCATTGACCTTCGCCTCTTCCTTCGGCCCCTCCGGCGTCTTGGCCTTGGTCGGGGCCGCCGGCTGCTGGCCGAGCCCGCCCATCATCTCCTGGAAGGCCTTGGCGAATGGATTGTCGAGGAAGGGGTTCGGCGTCTGCGTTGGCGCAGGCTTCGGCGCCGAAAACATCTGCTGCATCGCCTGCGTAAAAGGATTGTCGAAGACGCTGGGCTCCGGGGTCGGCTTCGGCGCGAAGCCGGTACTCTCAAGCCATTTTTGGATGGTCTCGCCCATCGCGGTGTTGACGAAGGGGTTGACCGGCGCGGCCATCTGACCGGTCGTCTGCTTGAACAGCCCGCCCATCAGCGTATCGGCCAGCACCGGCAGCATCCGCTTGTAAATGTCCTGGCCGATCCCGGTCATCTGCGCCGCCTGGGCGGCGACCGCGCGCGAAACCTCCTTCGAGCCGAAGAGTTGGGCAAGGATGTTGTTGCCGTCGGAAATACCCTCCGGCGTGAAGGCCCGGTTCATATCCTCGAAATATCGCGCATAATTGCCGGAGGAGACCGCCTGCATCAGCCCGACGAAATCATAGGGATTGCTGGTGCTGCGCTTCAGCCCGGCGGAAAAGGCCGGCATCAGTGCCGCCATCGCCTTCGTCGCCTGTTCTTGCGCGAGGTTGAATTGCCGGGCGATCGCCTCCATCGCCGCGCCGTTCTGCGCCTGCATCATCATGTCGAAGAGTGGCAGCATGGAAGTCCCTTTCCCCCGGTCGTGATGCGTTGTAACGCCACTATAACCGGAAATGGCAATGCGCAAACGGCTTTTTGCCATAAGAACTTAGCCTGATGACGCGAAAGGGCCATAACTACGGCGGCCGTCACCCTCCGTCGGCCTATATGCTATCCTCACCGGAAACCGATCCCTGCGCGCCGGCGTTCTTCTTCCATGGCCGAAACCAAATCCTCCACGGGTCACGACGAGGCGCCGCCGAGTGAAGACGGTGCGAAGCCGGGCGCCGACATTTCCTTCCCCTATGACAGGATGACCGTCGAACGATTCCGAAGACGCTTTCCCCGTGCCCGCTGGAGTGATGCCCGCAAGGCCTGGTTCGTTCCGGGGCGGACGGCGTCCCGCCGCATCGGGCAATGGCTTGCCGAGATGGAGGCTGAAGCCGACGCCCATGCCGATGCGAAGGGCCGCGACGCCTTCGCCTTCGATCCCATCGACAGTCCTTACCTTGAACTCGGCAAGGCAGGCTTTCGAATCCGCACGCCGTATTCGAAGACCGTCGTCGACGAGCTGCGCGAGGTGCCATTCTCGCGATGGGACGGCGATCTCAAGATTTGGCAGGTTCCCTTCCGGTCCTATGAGGAACTCAGACGCCGGTGGCCGGAGATCGAGGCGGCGGCGCGCAGAAACGAGCCGGAAGAAAGACGACGTCGAGCCGAGGAGCGGAAGGGAACAGAACAGGATGTGCGCAGCAAGCTCCGCTCTGCGGAACGGAAGCGTCATCGCTACCCGCTTCAGAGCGACGACTTGCCGCCGATAGGCCGTCCGGTGGTCACCGCCTATGGAATCGTCGTCTTCACCGAAATCTCCGGTGAACTGGTCGACCCGAACGTCGTGACGGACTTCTATCCCGGCGTGACCGAGGATCATGTCTGGGGATATTGGCGGGTGCCCACATTGGAAGAACTCGTCCGCACCTGGCCTGCGAAGCCGCCGCCAGTTCAGGATGCCGAGTGGTGGCTGCCGACGATCGAGGAACTAAGGCCCGCCCGCCGCACGGCAAGATCGCGCGAAGCCAGGAAGCGCGCGAAGGCGCCGTGACCACAGCTTGCTACTGCATATTCCTTGAATCGATTCCGATTTAGGAATTCAGGGGCTCAGGCTCAGTACTGATAGTCCTCGAACACCGGTTCCACCGAGCCCTGCCAGCGGCCGTGGTAGAGCGACAGCAGATCCTCGGCGAGCGTCGCCTTCTTGGCGAGCACCTCTTCGAGCGGCGCCAAGAAGATGCTCTCGTCCTGGCCTTCCCGGTTGAGCCTGCCTCGCGCCTTGAGGCCGGCCCGTGATATGCCGATCACCTCGCGCGCCATGTCGAAGAGCGGGTGCCCGCGGAATTGCGCCTTCAACCCTTCGGCGGGAACGGCGTTGCGCAGTGCCTGGACCTCGGCAAAGCCCCAATCCTTCGTCAGCTCATCGGCGGCTTCGAGTGCGGCATCGTCGTAGAGCAGGCCGACCCAGAAGGCCGGAAGCGCACAGATGCGCCGCCACGGGCCGCCGTCGGCGCCGCGCATTTCGAGGAAACGCTTCAGCCGCACGTCGGGAAAGAGTGTCGAAAGATGGTTCGTCCAGTCACCCATGGTCGGCGCCGGATCGGCGACCTCGCCCTTCAGTGCGCCGTTTATGAACTGGCGGAAGGTGACATGGGTACAGTCGTGATAGCGGCCGTCGCGGACGATGAAATACATCGGCGCATCGAGCGCCCATTCGGCATAGTCGCGGAAGCCGAAATCATCGCGGAAGGTGAAATCGAGCAGGCCGGCGCGCCGGTTGTCGACATCGCGCCAGATATCGCCGCGCCAGGAGAGCAGCCCGTTCGGCTTGCCCTCGGTGAAGGGCGAGGATGCAAACAGAGCGGTCGCCAGCGATTGCAGTTTCATAGAGACGCGCATCTTCTTGCGCATGTCGGCTTCCGAGGAGAAGTCGAGATTCACCTGGATCGTGCAGGTGCGATACATCATATCGAGACCCTGGGTGCCGACCTTCGGCATGTAGCGAGTCATGATCTCATAGCGTGATTTCGGCATTTGCGGGGTTTCCGCATAGGTCCATTTCGGGCTGCCGCCGATGCCGAGGAAGCGGATGCCCATCGGTTCGGCGATTTCGCGCAGCGTCGCCAGATGCTGGTTCGATTCCCGACAGGTCTCATGGATCGTCTCCAGCGGTGCGCCGGAGAGTTCGAACTGGCCGCCGGGCTCGATCGAGATCGCGCCCATGCCGTTCTGCTCGGCAAGGCCGATGATGTTGCCGCCGTCGGTGATCGGCTCCCAGCCGCTTTTTTTCTGCAGGCCGGTCAGGAGGGCCGAAATGCTGGAATCGCCGAAATAGGGAACCGGGCTGTTGTCGGCGCGAAAGAAGGCGAATTTCTCGTGTTCGGTGCCGATCCGGAAGCGCTCCCGCGGCTTGTTGCCCGCGGCGATATAATCGGTCAGATCTTGGACCGAAGAGAGCGGTGTCTGGTCGGTAGTGTCGCGGGCCATGCGGGATACCTGTATTCAAAAAGGCGCCCAGGGGGCCGGGCAATTGGAAGGGTGATTTGGACCCAAGCCACCTATGTTGCAAGTGAAATTCTTTCAACGACGCATCAAAAAAATAGCGCCGATTTCCATGTCAACCCGTTTTCGAGGTCAATTCCAGTCGCCGATCGCCGCCTGCACCACCGCCAGGGCCGCAACGGCTGCCGTATCGGCCCGCAGGATGCGCGGCCCGAGCGGAATGGCGGTGACGAAATCGAGGCTTCGAAGCCGCGCCCGTTCTTCTTCCGAAAAGCCGCCTTCCGGCCCGACGAGCAGAGCGAGATGTCTTTCCTTGATCGCCGAGAGCACCGGCAGCGGGTTTTGCCCGGCGTCGCCCTCGTCGCAATAGATGATGCGGCGCTCGCTCGGCCAGCGGTCGAGCAGGTCGAGAAGCCTCACCGGCTCGGCCACATTGGGAATGCCGAGGATGCCGCATTGCTCCGCCGCCTCGACGACGTTGGCGCGCAGCTTGTCGAGATTGGTGATCTTGCCCTGGACGTGCTGGGTCATGACCGGCTGCAGCAGGCCGGCTCCCATTTCGACCGCCTTCTGCACGAGGTAGTCCATCCGGCCGACCTTGAGCGGCGCAAAGAGATAGTGCAGGTCGCAAGGTTGCGGCTGCGGCCGCGTCTCTTCGGTTGCCGTCAAAAGGATGCGTTTGCGCGTGGGGAAGGTAAGCGTTGCCTTCCACTCGCCGTCGCGGCCGTTGAAGAGCAGGATCTCGCCACCTTCCTCCATCCTCAGCACATTGCCGAGATAGTTGAACTGATCGGCATTGGCCTCCACCACGGCGCCGCTGGAAAGCGGCGCGTCGACGAAGAGCCGTTGCATACGGAAATTGGCGCGCATTTAAAAAACTCGGGATCTCAGACGAAGAGCGCGAACATAACCCAATAAATCATTGCCGCAAGCGCTGCCGAAACCGGCACGGTAACGATCCAGGCGGCGACGATCGTCATGAAATGCGAACGACGCACGAGATAGCGCCGCCTCCTCTCGTGGATATTCGGCTCTTCCGGCTCGTCGATATCGAAGCTCTCGGCCTTGCGCCTTATATAGGCGATGCGGGCCTTCGAATGGCGCGTGTACCATTCGCGGAAGAACCCCACGCCGAAAACGGCGCCGACGGCGATATGCGTGGTGCTGACCGGCAGGCCGAGCCAGGAGGCGACGATGACGGTAAAGGCGGTCGACAGCGCGACGCAATAGGCCCGCATCGGATTGAGCTTGGTGATCTCCTCGCCGACCAGGCGGATGAGGCGCGGCCCGAAGAGCAGCAGGCCGACGGAGATGCCGAAGGCGCCGATCAGCATCACCCAGAGCGGCGGATGCCCGACGCCGCCGTCGCCGCCGATGCTGACCGAATGGACGATCGCCGAAAGCGGCCCGACCGCGTTTGAAACGTCGTTGGCGCCATGCGCGAAGGACAGCAGCGCCGCAGAGCCGATGAGCGGCAATCGGAACAGCGTCCGCAGCGAGCTGTTGCGGTTTTCGAGATCCCGCGCTTGGGCGAGAACGAGCGGTCGAGAGGCAAGCCAGCTCACCAGCCCGATGCCGATCCCGATGAGGATAATGGTGAAAGACTGAAATTTGCCCGTGGGCGACAGCTGCAGCACCATATAGGCCATGAAGCCGCCGGCCATCACCGCGACCAGCACCGGCACCCAGCGCCGTGCGGCCGCGATCTTGTCGTCGCGATAGATGATCAGGGTCTTGACGAGATAAAGCAGCCCGGCCGCAATCAGCCCACCGATCAGCGGCGAGGTGATCCAGCTCGAGGTGATCTCCAGCATCACCCGCCAGTTCACCGGCTCCGGCCCGACCGCTGAAATGCCGGCGCCGATCACCGCCCCGACGATCGCATGGGTGGTGGAAACCGGCGCCTTCATCCAGGTTGCGAGATTGATCCAGAGGGCGGCGGCCGTCAGCGCCGCCATCATGATCCAGCCCATGATCGCCTGCGGCACATGCACCGTATCGACGAGGTTTGTGGAAATCGTCTTGACGACGTCGCCGCCGGCGACCGTGGCGCCAAGCACCTCGAAAATCGCGGCGATGACCAGCGCCTGCCCCATCGTCATGGCGCGCGCGCCGACGGCGGCCCCGACATTGTTGGTCACATCATTGGCGCCGATATTCATCGCCATGTAGCCGGCAAGGGCTGCCGCCGCCATGACGAGCACCGCTCCCGGCTGGTCGAACACATAGACGCCGGCAAAGAGCATGGCCAGACCGACGAAGATCAATCCGAGACCGGGCGTCACCAGCCGCCGTAACACGTGCTTCGCCGCGTCCTCGACATGGGTGATCTTGTCGAGGTCTTTGTCGAGCGTGCGTTTCGTGAGAACTACGGGACGTGGCGGCATTCTTTTTCCTGCGGATAAAGCTGCTTCTACGCTGCTTTCCTAGCAGCGCAAGATGGCAGGATTCATTCCGCTGGAATTTGCTTCGCTGCCTTGGCCGAAAGCCTGTCGGTCATTATTTGCTTGAAGGCGAGGAAAAGGTGGCGGAGCTCCGGTTCGCGCACTCGCATCGCCGCCTCATCGAACGAAACCCATTCGATGCGGCGCTCGCCTTTTTCCTTGAAGTTCTTCGCCATGTCGGTGACTTCGAGCGCATAGACCTGCACCTTGCAGATCACCTGCACCCCGTCGCGCAGCACCTTCGGATAAGTGTAGGCGCCGAGCGTCTCGGTTTCGACGACGCCGCGGACGCCCGCTTCCTCGAAGGCTTCCTGCATCGCGACCTCATGGGCGCATTTGCGCGCCATCGGCCATCCCTTGGGAATGACCCAGCGGCCGGTGTCGCGGCTCGTCATCAACAGCACCTCGACCTCGCCGCTCTTCTTCTTCACCCGATAGCAGAGCGCGCCGTATTGCTGTCGCGGCGGACGCCGGAACATCAGTTGCACATCGGAAGCCAGTCGGGCGAGAAGAGTCAATGGTCGGGTCACCTTCGCAGTCGTCGTTAGGAATCACTCATATACGTATATCACGGAAAGCTTACACAAACCAAAAGACGCAGGACGATTCGAAACGCGATTTGATCGCCGTTCATAGGGGAATCAAGTTGGGACAGGTTCGGAAAATCCGTCACGGCCTGTCTCGAACGCGCCATATTGCACAGCTGTACAATATGGCGTGATCTTGCCTTTCGTTCAATGGCGAGATCTAGTGATCCACTATTGATTTTGAGAATGTCGTCCCCATGCGTCTTCCACCGCTCAACGCTGTCCGCGCCTTCGAGGCCGTCTGCCGACACGGCAGCATTCTGAAGGCTGCCGAAGAGCTGAATGTGGTGCGCGGCGCCGTACGCCAGCAGATCGTCACGCTGGAGAATCATTTCGGCCGCAAGCTCTTCCTGCGTGACGGCCGCCGGCTGGTTCCGACCTTGCAGGCAAGCGCTTTTGCCGCCGCCGCGAGCGCGGCTTTCGACATTCTGCAGCGCGCCGCTTCGGAGTTCGAAGGCGTCGTGCCGGGCCGCATTCGGGTCGGGGTGCCCTCCGCCTTTGCAATCTGGTGGCTGATGCCGCGCGTGGCAGACATGCAAGCGAGCCTCGGCGATACCATCGACATCGTACCGATGACCATGGTCGAATCGCTGCAGATGCACCCCGAATTGGACGCTATGATCATGGGCGGCGAATACCGTCCAGCTGCGGGCATTGCCGCCCTGCGGTTCATGGAGGACGAATTCGGCCCGGTCGCGACGCCTTCGCTTGCCGCGACACTGTCGCGCGACCCGGCGGCGATGGGCACGCTGACGATGCTCGCCAGCCGCAGCGTGCCGAAGCTCTGGGACGAATGGTTCGCCGAAAGCGGCACGCCGCCGATCGTCTTTTCCCGCGCCCAAGAATTCGAAGATCTGCTGCTGGCACTGGGTGCTGCCCGCTCCGGCCTAGGCATCGCGCTTGCGCCACGCGCTTCGATCGAGGACGATCTTCAGCGCGGGCATCTGGTCGCGCCCTATGGCTTCATCTCCCGGCCATCGGGCTACAGCCTCTGCTGCCGCACGCCGGATGCGAAACGGCCGGCCTTTGCGGCCCTGTCCGGCTGGTTGCTACGTTGTGGGACACCGGCCTGACAGAATACGGCTGTTCGGTTCGCGCCGAAGGCTGCCCCTCACCCTAACCCTCTCCCCGTAAAAAACGGGGAGAGGGGACGTGCCCTGCGAGAGGTGAGCGGGGAACGGAGAGGGCGCGGCATGTCCCTTCGCCCCGTTTACGGGGAGAAGGTGGCGGCAGCCGGATGAGGGGCACCGGACACCGGCCTGAAAGGGCAGATTTTCTGCCCCTTCGCCAGAATTACTTCCATATTCGCAGCCCTGTTGTTCCGCTAAATCAGCACCAACACGCAAATAGGAAAGAGATGATGGAAAAGAGCGCAACCCGCATCGACTGGATCGGCAACGGCTGTCGGCTGCTCAAGGCGACGGCGGCCGAATTCGAGCGGACGCGTCCGTTCGAGGGCCTGTCGATCGGCACCGGCATCCATCTGGAGCCGAAGACGGTGGCGCTGCTGATGACGCTTCGCGCCGGCGGCGCGCGCCTCGTCTGCACCGGCAATCTCAACAGCACCCAGCCTTCGACCGTCGAGTTCCTACGTTCCCAAAGCATCACGGTTTTTGCCACGCAGACGACCGATCCTGCCGCTCATCATCAGAGCCTCGAAGCAGTGATCGCCGAAAAGCCGGATCTACTGCTCGACAATGGCGGCGATCTTTTCGCCATCGCGGCGGAAAAACCCTACGCCAATCTCCGCGGCGGCACCGAGGAAACCACCTCCGGCCGCACCCGGCTGCTGCCGCTGCGCGAGCGCCTGAACATGCCGATCCTCGTCATCAACGACAGCCCGATCAAGCAGTTCGCCGAAAACAGGCATGCCGTCGGCCAGAGCCTGTTCGAAAGCTACCTGCGCTTCACCAACCGCTCCACCAACGGCAAGCGCGTGACGGTCTTCGGCTACGGCGCCTGCGGCAAGGGCACGGCTGCCTGTTTCCGCAATGCCTTTTCCACCGTCAGCGTCGTCGATATCGATCCGGTGACGACGCTCGAGGCTCATCTCGACGGCTTCGTCACGCCGCTGCGCGACGCGGCGATCCGCTCGGCCGACATCATCGTCACCGTCACGGGTCTTGCCACTATCGTGACGGCGGCCGACCTGCCGCTCGTCAAGGATGGCGCGATCCTGATGAATGGCGGCCATTTCCCGCATGAGATCGATGTCGACGCCTTCCGCCGCCATCCCGATGTCACCGGCATCGACCGCTACGAGGCCGATAACATCGAGACCTTCCATCTCAGCAACGGCCGCTCCTTCCATGTGCTCGGCGGCGGCCACATGGCCAATCTCGCCGGCCCGCGGCCGCTCGGCAATACTGTCGAATCGATGGATCTCGGCTTCACCCTTCAGGCCCGCTGCTTGGAACGCATCGCCAAGGGCGAAGCCGACGCCCAATCCTGCATCGTGCCTGTGCCCTCCGATATCGATGCGATGGTGGCGGACGCTTACCTCGATCTGGCGCGCTGAAGCGGCGATTACAGCGCCGCGGTCTTTCAGACGCGCAAAGGAGCTGTAACACTTTGAAGTGGCGTCAACGCTCCCAGTAGGGGACAGGTCCATAAAGCTCTGCCAGATAGTCGATGAACAACCGCACCTTGGCCGGCAGGAACTGCCGGCTGGGATAGACGGCCGACAGCGCGACATTGTGTGAGCCTTCATAGGCCGGCAGCACCTGCACCAGGCGGCCACTCTTGAGCTCTTCGCCGATATCCCAGGTGGAGCGCAGCGCGATTCCGAGACCCGCGATGACAGCCTCGCGGATCACCTCGCTGGAATTGGTGATGAGCAAGCCTTCCGGCCTGAGACTCAGCGCCCCATCCGGCCCCTTCAGCCGCCAGGTGTCGTTATTGTGGGCCGGCAGGCAGCGATGGTGTTTCAGCTCGTCGATGTGCTTCGGCTCGCCATGCGCCGCAAGGTAATCCGGCGAAGCGCAGAGCAGCCGGCGCACCGGCGCCAGCCTTCGGGCAACGAGGCTCGAATCGGTGAGTTCGGCGATGCGGATCGCCAGATCGAAGCCGCCGCCGACAATGTCGCTGAATTCGTCGGTCAGCACCAGGTTGATCGCAAGCTCCGGATGCGCCTCCATGAAATCCTTCAGGTGCGGCGCGATATGCATGCGGCCGAAGGAGGTCGGGGCCGAGATCTTCAGCGTGCCGTGCATCTGCGCCGAGCGGCCGGAAATATAGAATTCCGCCTCCTCCAGCCCGGCGAGAATGCCGAGAACGCGGTCGTAGAAGCCCTGTCCGACTTCCGTCAGCGAGATCTGCCGCGTCGTGCGCTGCAGAAGCCGGGTGCCCAGTCGGTCCTCCAGCCGCTTGATCCGCTTGGAGACCACGGCCGGCGAAAAGCCGAGCGCCCGCCCGGCGAGCGACATGCTTCCGGTCGAAACGACCTTGGCAAAGATTTCGAGATCACCCAAATTGGTCATAAGGTTTTCGTGACTTTTTCCCCTTTTGGCATAAGTGCTTAGCATTTGCGCCACTTTCGGGAAAGTGCTAAGCCGATCTATCGGCGGGAGGGAGGTTTGCAGCCGGTTTCCGCTGTCATCTTCCCGCTGTCATTCCCCGTCGTCAGGGCCAGGGAGAACGCCATGTCCGACGCCATTTCGTTTATCGAGCCGCGCGCTGACGTGCTGGCGCGCCGCGCCCAGATCGTCGCCGATCTGACCGATCTTCTGCCGCCGGAATGCCTGGTGCATGAGGCGCGCGAGCTGGTGCCGTTCGAGACCGACGCTTTCGTGTCCTACCGCCGCCTGCCGCTCGCCGTCGCCCTGCCGCGCACCACGGCCGAGGTTTCCGCCGTCATGCGTTATTGCAATCGCTACGGCATTCCCGTCGTGCCGCGCGGCGCCGGCACCTCGCTCTCCGGCGGCGCCATTCCGCAGGAGGATGCCGTCGTGCTTGGCCTGTCGAAGATGAGCAGCATCCTCGAAATCGATCTGCCGAACCGCGTCGCCGTGGTCCAGGCCGGCGTCACCAATCTCAATATTTCCGAATCCGTCTCCGCGGACGGCTTTTTTTATGCGCCCGATCCGAGTTCCCAGCTCGCCTGCACCATCGGCGGCAATATCGGCATGAATTCCGGCGGCGCCCATTGCCTGAAATACGGCGTCACCACCAATAATCTACTCGGCGTCAGGATGGTGCTGGTCGACGGCACGGTGATTGAGCTTGGCGGCAAGGCGCTGGATGCGGCAGGCTACGACCTGCTCGGCCTCGTCTGCGGCCATGAAGGCCAGCTCGGCATCGTTACCGAGGCGACGGTGCGCTTGATCGCCAAGCCGGAAGGCGCGCGCCCGGTGCTCTTCGGCTTCGAAAGCTCGGAGGAGGCCGGCGCCTGCGTTGCCGATGTCATCGCTGCCGGCATCATCCCGGTCGCGATCGAATTCATGGACAAGCCGGCAATCGAGATCTGCGAGGCCTTCGCCCATGCCGGATATCCGCTCGATGTTGGTGCGCTGCTGATTGTCGAGGTCGAGGGATCGGAAGCGGAGATGGATGCCGCGCTGAAGGACATCGTCGAGATCGCCCGCCGGCACGCTGTCAAGACCGTGCGCGAATGCCAGTCGGCGACCGAGGCGGCATTGATCTGGAAGGGCCGAAAATCCGCCTTCGGCGCCACCGGCCGCATCGCCGACTATATCTGCATGGATGGCACCGTGCCGCTCAGCCAGCTCTCCTACGTGCTGAAGCGGACCGCCGAGATCGTCGATCACTACGGCCTGCGCGTCGCCAACGTCTTCCATGCCGGCGACGGCAATATGCATCCGCTGATTCTCTTCAACGCCAATGATCCGGAGGATGCCGCCCGCGCCGAGGCGGCCGGCAACGATATCCTGAGGCTCTGTGTCGATGCCGGCGGCTGCCTCACCGGCGAACATGGCGTCGGTATCGAGAAGCGCGACCTGATGCGGCACCAATATTCCGAGGTGGATCTCGCCCAGCAAATGGGGGCGCGTGCTGCCTTCGATCCCGGCTGGATCCTCAATCCGTCGAAGGTCTTCCCGCTCGAAGGGCGTCCCGCCGCATGATCGATCTGATGCCGAAGACCGAGGAAGAGGCATCAGTGATCGTCCGCGCCCATGCGGAAGCCGGCCGGCCACTCGCAATCTGCGGCGGCGATAGCCGCTCGGGCTTCGGCAATGCAATTGCCGCCGAAGACCGGCTGCGCTCGAACGAAATCTCCGGCATCGTCGCCTACAACCCCGGCGAAATGGTCATGACCGTCCGATCCGGCACGCCGCTTGCCGAGGTCGAGGCCGCCCTATCGGAGAGTGGCCAGATGCTCGCCTTCGAGCCGATGGATCATCGCCCTGTGATGGGGACGTCGGGCGAGCCGACCATCGGCGGCGTCTTCGCCGCCAATGTCTCCGGCCCGCGCCGGCTGATCGCAGGTGCCGCCCGCGACAGCCTGCTCGGCGTGCGCTTCGTCAATGGCAGGGGCGAGATCATCAAGGCCGGTGGTCGGGTGATGAAGAATGTCACCGGCCTCGACCTCGCCAAGCTGATTGCCGGCTCGCACGGCACGTTGGGTTTCCTCACCGAAGTCACCTTCCGTGTGCCGCCGCGCCCGAAGACGGAGCGGACGGTGGTGCTATCAGGTCTGAACGACGCCGAGGCGGCAAACGCCATGGCGGCGGCGATGGCCCTGCCGGTGGAAGTCTCAGGCGCCGCCCACCTGCCGCTGACGGTGACGTGGAAATTCCTCGCCGGCACATTGCCCGAGGGTGAGGCGACGGTTCTGCGCATCGAAGGCTTGGCCGGCTCGGTCGACGTGCGCGTCGAAAAGCTCGTGGCGGCCATGTCGGCCTTCGCCACGGTCACGCGGCTGGAACAGCCGGAAAGCTCCAGGCTCTGGCAGGAAATCCGCGACGTGCTGCCCTATGCCGATGACACCGCACGACCGGTCTGGCGCGTCTCGGTCGCCCCCGGCACCGGCCATCAGCTGGTCGCAGCCCTTCGCCTCGAGGCCGGCATCGACGCCTTCTACGACTGGCAGGGCGGCCTCGTCTGGATGCGCATGGAGGCCGGCCCCGAAGCCGAACTGGTCCGCCGCTACATCAAGGCGCTCGGCGGCGGCCACGCGACGCTGATCCGTGCATCGGGTGAGGCGAGGGCGGTTACATCAGCCTTCCACCCGGAGCCCGAGGCGGTGGCGATGTTGTCTCGGCGGGTGAAGGAAAAATTCGATCCGGCCGGCATATTCAATCCGGGGAAGATGGGGTGAGGAACAAGATGGGTCTGCGTCTGAGATACCCCCCTCTGTCCTGCCGGACATCTCCCCCACAAGGGGGGAGATTGGCTGGGGGCTATGACTTCGCCAAACAATTCGGGCAGTGCGACTCCGACACAGCAGATAGGAAGCGATGGTCCATGTTGATCTCCCCCCTTGTGGGGGAGATGTCCGGCAGGACAGAGGGGGGTATTCCAGACACAACCCCCGACATCCTCCCAAAGCGGAGGCTCCGCTAGATGCAAACCAATTTTACCGCGACCCAGCTCCTCGACCCCGACGTCGCCGAATCCGAGCAGATCCTGCGCAAATGTGTCCATTGCGGCTTCTGCACCGCCACCTGTCCCACCTATGTGACGCTCGGCAACGAGCTCGACAGCCCGCGCGGCCGCATCTACCTGATCAAGGACATGCTGGAAAACGGCCGGCCAGCCGATGCCGAAGTGGTCACCCATATCGACCGCTGTCTCTCCTGCCTTGCCTGCGTCACCACTTGTCCCTCCGGCGTCGATTACATGCATCTGGTCGACCATGCCCGCGCCCATATCGAAAAGACCTATAAACGCCCCTTCATGAATAGGCTGACGCGCGCCATCCTTGCCGCCGTGCTGCCCTATCCCGGCCGTTTCCGCCTGGCGCTCAATCTCGCCCGCCTCGGGCGGCCCTTCGCCGGCCTGATGCGGGGGCGCGCGCTGAAACCCTTTGCCGCCATGCTGGCGCTTGCGCCGCGCCGCATCCCCGCCGCTTCGGATTTTGCAAAGCCCGGCACGTATCGGCCCGAGACGGAACGGCGCGGCCGGGTGGCGATCCTTTCCGGCTGCGCCCAGCCGGTGCTTGATCCCGGCATCAACGCGGCGGCGATCCGCTTGCTGACGCGGTTTGGCGTCGAGGTGGTGATGCCGGAAGGCGAGGTCTGCTGCGGCTCGCTGGTCCATCACATGGGCCGCGCCGAACAAGCGCTCGAAAGCGCGCGTGCCAATGTCGATATCTGGACGCGCGAGATCGACGGGCAGGGCCTCGACGCGATCATCATCACCGCTTCGGGCTGCGGCACGACGATCAAGGATTACGGCCATATGCTGCGCCTCGATCCCGCCTATGCCGCAAAGGCGGCCAGGGTCTCGGCGCTGGCCAAGGACGTCACCGAATATCTGGCAACCCTCGACCTGCCGGCGCATATGCCGAAAGGCATCACCGTCGCCTATCATTCCGCCTGTTCCATGCAGCACGGCCAGCGCATCACGCTCGCGCCGAAGCAATTGCTGAAAGCGGCGGGCTTTACGGTGCGCGATCCGGCGGAAGGCCATCTCTGCTGCGGCTCCGCCGGCACCTACAACATCATGCAGCCGGAGATCTCGGCTGCGCTGAAGGCGCGCAAGGTCAAGAACATCGAGGCCACCAAGGCCGATATCATCGCCACCGGCAATATCGGCTGCATCACCCAGATCGCCACCGGCACCGGCATGCCGATCCTGCATACGGTCGAGCTTCTCGATTGGGCCTATGGCGGCGCTGTGCCGGAAAAATTAACAGGTTTGCCGTTAGGCTGAGCCTTATTAGAGCGCCGCGCATCTTTCGAGAGCCGCAAAGGACGCTGTCTCGGGAGGTTGGGCAATGTGGCGTGGAATGATCGTATTTGCGGGACTGCTCGGTGCGGCAGGTACTGCCCATGCCGACAGTCGTTTTTTCTGTTCCGCCGATGACAAGGAAGCACGCTTCACGCTGGAAAGCGGTTTCGAAAGCGCTGCCGGCCACAAGCTCAATCATTTCCGCGGCGCGCTGATCGTCAAGGATCCGGCTCAGGAGGCGGTGTTCGGAAAGCGTGTTTTCGAATCGCAGCACCTGACCAACCATTGGTCGCGTGACGGTGAACTGTTCATGGAAGTCTTCGACGGAGGCGAAGATGACACCGGCGGCGCAACGCTGGATCTGGTGGTCGTTGCCGGCGAACGCGGCAAGCCGGCAGCAAATTTCAGCGGCAGCTATTCCCTGACGATCGAAGGCGGTGAAAAACCCTATGCCGTCGAGGGCAAGGTCAGCTGCGGCACCAAATAGCACCGCAGCTGAAATTTGTTACCAGTGGAACGATACGCCGACGTTGACGGCATTCGTGAAGATGTTGGTCTTCAGGTCCACGCCGCTGTCGATCGGAACATCGATGCGCGAATAGGTTCCCTTGTACTCGACGAAGGTCGACCAGCGTTCGGTCACCTTGAAGTCGACGCCGGCCTGGGCCTGCAGCGTCACGCCGCCGAATTCATAGGCCCAGGTCTTGCCCTCAGGGCGAATCACTTCGACATGCGGAATGTTCACGCCGATACCGGCGCCGAGATAGGGCGTCCAGCGGCGGGTCGGATCCTGGAAGCGATAGAGACCGTTCACCGTGATCAGGTTCAGGCCGTCGGTGAATTCGAAATGCGACCAGCCGGCCTTGGCGAGCGTATCGTCGTCGGCATAGACCTTGTCATGGGTAAAATCGAGCGAGATACCCCAGTTCGGCTTGTTGAAGTCCTCGAGCCACCAGGTGACGCGGGCACCGTAATAGGGCGGGCTGCCGAAGGATTTGCCTTCCCATCCGGCGGTGAAACTTGTGCCGTCGGAAAGATCGACGCCGCTGTGCGGCGCGGTCTGGTAGCCGCCGTAGATGGAGAATTGCAGGTCTTCCGCCGAGGCGGAAACTGCCGAACAGATGGTCAAAAAAGCGATGCCCGCAAGCAAGGAAGCTGAGGAACGCAGCGCAAATGTCATTGAATAGCCCCGATATAAATATGTCGACTCTTAGGCAGATTTGCCAGCTTTCGGCCGCAAAGTCTAAGCAAAACAAAAGGCGCGTCAAATTGCGCCTTTCGTTTTTTGGCAAGTGTTGCTCAGCCGCCGAACATCGTGCGCAGCACGTCGATGCCCCTATCCTCGAACGCCACCTTGCCCTGCCTGTTGCCGGGACCGATGACGATCACCTTGGTGCCGACGGAGGCGCGATCGTAAAGATGCATGACGTCGGCGTTCATCATGCGGATGCAGCCGGAAGACATGTTGAGGCCGATCGTCCAGGGCTGGTTGGTGCCGTGGATGCGGAAGATCGTGTCGCGGCCGCCCTGGTAGAGATACATGGCGCGGGCGCCGAGCGGATTGTCCTCACCGCCTTCCTGGAAGGCAGGAATGATATGGCCCTTGGCGGCCTCGCGGCGGCGCATCTCGGCCGGCGGCGTCCAGCTCGGCCATTCGGCCTTGCGGCCGATCTTGACGACCCCCGACCAGCCGAAGCCGTCGCGGCCGACGCCGATGCCGTAGCGGGTGGCGCGATTGTTGCCTTCGACGAGGTAGAGATACTTGTTGTTGGTATCGATGATGACGGTGCCGGCGGCCTCCGTCGTCACCAGGCGCACTTTCTTGCGCTTGAACTGCGGCTTCACATATTTCGGCATCTGCGCCACGCGCACGATCTGCGCCGGGCGCCGTGCATTGTCGGAAGCGGAGCCGGCGGGTGCAGCAAAGGCGGATGTGGACATCAAGGACAGGACAAGTCCGGCAGCAGCCAGACCCGACATTAGTTTGATCATGATCGATTCCCCTCAAGCAAATCCGCTCGAAGCTACATGAACTTCTGCCCGATTCAAGATCGGTGTGGCCGGATAGAGCATTTTTAGAGAAGGGAGCCGCTTGTTCTTGCGGCTCCCAGAATATTAGGTGTGCCGTTACATGACGATGACGCGGGTCCCCACATTGACGCGGTCGTAGAGGTCGACGACGTCTTCGTTGCGCAAGCGGATACAACCGGAAGAAACGGCGCTGCCGATCGACCAGGGCGCGTTGGTGCCGTGGATGCGGTAAAGCGTCGAGCCGAGATACATGGCGCGCGCGCCGAGCGGGTTTTCCGCCCCGCCGTCCATGCGCGCCGGCAGATAATGGCCCTTGGCGGCTTCGCGGCGGACCATCTCGGAAGGCGGCGTCCAATCCGGCCATTCGGTCTTGCGGGTGATCTTGTGGGCGCCTGCCCATTCGAAGCCCGGCTTGCCGACGCCGACGCCGTAGCGCCGCGCCTTGCCGCCTTGCATGACCAGATAAAGGAAGCGGCTGTTGGTATCGATGACGATCGTGCCGGGCTTTTCCGTGGTGTCGTAATCGACCATCTGCGGCAGGTATTGCGGTTCGATCGGACGGCGGATCGACGGGATGCCGGGATTGATTACCGAAACGGTCTGTGGTGCCGCCTGCGGCGCCTGGCGCAGGACGCGGCGCTGGAAAATGCCGCGCTGCGGCTGCCGGACGACCGTCCGCTGATAGACGACGGGACGAACCCTGCCGCCGAGCTGGTTGATCCACGGTGCGGTTAGATCAGGGCTGAGCACGACGGGCGGGCGGGTGGCGTAGCGGTCGTCTGCAATGGCGGCCGTGGAGAAAATGCCGAAGAGGGCTGCGGCAAGAACAAGCTGTTTCATCATCGGACGAACTCTCTACAAATGACCGAAAATGCGGCTGGCGGGACAGATCCGCCCGGGCGGAGATGTTCCGCCCGGGAAAGACGCTGCCACCCTATCCGCCAGCGAATGGTAAAGATCGATTCATGAAAAGCTGACCGGCCGGATAAACTTTTCGTCAGGGTTACCGTTCGGTTTGGAAAGACGGTTTGCAAATGGTAAAGCCGGAATCATGAGCAGAGAACGAAGCGGACCGCCGCAGAATGAAGGATCATGAGCGCGACTGGCATCATCGTCGGCGAGGATGGCAGGAGCCGCTGCCACTGGCACGCCAATCTGCCCGATTATCTCCGGTATCATGACGAGGAATGGGGCCGCCCGGTCACCAATGACATCCGCCTTTTCGAGAAGATCTGCCTCGAAGGCTTCCAGTCCGGTCTTTCCTGGCTGACCATTCTGCGCAAACGCGAGAATTTCCGCGCCGCCTTTTCGGGTTTCGATTTCGAAAAGGTCGCCCTCTTCGGTGAAGCGGATGTCGCTCGCTGTCTTGCCGATGCCGGCATCATCCGCCATCGCGGCAAGATCGTCTCGACCATCAACAATGCCAAACGCGCAATCGAGCTTAGGGACGAATTCGGCTCGCTCGCCCATTATTTCTGGCGCTACGAACCCGGCCATAACGAGCGTCCGGCTGTGGTCGACCGCGAGCATCTCGTCGCCAATCCGACGACCCCGACATCGGTGGTCATTTCGAAGGATCTGAAGAAACGCGGCTGGACCTTTGTCGGCCCCACCACAGTTTATGCTTTCATGCAGGCGATGGGTCTCGTCAACGATCATCTGGAAGGCTGCTTCTGCCGGCCCGAGGTCGAGGCGATGCGCACCGCTCTGGTTCGCCCATGAAAGATCATTCCGTGAGAACACTGATCACTGCTGCTGCCCTGTTTCTCCTGACGGTCTCCGCCATGGCGCAGACGCCGCAGCTCGATCCCGGCGAGAAGCTGGAGAAGCTGCAATTCCCGGCCGTCACCATGCAGTTGAAGGGCTGGACGAAGTTCGGCAATGGCCATGTCTATACGCTGCCGGTGCGCGCCGGCCAGCATCTGAAGATCAGTTTTTCCACCAAGAGCAAATTTGCCTTCCTGGCGATTTTCGACCTGTCCAAACCTGATGATGAGGCCTTCTTCGGCACCGACGAGGACGGCATGAGCTTCGAGACGACGATCAAGGAAAACGCCACCTGGCTGCTGCGTCCCTATTATTCCAAGGTCTCGCCGCGCCGCGGCCTCGGCGCGCCCTTCAGCATCCTGATCGAGCCGCTGGCGGCTGCTCCGCAGCAGGCGAAACCGCCGGCCGAGCCGGAGCGCCCATCGCTCTTCCCGAAGGCCCCGCCGAAGCCGCAATGAGGCAGAGGGTGCGCCCGGCTTAGCCGAGCCGGTCGATCAGGTCGCGCAATTCGCCGAGGTGGTCGATCTTGCGGAAACGCGGCGCCTCTTTCGGCTCGTCCACATGTTCCAGCACCCAGGTCAGTTCGTGCGGCACGAAGACGCCATAGCTGCCGGCGGCGATTGCCGGCACGATATCCGATTTCAGCGAATTGCCGACCATCATCGCCCGTTCCGGCCCGTCGCCGAGCTTGGCGAAAATGCGGCGATAGGTGACGGCCGTCTTGTCGGAGACGATCTCGACGGCATCGAAGAAGTCGCCGAGCCCGGATTGGGCAAGCTTGCGCTCCTGGTCGAAGAGATCGCCCTTGGTGATCATGACAAGCAGATATTTGCCGGCGAGCGCCTCGAGCGTGTCGCGCGCATGCGGCAGGGTCTCGACCGGATGGTTGAGGAGGTCGCGGCCGGTGTCGAGGATCTTGGCGATTACGCTGGCCGGCACCTTACCCTCGGTAATCTCGATCGCCGTTTCGATCATCGACAGCGTAAAGCCCTTGATGCCGAAGCCATAGTGGCGAAGGTTGCGTTTCTCGGCCTCCAGCAGCCGCTCGGAAATCTTCGGGCCTTCGGCGAAGTCCGCAAGAAGCTGGGTAAAATGGGCTTCCGTCAGTCGGTAATATTGTTCGTTCTGCCAAAGCGTGTCGTCGGCATCGAAGCCGATCGTCGTCAGTGCTCGCGTCGTCACATGCGCACCTCTTGAATTATGGCCGGTAATCTATCGGCCGCCTGTGTCGAGACAAGGGCGTCCACTTCCGATGCGACAAGGCTTAGCGTTGAAAAGCGCCGCCGTCGCACTACATCGAATTGGCCTCACCCAGCAGCCCAGCCCACGGCTGTGCCTGTCGCGCGCAGGCCAATAATCAAAAAATGAAGTTCTTGAGTTCGCAAGCCCTCTTGCGGCAGACACAAAGGAATTTTTCCACCATGCGTTACAATCAACTCGGAAATACGGGACTTTTCGTCTCGGAAATCTGCCTCGGCACCATGACCTTCGGTGAAGCCAAGCAAGGCAGCGCCTGGGGTGCCATCGCCGATGTCGACCAGAATGCCGCCGACCGGATCGTCGAACGCTCGCTTGCATCCGGCGTCAATTTCATCGACACGGCCGACGTCTATTCATTCGGCGAGTCCGAAAGGCTGCTCGGCCAGGCGCTGAAGAACCTCGACATCCCACGCAAGGACGTCGTCATCGCAACCAAGGTCTACGGCGTCATGGGTGACAAGCCGAATGACCGCGGCGCCTCGCGCGGTCACATCATGGATTCGGTCGAGGCGAGCCTCAAGCGCCTGCAGATCGATCATATCGACCTCTATCAGATCCACGGGACCGATACGGTGACGCCGATCGAGGAGACGCTGCGCGCCTTCGACGATCTCGTTTCCCGCGGTCTCGTGCGCTATATCGGCGTCTCCAACTGGCAGGCCTGGCGCATTTCCAAGGCGCTCGGCCTCTCCGAACGTCGCGGCTTTGCCCGTTTCGAAACCGTGCAGGCCTATTACTCCATCGCCGGCCGCGATCTCGAACGCGACATCGTGCCGATGATGCAGGAGGAAAAGCTCGGCCTGATGGTCTGGTCGCCGCTCGCCGGCGGTCTGCTCTCCGGTAAATATGGTCCCGGCGCACCCGGCAACGGCGAAGGCCGCCGCGCCAGTTTCGATTTCCCGCCCGTCGACAAAGACAAGGCCTGGGCCTGCGTCGCCGTCATGCGCGAAGTCGCCGAAAAGCACGGCGTCAGCGTCGCCACCGTGGCGCTCGCCTATATCCTCGCCAAGCCTTTCGTCACCACAGTCATCATCGGCGCGAAGCGTGTCGACCAGCTCGACCAGAACCTTGCCGCCGTCAAGCTGAAGCTCGATGAAGACGATATCAAGAAGCTCGACGAGGTAAGCGCGCTTGCGCCCGAATATCCGGGCTGGATGCTGGCGCGACAGGGCGCCGGGCGCCGGCCGGCCGATTTCGAGCCGAAGGACTGACCTCGCCAATATAAGTCTTGGGAACGCCGGACATCCGGCGTTCCCCTTTTCATCAACGATTGATTATTTGCCGTGGGCTTTGAGCCAGGCGTTCATCTCGGCTCGCGGTGAATGCCGGCTGCAACCAAATACTGCCGGCGGTCACATCCTGATCACCAGCCGGCAATAACCTTGTGCTCGATCCTATAATCCTTGCTTTCTTCGCCAAGCGGCGCGACCGGCCATGTCCAAGTTGCTTTTGCCGGCGGCGGCAAAACGCCATGCAGCAGGTCGGCCTCCTCATGCGTCTTGCCGTTGCGGTCGATGACGGCATAGGCGATGTCGGTTAGCAGGCAGCTGCGGCAGGGAAGCCCCGACAGTCCGGTCAGATGTGCCGCGATCAGCCTTTCCACCGTGTCTTCAGGCATTCGCCCGGCCTCGGCCTCATGGCGCCGTTTCACGCCGCGGCCGATCTGCGACAACAGGTTGGCCGATACCACGAAATCGAGATAGGGCACGGCGCGCAGGAAGTCGAGCGGTTCGGGCTCGCGGCCGGCGGCGAGGTCGTCGTAGCCGGAAAGATCGCGCTCGATCAGCCGGACATTGCGATAGAACTTGGCCGACAGCCACAGGCGCACCGAGGCGAGATGAACGAGATCGACCAGAACGACGGTGTCGAAATCGCGTGCCAGCGCTTCGATCGGCACATCGCGCAACAGGCCGGAGCCGAGGACGACGGCGGTCCGCTTCTGCCTGAGGTCGGCCGCTGCCGCCAGGATCGCCTTCCGGCTCATCTCCTCATGTTCGGCCCAATCCGCCGCGCAGCGCCCGGCCCGCGACCAGAGATTGACGGAATAGCGGATGAACTTTCGATGCGGCTTGCCGGTCAGCGGCAAGGTCGCGGCATAGAGAAGCGCCTCAGTGATCATGAACATATCCGCATTTCTGATGGATGCCTCTTCGTTCAATCGATTCTGGTCTAG
>NZ_JBAMYD010000030.1:0-56888 GCF_037002925.1 Rhizobium aouanii
ATCGAACATGAGTAGAATCAACACCGTGCACCATGTCCACTAAATTTAAACCGGACAGCAGTGGCCTTGTGCCGAGGATCTGATGCGCCGGCTGCAGATGCTCGGGACAAGCCCGCTGCTGTCCGGTTCGCGCTGATGGCTGCCCCTCACCCTAGCCCTCTCCCCGTAAACGGGGCGAGGGGACGTGCCAAACGCAGCGTCGAGGTTGGGGGAAGCGGGTGCGGCATCTCCCCTTCGCCCCGTTTACGGGGAGAAGGTGCCGGCAGGCGGATGAGGGGCTGGCCCAGCCACTCAGATGCTGGCCTGGACGCTGTGCAGATTGGCGTAGACGCCGTCTTGTGCCATCAAGTCGTCATGCGTGCCTTGTTCGACGATGCCGTCAGCCGTCAGGACCAGGATGCGGTCGGCATGGCGGACGGTCGACAGGCGGTGGGCGATGACTAGCGTGGTTCGGCCGTTCGCCAGGCTGAGCAGCGCCTGCTGCACCGCCCGTTCGCTCTCGTTGTCGAGCGCGCTGGTTGCTTCGTCGAAGATCAGGATCTCCGGATTCTTGAGGAAGGCGCGGGCGATGGTGATGCGCTGGCGCTGGCCGCCCGAGAGCTTGACGCCGCGTTGGCCGATATCTGTATCATAGCCTTGGGGCAGGGCGATGATGAAGTCGTGCGCATTGGCGGCGCGCGCGGCGGCTTCCAGTTCGGCATCGCTGGCGTCGGGCCGACCGTAGCGCAGGTTTTCCGCCACTGTACCGGCAAACAGGTAGACATCCTGCTGCACCACCCCGACATGGCGCCGGAGCGAGGCCAGTGTCACATCGCGGATATCGATGCCATCGATCCGGATCGCCCCAGCCTCGACATCGTAGAAGCGCGGTATCAGCGCGCAAAGCGTGCTCTTGCCGACCCCTGACGGGCCGACCAGGGCGACGAACTCCCCGGGGGTGATGGTGAGCGACAGCTGCTCGAGCACCCGCGGGCCATCGGCCTCGTAACCGAAGGCGACGTTGGAAAAACTGATCTCTCCCCTGGGCGCCGGCATCGGCCGCGCCGCCGGTCGATCCGTAATATCGGGAGCGATCTCCAGGATCTCCATGGCCCTGACGAAGCCGGTATAACCCTCCTGCCAGAGGCGCACGAAATTCGCCAGCCGCTGCACGGGATCGACCAGCACGGCGACGCAGAGCAGGAAGGTCAGCATATCAGGTACGGTCAGTTCCGCCGCCAGGATGCGCAGGCCGCCGACGATGATCACCAATATGGTGACGAGCTGGGCGAAGGTTTCGGTGCCGACCGAAAACCATGCTTCGCTGCGGTAGCCTTCGGCGCGGCTTTGCAGGAAGCGCCGGTTCTGCTCGGCGAAGCGTTCCCGCTCCAACGCCTCGTTGGCGAAGGACTGGACGACGCGGATGCCCGCAAGCGCATCCTCCACCCGCTCGTTGACGGCGGCGATCTGCCGCTTGCTGGCTTCGAGCGCGCGGTTCATACGCCGGTTGAAATAGAGGGCATAGGCGACCGCGAGCGGAGTGAGCAGCAGAATCAGCGCTGCCAATGGCGGATCGATGAAAAACAATACCAGCATGGCGCCGCCGTATTTGAGTACGGCGATGGAAAGATCCTCGGGGCCGTGGTGAAAGAGCTCGCCCAGCCACAGGCTGTCATTGGTGATGCGGCTCATCAGCTGGCCGGTACGCTGGCGGTCGTAGAAGCCGAACGAGAGCTTCTGGCAGTGCTCGAAGAGTTCCTGCCGCACCGTCGCCTCGATGCGGGCGCCCATCACATGGCCGCGATAATCGACGAAGAAGATGGCGACGATCTGGACCGCCAGAACGGCTAACATGACGCCGCCCATCGCAAGGATGTGTGCGAAGGCCTGCGGCGCGTCGGGGAGAGCCAGAAGGCGGCTCGTGACGATGTTGGCGCAGAGCGGCAGGGCGACCGCCGTGCCGGCGACCAGGATGGCACAAAGCAGATCCGCCAGCAGCAAAGGCAGATGCGGACGGTAGTAGGAGAGGAATTTGCGCATGCGCGACCGGCGCCGCTCGCGGTCGGCGGCATTCGCATCGTCGCGGAAGAATTTCAGGAAGGGGTTATGGCGTCGCGAGTTTTTCCTCGCGCGGGAGAACCGAATGTTCATGAAGCTGAATGTCCTTGTGGGGGATGTTTCCTTTCTGTTCGGACAGGGTCGCTCTCATGTCAGTCTCCCAGGGTTGAATAAATTGGACCTTCAGTATTGCCGACAACAGCCGGCGATTCAATGCCGCGATGAGATGAGGTTGGCGGCTGTTGTCGTCGAGCAACAGGTGCTTGAGCCGACCAAGCATGGATAAGGCCGTCGATTTTCAAGATTTCTGATGATTTCGTTGAACGGAATGGATTTGACGCTGGGGGTGATCGGCGGCAACGTCCCGTCATAAACGGGAGAGCGATGATGACCGAACGGCATACAGGCGGCTGCCTTTGCGGCGCCGTGCGATTTTCAACGACGGCGAAGCCAGGACCTGTCGTCGGCTGCCATTGCTCGCAGTGCCGCCGGCAGACCGGGTTTTATTACGCCGCGGTCAACGTGGCCCGCGCGGCTCTTTCGGTTGATGGCACCGAGGCGGTCCGCTGGTACCGGTCGAGCGAAGAGGCGCAGCGCGGCTTCTGCTCGAATTGCGGCTCCGCGCTGTTCTGGCAGGCGGACGGATCGGCGGAGATTTCGGTCATGGCCGGCGCCTTTGACACGCCGAGCGGCCTTGCCTTCGGCCATCATATCTACTGCGCCGACAAGGGCGATTTCTACGAAATATCAGATGGCCTGCCGCAATATGACGGGAATCCCCCATCGTCATCCTCGCTGGCCCCGTGATTGACAAAGGTTGATCGCCGAGGCTAGGTTTACCGTGCTGCGTAGGGCGCTTCGTCGAATGCCGAAAGGGCAATGCCCGCCTACAATGTATCAACAGTTGCGCCCATGCCGAATCTCGAAAACCTCAAAAAGCAGGCCAAGCAGTATTTGCGATGGCACCGCGAAAGATACTATCCTGTTGCAGCCGAGATCAGAGCTGCGTTGCCGCGCTTCCGTCATCTCGATGACAGCCAAGTGCTGGAGGCGCGCTTCAAGCTTAGCGACGCGCAGGACCTGATCGCACGTCAAATGGGTTTCGAGGGATGGCAGGCGCTCAAGACAGGAGCCGCAGCCATGACAGATCCGAAAAAACAGCCCGCACCGCAAGCCATCCTGAGTTCGCTATCCGCGCAGTTGTTTGTCACCGATATCAAGGCGTCGTGCGAATTCTTCACCGGCAAGCTCGGCTTCAGGGTCGACTTCGTCTATGGCGACCCGCCGTTTTACGGACAGGTCATCCGCGACAATGCTCAACTCGCTCTGAGGCTGGTATGCGAGCCCGTGTTCGTCGGCGATATCAGGCAACGGGAGCATCTGCTTTCAGCCTCGATCACCGTCGATACATCAGACGAGATCAAGCGCCTGTTCCTGGATTTCCAGGCCGCAGGCGTATCCTTCCATCAGCCCCTCAGGAAGGAGCCGTGGGGCGCCAGAAACTTCATCGTGCTGGATCCGGACGGAAATCTCATCCTGTTTGCCGGTCCGGGCGGGTGATCGTTGCGCAATAAGCGCTGCCTCAGCTTCTGGCGGCAAGCGCGGCGCTGAGGCGGGCCACGTCCTCGCGCAGCGCCGTCAGCTCGGTCAGCACGCTCGTATCGATCTTCTGATGCAGGGAGAGCACTTCGAGCTCGGCCTTGAGATTGACCTCATAATCCTTGGCGGCCTCGAAGCGGTCGCGCTCGGCCTGCCGGTTCTGGGACATCATGATGATCGGCGCCTGGATGGCGGCGATCATCGACAGGATCAGATTCAGAAAAATGAAGGGGTATGGGTCGAAGGGATGCGTCACCAGACCGATGGTGTTCATCAGTGTCCAGACGGCGAGAAAGGCGAGGAAGGCGAGTATGAACGACCAGGAGCCGCCGACGCGGGCGATGCCATCGGCGATACGCTCGCCGAAGGATGACTCGGCGGATAAGGCGGCATTGACGTCGGTCGAGATGATCTTGCGCGCGTGCGCTTTCGCCAGCACGCGCTTTTCGACGGCGCCGAGTTCATCGGCCGGCTTGTCGAAATGATGGTGCACGAAATTCGAAAGATTAGACATGGCCTGTTTTCCGATGCCGGTTATCGCTTCGGCGCCAGTATTCTGCTCTGCCGGCAAATTGCAATGCGTATCGGCGCCGCGCGGCGTGATGCGCGATCCGTTCATAAAAATTTCGTCGTCGCGAGGTGCCGCTTTCGGCCCGAACATGTTGCGGTCGCCGAAGGTGCAAGCTAAATAAATGACATGACACAGGAAAACGCTCTTTCTGATATCTTCCGCATCGCCGTCGGCCAGCTCAACCCGACGGTCGGCGATGTCGCAGCCAATCTTGCCAAGGCGCGCGAGGCGCGCGCCGATGCAGGCCGGGAGGGCGCGCATCTGCTCGTCCTGACCGAGCTTTTCATCTCCGGTTATCCGCCTGAAGATCTGGTGCTGAAGCCCGCCTTCATCCGCGCCTGCTGGAAGGCGGTCGAGAGCCTGGCTGCCGATACCGCCGATGGCGGGCCGGGCGTCATCATCGGCTTTCCCCGGCAGGACGAGACCGGGCGCTACAATTCGGTCGCCGTGCTCGACGCCGGCAAGGTGATCGCGGTGCGCGACAAGATCGACCTGCCGAATTACGGCGAGTTCGACGAGAAGCGCGTCTTCGACCAGGGCGCAATGCCGGGGCCGGTGAATTTCCGCGGCGTGCGCATCGGCATTCCGATCTGCGAGGATATCTGGGGCGATCTCGGCGTCTGCGAGACGCTGGCCGAAAGCGGGGCCGAGATCCTGCTGTCGCCGAATGGTTCGCCCTATTATCGCGGCAAGGTCGATATCCGCCATCAGGTGGTGCTGAAGCAGGTGATCGAGACCGGCCTGCCGCTGATCTATGCCGCCCAGCTCGGCGGCCAGGACGAACTCGTCTTCGACGGGGCGAGCTTCGCCTTCAATGCCGACAAGTCGCTCGCTTTCCAGATGAGCCAGTTCGAGACGGCGCTTGCAGTGACGACGTGGAAACGCGGCGAAGATGCTTGGCATTGCGCCGAAGGGCCGATGGCGCATATCCCTGAAAGCGAGGAGGCCGATTACCGCGCCTGCCTGCTGGGCTTTCGCGACTACGTCAACAAGAACGGCTTCAAGACCGTGGTGCTCGGCCTTTCCGGCGGTATCGACTCGGCGATCTGTGCGGCAATCGCTGTCGATGCGCTCGGCGAGGAGCGGGTTCGCACCGTCATGCTGCCCTACCGCTACACTTCCGAGGATTCGCTGAAGGATGCGGCCGATTGCGCCAAGGCGCTCGGCTGCCGCTACGATATCGTGCCGATCGAACAGCCGGTGACGGGTTTCAGCAGCGCGCTCGCCAGCCTTTTTGAAGGCACGGATAGCGGCATCACCGAGGAGAACCTGCAGAGCCGGGCGCGCGGCGTCATCCTGATGGCGATCTCCAACAAGTTTGGCTCAATGGTGGTGACGACGGGCAACAAGTCGGAAATGTCGGTCGGTTACGCCACGCTCTACGGCGACATGAACGGGGGCTTCAATCCGATCAAGGACCTCTACAAGATGCAGGTCTATGCGCTTTCCCGCTGGCGTAACGAAAACGTGCCGCCGGATGCGCTAGGCCCCTCCGGCGAGGTAATCCCGCAGAATATCATCGACAAGGCGCCTTCGGCCGAGCTTCGTCCCGATCAGAAGGACCAGGATTCGCTGCCGCCCTATCCCGTGCTCGACGATATCCTTGAATGCCTGGTGGAAAAGGAGATGGCGGTCGAGGAGATCGTCGCGCGCGGCCATGATGTCGCGACCGTCCACCGGGTCGAGCATCTGCTCTATCTCGCCGAATACAAGCGCCGGCAATCGGCGCCAGGGGTGAAGATCACCAAGAAGAATTTCGGCCGCGACCGGCGCTATCCGATCACCAACCGGTTCAGGGATCGCTGACGCAATCGAGATCGCTGACGGCGGCAATTCAAAGTGCTACAGCGTCCTTTACGCGTCTGAAAAGACGCGTAAAGGACGCTGTAGGTTTTTCGGGAGGAACCATGCGCAGCTCGGTTGAGATCTACAATGTCAGGACGGGCAGGGCCCGCGAGGTCTGGCAGACGGACAGGCTAGTGGAGGCGCCGAACTTCTCGCCGGATGGTTCCTACCTGCTCTTGAACGGTGACGGGCTGCTTTACCGGTTGTCGCTCGATGGCGGCGAAGTGGTCAAGGTCGATACCGGCTTTGCCGTCAACTGCAACAATGATCACGGCATTTCGCCCGATGGCACTGAGATCGTCATTTCCGACAAGACCGAATTCGGCAAGTCGGCGATCTATACCCTGCCGATCGAAGGCGGCACGCCGCGGCTCATCACCCAGAACCTGCCATCCTACTGGCATGGCTGGTCGCCGGACGGGCGCCAGCTTGCCTATTGCGGCATCCGCGACGACCTCTTCGATATCTACACCATCTCCGTCAACGGCGGCGCCGAGACGCGGCTGACGCATGGCGAGGGTCGCAACGACGGACCGGACTATTCCGCCGACGGCCAATGGATCTACTTCAATTCCAGCCGCACCGGGCTGATGCAGATCTGGCGCATCCATCCCGATGGAACCGGGCTCGAGCAGGTGACTTCGGACAACCAGGGCAACTGGTTCGCCCATCCTTCACCCAACAACGACATGGTGCTGCTCCTATCCTACGACCCATCGGTGTTCGACCATCCGCGCGATCTCGACGTGCGGCTGCGGCTGATGGATATGGACGGTGGCAATCTGAAGACGCTGTTCGAGCTTTTCGGCGGGCAGGGCACGATCAACGTGCCCTGCTGGTCCCCTGACGGCGAAGAATTCGCCTATGTCCGGTATTTTCCGGCGGCTTAAGCGCGGGTCAGGCGCCGCTCGCGGGCGGATTTTGCCAAGTCTTCCAGCACCGCGACCGACATATCCCAGTCGATGCAGCCATCGGTGATGGACTGGCCATAGACCAGCGGTTTGCCGGCAACGAGGTCCTGGCGGCCGGCGACGAGGTTGCTTTCGATCATCATGCCCTTGATGTCGCTGTTGCCGGCGGCAATCTGTGCGGCCACGGATTTGACGACGAGCGGCTGGTTCATCGGGTCCTTGCCGCTGTTGGCGTGGCTGGCATCGATCAGGATGCGCGGGGCGACGCCGAGCTTGACGGCTTCGCCGGTGACCGCTTCGACGTCGGCCGTTTCATAGTTCGGCCGCTTGCCGCCGCGTAAGATTATGTGGCAGTCCTCATTGCCCCTCGTTGAGGCGATGGCCGCCTGTCCGTCTTTGGTTACGGCCGGGAAGTGGTGCGGCTGCGAGGCGGCGAGGATGGCGTCCAGCGCCACACGCACGCCGCCGTCGGTACCGTTCTTGAAGCCGATCGGGCAGGAAAGGCCGGAGGCAAGCTGCCGGTGGATCTGGCTTTCGGTCGTGCGCGCGCCGATCGCGCCCCAGCTGACGAGGTCGGCAATATATTGCGGCGTGATCGTGTCGAGGAATTCGACGCCGGCCGGAAGACCCATGGCATTGATATCGAGCAGCAGGCGTCTCGCAATCCTCAACCCTTCCTCGATGCGGTAGCTGCCGTCGAGATGCGGGTCGTTCATCAGGCCCTTCCAGCCGACTGTCGTGCGGGGCTTTTCGAAATAGACGCGCATGACGATCTCGAGATCGCCGGCGAAGCGGCGGCGCTGCTCCTCCAGCCGTGCGGCATAGTCCCGGGCGGCGACAGGGTCGTGGATGGAGCAGGGGCCGATGACGACGATCAGCCGATCGTCCTCGCCCTGGAGGATCTTATGGATCGCATCGCGATTGCTGGTCACGGTCTCGGTGACAGCAGTATTGCGGTGGATTTCCGCAATGATATCGGCGGGTTTAGTCAGCGGGGTGATCTCGACGATACGCAGATCATCAATGGCATCAGACACGGTATGGCTCCTGTTTGGTCATACCGGCGGAACAAAAAAGCCGCCAGGTAGACTAGCGGCTGTTCGGGTTGTCGTCGCGTCGAATTCAGTTACGCATGGACCCGCATCCGCTGTGAGCAGCGGTACCAATAAAATCGCGAGGCGTTGATTGATGTGATCGACATAAGGCGTGTCTAGCGTCAGGGCCACGTTTTGTCACGCAGAATTTGCTGCCTGAGAAGCTGACGCCCTTGTGGGAGATACATCCGAGGAGGCACAAAGCACGTCGCATTCGATCTCACTCATGCGACGTGCTCCAAGTCTTTGTTTATGCGCATCGCCCAATACCTCTGGGCGCTATGCATCGGCACTGCGTTGCGAACTAGGCGCAGGTCCTGAATATCAGAGAGCGTCGACGTTCACACCGACGGTGATGGCGCCGATTGGCGTTCCTTTGTCATCTGATATCGTCACACTTGCCTGCGACTGCAGCGTCTGGGTCGACTCATCCTTTTCGATCTCATCGACGAAGACGGCGTCCTTGCCGGCGCCGAAGGACTTCTGGAATTTGCCCTCGTCGCCCTGCCAGTAGTCGGATGTGGTGTCGCTTTGACCGACATTCAGCCCCTTAGCATCCATGACGAAGATTTCCGTGATCTTGCCGCCGGAAGCCTCCTTCTTCCCCTGAAGGAATTTCGACAGTGCGTTGTTGAGCACGCCGTCGATCATCGAGTGGTCGGAGCCATCGACTTCGGCACGCCACTTCTTGTCGAGGGCGTCGACATCGGCTGCGCTGAGATTGGCGTTGGCAGCGTTCTGCACTTTGACAGCCTCGATGATGGCGGGGTCGTTGAGCCAGGGCTTGACGTCGCTCGTCACGTAGTCGGAGATCGGGGCAAGCTTGGCATCCTGCGCCATGGATACGCCCACGGGCACGGCAAATGCAGTGCAGGCCAAAAGAAATGCGGGCACGATTTTCTTCATAAGTGTTTCCTTCCTGATTATAGGTTGCTGAGAACTACGGCTTATCGGATGCAGACGACGTCAGAACTCCTCCCAGGCACCGGGAGCAGCGGCAACGGCGGCATTTCCTGCATGCCGCTGCGTGAAGACTCTGGGCTCGGGACGCGGTTGGCGGGCGACTTGAACGGGTTTGGGCTGGCTGGCGGTAGATGCGCCGACGACGAACCTGCCGGCCGAGTCCTGCAGAAGGCGTCCCTGCTGCAGCAGTTCCTGGCAGGCCGCGTTGGTTTCCTCGACCATTGCCGCGTTTTGCTGCGTCGCCTGATCCATCTGGTTGATCGCGCCGTTGATTTCCTGCAGACCCGTCGCCTGTTCGCGATAGGACTGGACGATGGAAGCGATACTATCGCTGATGCGGTTGATCTGCTCCTCGATCTTCAGCAGGGCGTCGCCGGTTTCGTTCACCAGCCCGACGCCCGCGGCAACCTCTTGACCGGACACATTGATCAGGTTCTTGATTTCCTTCGCCGCATTTGCCGACCGCTGGGCGAGTTCACGCACCTCCTGCGCGACAACCGCAAAACCCTTGCCGGCTTCGCCGGCACGCGCGGCTTCGACGCCGGCATTCAGCGCCAGCAGGTTCGTCTGGAACGCGATTTCATCGATGACGCCGATGATGCGGCCGATCTGGCTCGATGAGGTCTGAATACGGTCCATCGCGCCGATTGCATCGCGCACCACCGTCGCTGAGACATGGGCGCTCCGCTTTGTCTCCTCGACCAGCTTCCCGGCATTTTCGGCACGCTGCGACGATGTTCTGACCGTCGTGGTCACCTCATCCAGTGCGGCAGCGGTCTGTTCCAGTGATGCCGCCTGTTGCTCGGTCCGCTTGGCGAGCTGATCTGCGGAGGAGGCCAGCTCGCTGGAGCCGCCTTCAACCGCTACGGAGGCGGCCTTGATCTCCGTCAGCGCGGCCGCGACGGCCTGGACCATGTTGTTGAAATCCTGCCGCAATTTATCGAATTCCGGACCAAGATCGGCCAGATGTATCGAGAAGTCGCCTGCGGCGAGCTTTTCCAATGAATTTGCAAGAGCGGTCATGACCAGCCGTTGGGTGTTGCTGGCCTCTTCCGTGAACAATGCGTTGCGCGCCCGTTCGGCGTCGAGCGAGGCGCTCTGCTCGGCAGCGGCCTGCTCTCTTTCGACCTTCGCAATTGCCTCGTGGCGGAAGACTTCCAACGCGCGTGCCAGAAAACCGATCTCGTCGCCATTTTCCTTATAGGTGACGGGAGAGGCCAGATCGCCTTTCTGCAATGCGCTGATTCTTTCGCTGAGGATCCTGATGGGCCGGCCAACAAGGCTGCGCATGGCGAGAAGGAAGGCGACGACGGCCAAGGCGGTGATCAGCGACTGCGTGAGCAGCGAAACGAGAACCTTCTGCCTGACTTCAGCAGCGATTTTTTCGACGGACCAGTTCGTGACGATATAGCCGGTGGCTTTTCCTGATTTGTCGAGCGGGAGCGGCGCTATGATCGTGACCACGCCGGCGGATATCCCGCCGTCATCGATCGTCGTTTTTTCCGGCTTGGCACCGAGGCTCTTGACCAGATCGGCCGGTGCGGGCAGGCCGTTGATGCCGTCGCGTGTCCACGTGTCGACGGCGGCAGGCTCAGCGTTGAATGCGGCAAACTGCACGAGATCGAGCGAAGGGTCGTCGCGGTAGAGCGAATAGGCCTCGCGAACGGCGTTCGCCTTGCCCCACTTCACGCCGCCCGCGGCCAGAGAGGCAAACTGCTCCGCATCCTTGGACCAGTTGGCCTTGGCGCCATCGATCAATGCCCGGGTTTCGTACATCCAGGTATAGGTGGCGAAGGCGGAAATGCCGCAGAGGTTGACGGCAACGATAATCGCCGCCAGCTTGGCTGTCAGAGGCATCGTTTTCAAAAATTGGAACATTCCGCGGCAGCCTAGAATTGCGGCTCAGTCGGAGATGTTCCCGACCGGCGTCTCAATACGGGCATCCTCGCTGGCGGTTACATCACGAGCCCTCATGCCCATGTCCTGATAGCAACCCAAAACGCGCAAACGCAGTGTGTATTTGATGTGTGAATAAATCATAAAGTAGAATGGGATGCCGGAGCACACGCGGGTTATTTCGCTATTGCGCCCGCTGGAGATCTGCCTCGCCCCGGGGAGAAGAGGTATGTCGCGCGTCCATGTTCCCTACGCGGCCGAAGAAAAGAGACAGATGGCACCGCTTGGCGCGCGCGGCTAGAATCAACCATCTGGTTCGCGGCTTGCCGCCGCGCCGGTTTGCTGAAATAGATGCGCCGTCAGGTGCCCGCCGTCCAGGGCGGGAGAATCGGGAATCCGGTGCAAGACCGGAACGTGCCCAACGCTGTAAGGCCGACGCTTGCCGCTTCATCATGCCACTGGCCCTTTGCCGGGAAGGCTGCGGCAGACGGATGACGCCCAGTCAGAAGACCGGCCTGGCAAGATAGACCGATCCGCGCGGACGGCGGGACGGTTGCGTTGTTGGGGATTTGACGATGCGACCCTTTGACGAGGATGCCCTTTCGGCGGCGTCCGGTTTTTCCTTGGCCGAACGCGAGGCCGTCTATCACGCGATCATGACGCGGCGCGACGTTCGCAGCCAGTTTCGACCCGATCCTTTGCCTGACGATGTTGTGCAGCGGCTGCTGACGGCCGCTCACCACGCACCGTCCGTCGGCTTCATGCAGCCGTGGAATTTCATTCTGGTGAAAAGTGCCGCTGTGCGGGCGCGCGTCCGGGATGCCTTCGCGAGCGCCAACGAGGAGGCGGCGCTGATGTTTGCCGGCGAGCGGCAGCAGGCCTACCGCGCCCTCAAGCTCGAAGGCATCGTGGAGGCGCCGCTCGGCATATGCGTGACCTGCGATCCCACGCGCAGCGGCAGCGTGGTGCTGGGGCGCACCCACAATCCGAGAATGGATTCATACTCGACCGTCTGCGCCATCCAGAATCTCTGGCTTGCGGCGCGGGCGGAAGGGGTGGGCATCGGTTGGGTCAGCATTTTTCGCGAAGGCGATCTGAAGGACATTCTCGGCATACCCCAACATATCGAGGTGGTCGCCTGGCTCTGCGCCGGTTTCGTCGACCGGCTCTATGACGAGCCGGAACTCGCCGTCAAAGGCTGGCGGCAGCGGCTACCGCTCGAGGAACTGGTCTTCCACGATGGATGGGGACTGAACACCTAGGGCAGTGCGGTGGGGCATGGCCTCAATCGCACAGTCACGCCATTGACGGTCAAGGTGAGCGAACCGATGCCGGTATCGTGGGCGCCGTGCGAGGCCGAGATATCTTTATTCCTGTCCTCCATATCGATAGGCTGAAGCCGAAATTCCGGAATTTCCAATAGATATTCGGCTTCGGCGGCTCAATCGGAGGATAACGGCCCAATGAACATGATCGACTTGAAGGAACGTATCATCGTGATCACAGGCGGTGCGCGCGGCATCGGCTATGCCATTGCAGAGCGCGTCATCCAATCCGGCGGCAAGGTGGCCATCTGGGACCTGAACGAAAACATGGCAAACGACAGCGCTTCCGCTCTCGGATCCGGCACGGTCGCTTTCGGCGTCAACGTCGCAGATCCCCAATCAGTGAAAAACGCGGCGGCGGCGACCGAGGAGATTTTTGGCCGTATCGACGGCCTCGTCAATTCCGCCGGGATTACCGGTCCGGTCAAGCCCACAATCGAATACGATCTCGGCGAGTGGAAAGACGTTGTCGATGTCTGCCTGACGGGAACCTTCAACTGCTGCCGCCACGTCGTTCCGGTCATGTCAAAGCGCGACTACGGGCGGATCGTGAATATCTCCTCGGTTGCGGGCAAGGAAGGAAATCCGAACATCGCCGCCTACAGCGCAGCGAAAGCTGGTGTGCTCGGCTTCACCAAGTCTCTGGGCAAGGAACTCGCAAAGACGGGGATCGCCGTGAACGCGGTAACGCCGACCACAGCAAAGACACCTATATTGGACGGGCTAACACCCGAATTTATCGAATATATGCGCGTCCGCATTCCGCGCGACCGTTTTGTCGAACTTGGTGAGATCGCTTCCATGGTCGTCTGGCTGCTCTCCGAAGAGAACTCCTTCACGACCGCATCGACGTTTGATCTGAGCGGCGGCCGTACGACCTACTGACCATTTCAATCACTGCTGCTGTTGCGGCTGCGGGCCCGGCGTTGCCGGGTTGGCGAGGTCGATCGAGCCCTGATCGCCGGCCAGAAATTGCGGGCCGACCTGACGGACGCGGTTCTGCGTCGGATCATACGGGCGCTCGGGAACGGACGGTTGCGGTGGGATTTGCGCTGCCGCATCCTTCGCCGGGGGATTGGTGCGGATGGTGGTGATCGAGCCCTGCTGCGGCGGTTCGCTCACCGCCTGCTTGCCGCGCATCTCCTCGTAATAGGCGGTGAGATTGCAGGCGCAGGCGGACTTTTCCCCGGGCGTGCGGTTCTTGTAGGCAAAGGCGTTCTTCATGGCGCTGTAGGGCGTGCCCGTTGCGACCGAGATCATGTTCGAGGCTTCGGTGCTTGTCACGTCACGATAGAACAGTTCGGTCTCGATGCCCGGGCACATCTTGGCGCAGGTTTGGGCGTCGCGGCCGAAATCGACCGATGTGGCGTTCGAGCTGATCGGGAAGAAGCCGCCGTCGCAGCTGCGCACGCACATGGTGCTGACCGGCGAGAGCATCTCGGCCCGCGGCAGGCCGTAACGCGGATCAACCTCTTCACCGCCGCCGAGCGGAATGAAGGTATCGGTGCGCATCGCCTGTTCCTCGACGCTAGGGGCGGGGTCGGCGGCGCTGCGATCGCTCGGGGCATAGAAGTTTTCGCTGTTGCAGCCATTGCGGTCGAGAGCGGCGATCAGTTCACGGCGCGCGTCAGCGGCGCCGTTCTGACCTGCCAGTTCGTTGCGGCGGTCCTGGAGATAGCGAATATTGTCGATCATGCGGGCTTCGGACTGCGAGAGCTCGGCGCAATAATCGGCATTCTCCCCACCGATCACGACCATGCTGCCCGAGGTGCAGTCATTGCTGCGCAGCTCGTTGCGAACCTTGCGCAGCTCGAGGTTCTGTTCGGCCATGGCGCTGGAATATTGGCGCGCTTCCGGGCCGTTGCCATTGCCGATCGATCGCGGCAGGTCGGCAAGGCGACCGCGCAGGTCCTCACAGACGGCGCTGCTTTGCGCGGCGGCAGGCGCCGCAAAGGCAAGGAGAAGGGCAAGAGACAGGTTTCGGCGTTTCACGGCGTCGTCCCGGAATGAGCAAAGAATCGATCGGTCGATTGCGGCGTTGATCGCCGCCAGTTCTCTTAGGGTATTTCTCTTAATAAGCTGGGATAAATTCCTAGCGTATTTTCGCGATTTTATCCAGCGGACCGCCGGAGACCGAGTGTTCGATTATGAAGAGGCTGCCGATGGTAATCAACGAGGCCAAGCGCTCCACTCCAATCTCCTGATCGCTTGGGGAACGTACTCATATCCGGACGTCGAATATGACAGGTATTGCTAACGAACTCAGCTCCCCCGCAACGACAGTCGGGCTGCCGGAAACCCAACACGGCTTCCACGTCTTCGTGGACGGTTGTTATGAACCCGGTTCCGGGCACGGAGGCTGGGCATTCGTCGTTTATCGCGATGCGGCGGAAATCGCGTCCGGCTTCGGTGGCGCCGAAGAGTCCGCCAATAATTCGATGGAATTGACCGCCGTCCTCAAGGCGGCAATCTGGATCAACAGCGAAGCAAGCGGCGAGCCAGCGACCATCTGGTCCGATTCCGTCTACGCCATCAAAGGCTGCAACAGCTGGCGACATATCTGGAAGAACAACGGCTGGAAGAAAAGCAGCCCGAATGGGAATGCCCGAAGGCGAACGATCGCCAATGCGGAACTCTGGAAAGCGGTCGATCTTCAGCTATCCCAGAATGCGCTCATGACCATTGCCTGGTGCAAAGGCCATTCCGGCATTGCCGGCAACGAACGCGCGGATGCGCTCGCGGATAAAGGGCGCCTGTCGATACGGAGTGCCTGATAAGTGTGACATCAGGAGATGTGCCGGGACGGCTTCAGAGACTTTTTCGTTGAGTTGCGGGCAGCCGGCTCACGCCGGCTGTGATGCCTCGACGACGGCGAGTGCTGCCATATTGACGACGCCGCGGGAGGTGACCGAGGGGGCGAGGATATGGGCGGGCAGGGCGGTGCCGAGCAGGATTGGGCCGACATGCAGGCCGTCGGTCATCGACTTGACCACACCGAGGGTGATGTTGGCGGCATCGAGGTTCGGGAAGACCAAAAGGTTCGCCTCGTCGTGCAGCGTGGTGTCCGGCATGACGCGCTTGCGCAGCGCTTCGGTGATGGCGCTTTCGCCGTGCATCTCGCCGTCGACCTCGAGGTCGGGTGCAGCATCGCGCACGAGCTGCAGGGCGTTGCGCATCTTCGTGGCGCTTTCGGACTCACGCGAGCCGAAGTTGGAATGCGAGACGAGGGCAGCGCGCGGCGTAAGGCCGAAACGGCGGATTTCCTCGGCCGCCAGCACTGTCGCCTCGGCGACCTCCTCGGCGGTCGGATTGAAGGTGACATAGGTGTCGGTGAAGAAGGTGGCGCCGCGCTGCGAGATCATCAGGCTGAGGGCTGAGAAGTCGCGGACATTCTTGCGCTTGCCTATGATCTGGCGGACGTCGCGCAGGTGCTTCTCGTAGCGGCCTTCGAGGCCGCAGATCAGCGCATCGGCTTCGCCGCGCCTCAGCGCCAGCGCACCGATGACGGTGGTGTTGGTGCGCACGATCGTGCGGGCCGCTTCCGGGATGACGCCGCGGCGGCCGACGAGGGAGAAATAAAGATCGACATATTCGCGGAAGCGCGGATCGTCTTCCGGGTTGATGACTTCGAAATCCTGCAGCGGGCGGATGCGCAGGCCGTATCGCTTCAGGCGTGTCTCGATGACTTGCGGGCGGCCGATGAGGATCGGTTCGGCAAGGCCTTCTTCGAGCAGCACCTGGGCGGCGCGCAGCACGCGCTCGTCCTCGCCTTCGGAAAAGATGACGCGCTTGCGCTCGGCGGCCTTGGCCGCAGTGAAGATCGGCTTCATGACGAAGCCGGAGCGGAAGACGAAGCGGTTTAGCTGGTCGAGATAGGCGTCGAAATCCTGGATCGGACGGCGCGCCACGCCGCTCTGTTCTGCGGCCTTGGCGACCGCAGGTGCGATGCGCAGGATCAGGCGCGGATCGAAGGGCGAGGGGATCAGGTAATCGGGGCCGAAGACCGGGGTCTCGCCGGAATAGGCACGCGCGGCAACATCCGACGGCTCTTCACGGGCAAGGGCTGCGATGGCGCGCACGGCCGCCATCTTCATTTCCTCGTTGATCGTCTCGGCGCCGCAATCGAGCGCGCCGCGGAAGATATAGGGGAAGCAGAGGACGTTGTTGACCTGGTTGGCGAAATCCGAGCGGCCGGTGCAGATCATCGCGTCGGGACGGGCAGCGCGGGCGAGATCGGGCATGATCTCCGGCGTCGGATTGGCGAGCGCCATGATCAGCGGCTTGTCGGCCATCTGCGCCAGTAGCTCCGGCTTCAATACGCCGGCGGCCGAAAGGCCGAGGAAGACGTCGGCGCCGCCGATATTTTCGGCGAGCGTGCGCGTATCGCTCTTCTGCGCATAGGTGGATTTCCATTCGTCCATCAGCTCGATCCGGCCCTCATAGACGAGGCCTTCGAGATCGTGGACCCAGATGTTTTCGCGTTTTGCCCCGAGAATGACCAGCAGGTTGAGGCAGGCAAGGGCGGCAGCACCGGCGCCGGAGGCAACGATCTTGACGTCGGCGATGTTCTTGCCGGCGAGTTCCAGCCCGTTCAGGATCGCTGCGGCGACGATGATCGCCGTGCCGTGCTGGTCGTCGTGGAAGACGGGGATCTTCATCTTCTCGCGCAGGCGCCGCTCGACCTCGAAACATTCCGGCGCCTTGATGTCTTCGAGGTTGATGCCGCCGAAAGTCGGCTCCAGCGAGGCGATGGTCGAGACCATCTGCTCGACGCCCGGGGCATCGATCTCGATATCGAAGACGTCGATGCCGGCGAATTTCTTGAAGAGCACGGCCTTGCCCTCCATGACCGGCTTGGAGGCCAGCGGGCCGATATTGCCGAGGCCGAGCACGGCGGTGCCGTTCGAAATGACGGCGACGAGATTGGCGCGCGAGGTATATTCGGCCGCCATCTCGGGATTGTCGCGGATGGCAAGGCAGGGGGCGGCAACGCCGGGCGAATAGGCGAGCGCCAGGTCGCGCTGGTTGCCGAGCGGCTTGGTTGCCTGGATCTCCAGCTTGCCGGGGCGGGGATAGCGGTGGAAGAAAAGTGCCTGCTCGTCGAGATCGCCGCTCGTCAGGTTCTTTTCCGTCTTCGATTTTTCCAGGTGATCCATCGCCGCCTCCGTGCACGTCTTTTGAGCTCCCTCCATACATCAATCGGATACGTGCGACAGTATGGAAATGGGGGGTGGGCGAAGTTTTCGTGAGGTGATGGTGCGTCGTGGGATACCCCTCTGCCCGGCAGGGCAGAGGGGTATCGTCAAGGTGTGATGAATTCACTCTATATGCGCGGCGTGTCGTCGTGCCGGCCCTGGTACTAATCCTTTTGGAAACTTGTCTGGCCGCGGCAACAGGAGCAGGATGCCGGCCGCGACGGTGCGGGGCGCCGGTCGCATGGAGGAAATCATGGACAATTTGAACCTCACGACCCTGCAAAAGGGGCAGACGATGGTCAATGACGTGGCCATCGACGCTTTTGCCGCCGGATTTCGCGGCAGTCTCCTGACCAGCAAAGACATGGATTACAACGAGGCGCGGACGATCTGGAATGCGATGATCGACCGCAGCCCCGGGCTCATCGCGCGTTGCGCGGGTGCCGCCGATGTCGTGCGGGCGGTGCGGTTTGCACGCGACAACAATCTGCTCCTTTCGGTGCGCGGCGGTGGGCACGGCATTGCCGGCAACGCGGTCTGCGAGGGCGGTTTGGTCATCGACCTGTCGGCGATGAAATCGGTGCGGGTCGATCCGCAAACGCGGCGTGCCAGGATCGAGCCGGGAGCCACGCTTGCCGATGTCGATCAGGAAACGCTGGCCTTCGGGCTGGTGCTGCCGACCGGTATCAATTCCACCACCGGCATCGCCGGCCTGACGCTCGGCGGCGGTTTCGGCTGGCTGACCCGTAAATTCGGGCTGACGCTGGATAATCTGCTTTCGGTTGATGTGGTGACGGCCGATGGCGAGCTGGTCACTGTGAGCGAGACGGAAAAACCCGACCTTTTCTGGGCGCTGCGCGGCGGCGGTGGCAATTTCGGCGTCGTGACCTCATTCGAGTTCAAGCTCAACCCTCTCAACACAGAGGTGCTCGCTGGCCTCGTCGTGCATCCCTTCGCCGATGCGGAAATGGTGCTCAAGGAGTACCGACAGGCGCTGGAAGCGGCCCCAGACGAACTGACCTGCTGGGTGGTGATGCGCCAGGCGCCGCCGCTGCCGTTCCTTCCCGCTGAATGGCACGGCAAGGAGATCGTCGTGCTGGCCATGTGTTATTGCGGGGATGTCGCGGCGGGAGAAAAGGCGACGGCCAGGTTGCGCGCGATCGGAAATCCGATTGCCGACGTTGTCGGCCCGGTGCCATTCACCGGCTGGCAGCAGGCATTCGATCCATTGTTGACGCCGGGCGCGCGCAATTACTGGAAGAGCCAGGATTTTGCCTCTCTCTCTGATGCGGCGATCGAGGTTCTGCTCAATGCCGTGCGCAAGCTGCCCGGCCCGGAATGCGAGATCTTCATCGGCCATGTCGGTGGTGCGGCTGGTCGTGTGCCCACCGAGGCCACCGCATTTCCGCAACGCAGCTCGCATTTCGTCATGAATGTGCATGCGCGCTGGCGGGAAGCCGGGATGGATGGAAGCTGCATAGGTTGGGCGCGGGATCTGTTCGAGGCAACAAAGCCGCATTCGGTCGGCACCGCCTACATCAACTTCATGCCCGAAGACGAAGGCGACCGCGTCGAGACCGCCTACGGCGCCAACTACGCTCGCCTTGCCGAGATCAAGCGGCGCTACGATCCGAACAATCTGTTCCGGATGAACCAGAATGTTAAACCGATGGCGGCAGTGCGAGCTGCCTAGCCCCGACGATCCCGCGCTCGGGTGATATAGCCGGGCGCGGGATGAGGCGCCAATCACTTATCACCCCCAGTGAGTTCGATCAATTCGCGCAGCAGAACCGCGTCGTCGGACGCGGCATTGTCGTCAGGCCGTAAAACATGGGCAAGCCATGCGCCGTCCGCCGCCAGGCGAACGATCTCGAGCCGCATTCCCATGTCGGTTTCGGCGTGCCTGACCAGCCGGTCATTCATCCATCTGTGCCAGAGGCTCTTGGAGTAGGGGTCGGCGAGCACCGTCATCGTCTGCGCCGACCACGGGCTGTTGTTAAGGGCGCGGTCGGCAAACAGGGTGCGGACATAGGCGCGGGTAAATGTGCCATGGCCGCCCTTATCCTTTTCAAGCTCCTCGTCGATCTCGCGATCGAGGCTTTCCATCATGCCGTCGAACACGGTCTCTATAAGCGCCTGCTTATTGGGGAAGTGATGAAACAGACCTCCCTTGGTCACGCCGGCGGCACTCGCGACCGCCTGCAGGCTAACGGCGGCGAGACCATATTCCAGCGCCAGCTTGGTGGCGCAATCGAGAAGAGCCTGCCGCACGACGTCCGGCTGTTTCTTTCTGTTGCGGGGGCTATCTACCAATGCATGACCTGTGTTCGAGAAGCTTCGCGCCGAGGCGGCCCGAGAAAGATCAGTATCACTCCCGGGATCGCCGGGCCATGGAAGTTCCGATCATGATAATGCTATCATACCTACCGGTAGGTATCTTGCAATGCAAAAAAAGATCGACTATCTGTCGGCTGAGGAGGCCCGCCGAACGTCATTTCGGCGGGCTGTGCTTTTTTGGACCCCAGCGGGACCAGCAGGAAGGCTAATGAACATGCTTTTTCGAACGAAATCATTGCGTTATACGCTTGTCCTGGCGCTCATATTCGGTGCCGGCCTGCCGGCTTACGCACAGGAAGGCAGCACGATGCCGCCAGCAGCCGTCAGCGTCCTGACGCTCAACGCGCGTCCGGTTCCCGTTATCAGCGAGCTGCCGGGCCGTATTGCAGCGACGCGCGTTTCCGAAGTGCGGGCCAGGGTTTCCGGCATCCTGCAGGAACGGGTCTTCGAGCAGGGCAGCCTCGTTCACCAGGGTGACGTGCTTTACCGGATCGATCCGGCGCTGTTCCGGGTCCGCGTGGCGAGTGCCGAGGCAAGCCTCGAGCGCGCCAGGGCGACGCAGCTGAATGCCCGCCAGCAGCTGGAGCGGCAGAAGTCGCTGCGCGACCGCGATGTTGCAAGCGGTATCGAATATGATGCGGCAGCCGTCGCCCTTGCCCAGGCCGATGCCGATGTCGCGCTGGCGCAGGCAGCACTCGACGAAGCGAAGATCAATCTCGGCTATACCGAAGTCCGCGCACCGATATCAGGCATCATCGGCGGCGCGCTGGTGACGGAAGGCGCGCTGGTGACGGCCGACGCCGGCGATGCGCTGGCGATGATCCAGCAGATCGACCCCGTCTATGCCGACTTCACGCAATCCTCCGGGGACCTGCTGGCGCTGAAGCGGGCGGTCGAGAACGGCAGCCTCACATCGACCGAACCAGGCAAGGCCGACATCAAGCTCGTCTTCGATGACGGCACGGTCTATGGCGAAGCCGGTAAGCTGCTCTTCAGCAGCGCCAGCGTCGATGCGACGACGGGCCAGGTCACCCTCCGCGGTGAATTCCCCAATCCCAAGGGCGACCTGCTGCCGGGTCTTTACATCAGGGTCCGCATCGAACAGGCCGTCCGTGAGAAGGCAATCCTCATCCCGCAGCGCGCCGTCATCCGCACGGCCGACGGCAAGGCGCAGGTCTACGTCGTCCAGGAGGGAGACGTAGCACAGCCGCGTGACGTGGAGCTCGGTCAATCCTTCGGCAATGAATGGGTGGTCGAAAGCGGCCTGTCATCCGGTGAGCGTCTCGTTGTCGACGGCAGCCAGAAGCTGCAGCCGGGTGCAAAGGTCGCGCCGGAAGAGTGGCGGGATGGCCAGCTCGCGTCCGGTGACGCCAAGAAGCCGGAGTAAGGTCGATGGCACGTTTCTTTATCGATCGCCCGATCCTAGCCTGGGTCTTTGCGATCTTCATCTCCCTCGCCGGTCTGATCGCGCTGCCGTTCCTGCCGGTCGCGCAATATCCGAAGGTCGCGCCGCCACAGCTCAGCATCACCACCAGCTATCCCGGCGCTTCGCCGCAGGATATCTATCAGGGCGTCACCCGCCAGATCGAAGAAGAGCTGAACGGGGTCGAGCACCTTTCCTATTTCGAGTCGACGTCGGATACATCGGGTGCGATGACGATCACCGCGACCTTTGCGGCCGGAACCGATATCGACCAGGCCTCGGTCGACGTTCAGAACGCCATCCGCCGCGTCGAACCGCGGCTGCCGCAATCCGTCAAGGATCAGGGTATTACGGTCGAGGAGGCGTCGTCGGGCTTCCTGATGTTCATCTCGCTGACGTCGACGGACGGGAAGACCGACGAGGTGGCGCTCGGCGACTATCTCAACCGAAACGTCATCGGCGAGCTGCGCCGTCTCGAGGGCGTCGGCCGCGCCCAGCTATTTGCCTCGCAGCGGGCGATGCGCATCTGGATCGATCCCGACAAGATGGTCGGCCTGAATCTCACCGCGTCCGACATCAGCGCGGCGATCTCGGCGCAGAACGCCCAGGTGGCGGCAGGCCAGATCGGTGCAGCACCCAATCCGATCTCGCAGGACCTGACGGCGACGGTGCTGGTGAAGGGGCAGCTGACCGACATCAAGGAGTTCGGAGACATCGTGCTGCGCGCCAATGCCGACGGATCGAACGTCAGGCTGCGCGACGTCGCGCGCATCGAAGAGGGCAGCGAGAGCTACAGCTTCTCCACCCGCTTGAACGGGCAGCCGAGTGCCGCCATCGCCATCCAGCTGTCGTCGACGGGCAATGCCGTCAATACGTCCAACCTGGTCAAGGCGAAGATGGAGGAGCTCTCGCGTTTCTTCCCTGATGGCGTCGAATATTCCGTTCCCTATGATACCAGCCCGTTCGTCTCGGCATCGATCGAGAAGGTGGCGCATACGCTCGCAGAAGCCGTCGCGCTTGTCTTCGTCGTCATGCTCATCTTCCTGCAGAGCTTCCGCTACACGATCATTCCAACGCTCGTCGTGCCCGTCGCACTGCTCGGGACGCTTGCTGTCATGTTTGCCGCCGGCTTCTCGATCAACGTGCTGACGATGTTCGCGATGGTGCTTGCCATCGGCATTCTCGTCGACGACGCCATCGTGGTGGTGGAAAACGTCGAGCGGCTGATGGCGGTGGAAGGGCTGTCACCGAAAGAAGCGACAAAGAAGGCGATGCGGCAAATCACCGGCGCGATCCTCGGGATTACGCTGGTCCTCTCCTGCGTCTTTGTGCCAATGGCGTTTTTCCCGGGCTCCACAGGCATCATCTACCGCCAGTTCAGCCTGACGATGGTCGTATCCATCCTGTTTTCGGCCTTCCTGGCGCTGTCGCTAACCCCGGCGCTTTGCGCCACCTTCCTGAAGCCGATCAAGGGTCATCACGAGAAGAAAGGCATCGCCGGCTGGTTCAACCGCAACTTCGACCGGCTGACCGGGCGTTATGCCCGCACGGTCGGCGGACTGGCCAAGCGTTCCTGGCGGGTCATGACCGTTTATGTTGCGCTGCTCATCGGCCTTGGCTATCTTTTCGTCAACCTGCCGAGCAGCTTCGTGCCGGATGAGGATCAGGGCTTCCTGATCGTCGACGTGCAGGGACCGCCGGAGGCGAGCCGCAACCGCACGGTGGCCTCGCTTGAAAGCATCGAAGCGATCTTCAAGAAGGAACCGGCCGTTGCCAACGTCGTTGCGATCCAGGGCTTCAGCTTCTCCGGGCAAGGACCGAACGCCGCCCTGGTGTTCGTCACGCTCAAGAACTGGGCCGAACGCGGCGCCGGCAATTCGGTGCAGGACATCTCCAACCGCGCCAACATGCAGCTGTTTGGGCTGAAGGACGCCACATCCTTCGCGCTGTCACCGCCGCCGATCGAAGGTTTCGGCACGACCAACGGCTTCACCTTCCGCCTTCAGGATCGCGGGGGGAAAGGCCAGGCGGCACTGACCGAGGCGGCGGGAATGCTGATCGGCAAGGCATCGCAGAACCCCATCATATCGGGCATCCGACCGGAAGGCATGCCTGACTCCGCCCAGCTCGCGCTCGTCATCGATCGTGAAAAGGCAAATACCTTCGGCGTCGCCTTCGCCGACATCAACAGCACGATCACCGCCAATCTCGGCTCGAGCTATGTCAACGACTTCCCGAATTCGGGCCGCATGCAGCGCGTCATCGTGCAGGCGCAGGACAAGAGCAGGCTTCAGGCGGAAGACCTGATGAAGCTCAATGTCCGCAATGCGAGCGGCGGCATGGTGCCGCTATCATCCTTCGCCGTTGCCGAATGGCAGAAGGGACCGGCGCAGATCGTCGGCTATAACGGCTACCCTTCCGTGCGTATCTCTGGCGCTCCTGCGCCGGGATATTCATCGGGGGCGGCGATTACCGAAATGGAGCGGCTGGCCGCCGAACTTCCCGACGGCTTCGGCTTCGAATGGACCGGCCAGTCGCTGGAGGAGCTCAGATCGGGATCGCAGGCGCCGTTCCTCTTCGGCCTCAGCATCCTTTTCGTCTTCCTGCTGCTGTCGGGGCTTTACGAGAGCTGGTCCATCCCGTTGTCGGTGATGCTGGTCGTGCCACTTGGCGTCATCGGCTGCGTGCTCGCGGTGATGAGCCGCGACATGTCCAACGACATCTACTTCAAGGTCGGCCTGATCGCGATAATCGGACTGTCGGCGAAGAACGCCATCCTGATCGTCGAATTCGCCAAGGACGGCTTTGCCGAAGGGAAATCGCTGATGGATGCCGCGATCGAAGGCGCCCGTTTGCGCTTCCGGCCGATCATCATGACCTCGCTCGCCTTCACTTTGGGCGTGGTGCCGCTGGCAATCGCCACCGGCCCAAGTGCGGCGAGCCAGAATGCCATCGGCACGGGCGTACTCGGCGGCATGATCTCGGCGACGGTGCTGGCGATCTTCTTCGTTCCCGTCTTCTTCGTCTTCGTGCTGCGTCTCTTGAGGACGAAGCGGCCGGAGACTGTAAACGAGGAGGCGCCGGCCGGGCAGGAGCCGGCAACCGTCACGTCGCCGACCTGAGGTGAAGAGTTGGCGGGTTGCCTTGCGCAACCCGCCGCACCGTTGCGCCGGTCCGATTTCAGGAGTTATACAGTCGGCTTCGGCGTGATCGTCACGTCGGCGCCATAGGCTTCGCGCAGTTCGCCTTCCTGTCCCGGCTGCCGGTCGGCGGCCTGATGCAGCAGGATTGACTCGTATCCTTGCGAGCGCGTCCCCTCGATCAAGGTGATATCGGCGTTTCCGGGATTGTCGGAGCGCTCGAACCACTCGACAGGGCGGTGCAGGAAATTCATTTCGACTGCCCGGTTGGTGACGCCATGACCGACGATCACGACGTTGCGGTCGCTATTTTCGGCGTCGTACATGACCGTCTGCAGGAACAGGCGCACCCGCTGGGCCACATCCGCCCGGCTTTCGCCATCCGGCGGCCGTGCGTAGAACTTGCCGCTGTTGCTGCGCAGCCTTGCCCATTTTTCGAACTCGTCGGGAAACTTCTGCTTTTGTTCGGCGTGGTCGTAGATTTCGGTGAAGAGACCGAAATCCTGCTCACGCAGCAGATAATCCTCCCTGATCGCCGACGAAGCTTTCCGGCAGGGCTTCGAGCAGCGCATCCTTGCTCTGCCGGGTCCTGAGAAAGGGCGAATACCAGATATGCAGCTTGCCGAAACCCGCGCTCGGCAATGCCTTGAGATAGGACGCGATCACGCCGCCTGCCTCGAGAGCCTGCCGATGGCCCCATCGCGTCAGCGGCACGTTGTGATCGCCGAATTGGCGATAGGCCTGTTCGTTGATGTTGCCGAGGGATTCGCCGTGGCGAACGAGAAAGAGACGCATCAGCCATCCCGCATTGTCGAATATGAATCGCCGCCATCATGAACGCCCTGAATGCGCACAGCAACATTGTCGCCTGGCCGTGCGGCGACGGCCATGCGGCCGCGCGGCGACAGGCATTCTGCCAGCGCGGGATGAACAGGTTTGCAGGGCTTTTCCCCAGCTTGTCATCTTCCTGAAACACGAGTCTGATTTTGGAAGGTTAGATGAAAGATGGGACATGAGCGGCAGCTCGTGAAAGACATGATGGAACCCAGACATTTCCGCACGCTCTTCATTTCCGATGTCCATCTCGGCTCGAAGGCCGCGAAGGCCGACTTCCTGCTGGATTTCCTGCGTCACCACGAGGCCGATACGATCGTGCTCGTCGGCGACATCGTCGACGGCTGGCGCCTGAAGCGCAGCTGGTATTGGCCGCAGGTCTGCAACGACGTCGTCCAGAAGCTGCTGCGCAAGGCGCGCAAGGGCACGCGCGTCGTCTATATTCCCGGCAATCACGATGAATTCCTGCGAGCCTTCCCGGGCATGCATTTCGGCGGCATCGAGGTCGTCGAGCGCATGATGCATGACGGCGCCGACGGCAAGAAATACCTGATCCTGCACGGTGACGAATTCGATGTCGTCGTCCGCAATGCGCGACTGCTCGCCTATCTCGGCGACTGGGCCTATGACACGGCGATCCGCATCAACATCATCCTGGCGGCAGTGCGCCGCCGGCTCGGCATGCCCTACTGGTCGTTCTCGGCCTGGGCGAAGCTCCAAGTCAAGCATGCCGTCAACTTCATCGGCGAATTCGAGCGCGTCGTGGCCGAGGAAGCCCGCAAAAACGGCGCCGACGGCGTCATCTGCGGACATATCCATCATGCCATCATCCAGGATATGGACGGCATCCGCTACATCAACACCGGCGATTGGGTTGAAAGCTGCACGGCGGTCGCCGAGCACGAGGACGGTACCTTCGAACTGATCACCTGGCGGTCGCTTGCCAGCAGCGTGCCGGCGCTTGCCGCCATCGAAATGCATGACGAGGGTGAGCTGGCCCCGCAGGCCGCCTGATTTTGGCGCCGGCGCATCCGCGCCTGCGCTCCATCGAATTTAGCCGTTACCGTTAGGCGACAGGCCCTATTTTATTTTCTAAAACGTTTCAGAACGGCTATTTCTCGCAATAGTCGCTTCCAGGGTGGTGTGTTAGGACAACGACCAGTTTCCTTCAGGTCCACCCATGATTCCCGCTCAAAATTCCCCGACGGGTGAGGGAGCGCCGCCGCGCTTCCGGCTGCTCAGTGCGCTTTCCTATTGCGCGCCGCTGCTCGTCAACGGCGTCGTCCTGCCGTTCTTCCCCGTCTGGCTTGCGGGCCACAGCTTCAGCGACCATGAAATCGGTGTCATCCTGGCCGTTCCTATGGTGGTGCGCGTGCTGGTGGCGCCTGTTGTCGCCATGATCGCCGACCGCATGAAGGAGCGCGCCGACGTGCTGCTCTGGTCAGGCGGCCTGTCGCTGCTGACGGCGGTAGCACTTTACTGGACGACGACTTTCTGGCCTGTCTTCATCGTCTTTACGCTACAGGGCGCCACCTTCGCGCCCTATGTGCCGGTCGTCGAATCGATCGTCATATCGGGCGTGCGCCGCTGGGGGCTCGATTACGGATCGATGCGGGTCTGGGGCTCGATTGCTTTCATCGTTTCGACGCTGGTTGGCGGCGAACTCATCAACCAGTGGGGCGGGGGGATGGTACTGCCGATCATGGTGTTCGGCTTTATCATGACCGTGGTCATGGCAGCCTTCTGCCCGCGCATCGGGCCGACGCGGCGGCGGGGCCAGCCGATCGATCTTCCGGCCGCCACCGGCAGCGGCCTGCGCGAGCCGCACCTGCTGCTGCTCTTGATCGGCGTTGCCATCCAGCAATCGAGCCATGCGGTGCTCAACGCCTTCTCCTCTATCTATTGGCACCACCTCGGCTTTTCCGGCACCGAGGTCGGCCTGCTCTGGAGCGCTGGCGTCGCTTCGGAAGTGACGGTGTTCTTCCTGTCGAAGCGCCTCAGCCGGCGCTTCGACGCCTGGACGCTGATCCGCTTCGGCTGCGCCATCAGCGTCTGCCGCTGGATCCTGTTTCCGATGAATACGGGATTTGCTGGTTTTTTTCTGCTGCAATGTTTCCACGGCTTCACCTACGCCTTCGTGCATACCGGCGTTCAGCGGCGGATCGTGGCGACGGTGCAGGAGACGCAGGAATCGTCGGCCCAGGGCGCCTATTTCTTCTATGTCGGCATGGCAATGGCGCTGATGACCCTGGCGTCGGGTTATCTCTATGCCTGGCTCGGCGTCGTCAGCTATTACGTTATGGCCGTGGTGGCGTTCGTCGGCCTCGGCCTCGTCATCTCAGCCTATTACCTTCAGCCCCAGAGGGTGCTTTCGGGCGGAAAGACCAGGGAAGCAGCGTAGCGCAGGCCGGGTTCGCGGTCGCGGGCAAGCAGCAGCGGACCGTCGAGATCGACGAAATCGGCGTTCTGGGCGAGCAGAACGGCGGGCGCCATGGCAAGCGATGTGCCGACCATGCAGCCGATCATGATGCTGAATCCAAGCCGCTCGGCTTCGGCCTTCATCGCCAGCGCCTCCGTCAGGCCGCCCGTCTTGTCGAGCTTGATGTTGATCGCGTCGTAGCGGTCGGCAAGGCTTGCGAGATCGCCGGTGTGGTGGACGCTCTCGTCGGCGCAGACGAGGAGCGGGCGGTGGATTTCGGCGAGCAGCCCATCGCGTCCGGCCGGCAGCGGCTGCTCGACGAGGGCGATGCCTGCTTCCGCGGCGATATGGAGATGACGCTCCAACACCGCTTCCGGCCAGCCCTCATTGGCGTCGAGGATGATTGCGGCATCGGGCGCGGCGGCGCGGACGGCGCGGATGCGGCTTTCATCGTCGCCGGTGCCGACCTTGACCTTGAGCAGGGCACGGCCGGCATGTTCGCCCGCCTGGGCGGCCATCACCTCCGGCGCACCGAGCGAGATGGTGTAGGCGGTGGTCAGCGGCTTCAGATCGGCAAGGCCGAGACGGGCGGCGACGCTGTCTCCCGTCCGTTTCGCCTCAAGGTCCCATAGGGCGCAGTCGACGGCGTTGCGGGCCGCACCCGGCGGCATCGCCGCCAGCAGGTCGTGGCGCGAGATGCCGGCCTCGATCAGCGGCCGCGCCGCCTCGATCTGGGCGAAAACGCTCTCCATGGTCTCGCCGTAGCGGCGGTAAGGCACGCATTCGCCGAGCCCCCGCGCACCCTCTTCGACAAGCGTGCAGGTGATGACCTCGGCTTCGGTCTTTGCCCCGCGCGAGATGGTGAAGGTCCCGGCAATCGGAAAGGAATTCATCTGGATATCGAGGGTGCGCGGCATTATTGCTCTCCTGCGAGCATGGAAATTGCACGGTGCTTCTGTATATTGACGCGCCGGGCGACGAACGATCTGCTTCGCGATTCGGCAATGTCGCTGTAAGCCTTGAAAGACACAAGTATCTTGAACGCCGAGAATCGCAACGCCGCCTCACTTGATGTGAACGACCAGGCTGATGGCTCGGGACAGCGTGTGCGTCTTCAGGGAAATTGGCGCAGCGCCTACATCCATCTGGTGCTACGCGATTTCGAAAAGCTCCTGCAGAAGAAGACCGGCGACCTGACGGTAGACCTCTCGGAGATTTCGGACATCGACACAGCCGGAATCTGGCTGCTGTGCCGGCTGAAGAAACAAGAAGAGGCCGGCGGGAGGGCGGTTCGCTTCGAAGGCACCAACTCGCATATCGACGAAATGCTCGAGATGTTTTCCGAGGAGCCGGCCAAGCCCGAGCCGGAGCAGACGGAGAAAGTCTCGCTTGCCGCGCGCATCCTCGCGCCGATCGGCAAAATGACCTATGAGGTCTGGGACAATTTCGCCGCCGCCATGTATATCCTTGGCTCGGCGGTGCGCGGCGCGCAGATGAAGTTCGGCCGCGGCAGCGGCGTTTCGCCGGCCTCCATCGTCAACCAGATCGACCATATGGGCGTTCGCGCCGTTCCGATCATTCTGTTGATGTCGTTTCTGATCGGGGCGATCATCGCCCAGCAGGGCGCTTTCCAGCTGCGCTATTTCGGCGCGGAGGTTTTCGTCGTCGATCTCGTCGGCATCCTGCAATTGCGCGAAATCGGCGTGCTTCTGACCTCGATCATGATCGCCGGCCGTTCGGGCAGCGCCATCACCGCCGAAATCGGTTCGATGAAGATGCGCGAGGAGATCGATGCGCTGAAGGTGATGGGCCTGAACCCGATCGGCGTACTGATCTTCCCGCGGCTGGTGGCACTGACCATTGCGCTGCCGCTTTTGACGGTGCTCGCGAATTTCGCGTCGCTGGGCGGGGCTGCCGCTGTCGCCTGGGGCTATTCCGGCATCACCTTCGCCAACTTCCTGTCGCGCCTGCACGAGGCGGTGACACTGTCGACGGTGCTCTCAGGCATGATCAAGGCGCCCTTCATGGCGCTGGTTATCGGCATCGTCGCCGCCGTCGAGGGGCTGAAGGTCGGCGGCAGCGCGGAATCGCTCGGCCAGCATGTGACGGCCGCGGTGGTGAAGGCGATTTTCGTTGTCATCTTAATGGACGGGCTTTTCGCGATGTTCTATGCAGCGATCGATTTCTAGCATGGCGGACCGCGTGGACGAGCAACCGATCGAAAGCGAAGAACAGGGCAGGGATATCGTGCTGTCGGCGCGCGACGTCACCGTCGGCTTCGGCTCTAAAGTCGTGCTCGACAATCTCAACCTGAATATCTATCGCGGCGAGATCCTGGGCTTCGTCGGTGCGTCGGGCACCGGTAAATCGGTGCTGATGCGCACCGTGCTTCGGCTTCTGCCGCGTCGCTCCGGCACGATCAAGATCCTCGGCCAGGATTTCGACGAGCTCGACGAACCGCAGCGCAACGCGCTCGACATGCGGCTCGGCGTGCTGTTCCAGCAGGGGGCACTGTTCTCGTCGCTGACGGTCAAGGAAAATATCCAGGTGCCGATGCGCGAATATCTCGACCTGCCGCGCTCGCTGATGGATGAACTGGCGCATCTGAAAATCCGCATGGTGGGGCTCGCGGCCGACGCTGCCGACAAATATCCGTCCGAACTGTCAGGCGGCATGATCAAGCGCGCCGCCCTTGCCCGCGCGCTGGCGCTGGATCCGGAACTCGTCTTCCTGGACGAGCCGACCTCGGGTCTCGATCCGATCGGCGCGGCCGAATTCGACGAACTGATCGCCAACCTGCGCGATAGTCTGGGACTGACCGTGTATATGGTGACGCATGACCTCGACAGCCTGTTTTCGGTCTGCGACCGTATTGCCGTGCTCGGAAAGAAACGGGTAATGGTGGAAGGCACGATCGACGATATGCTGGCCTATGACGATCCGTGGGTGCAGGCCTATTTCAAGGGTAAGCGGGCGCGGTCGATCGTGCCGCAGGACGATGGCGCGCGGCACGGCAGCAGCGGGAAGTGACCGGATAAGATGGAAACCAAAGCCAATTACACGATTGTCGGTTTTTTCACGGTGCTTGTGATCGCGGCGGCCTTCGGCTTCGTCTATTGGATGGCCGAATATGGCCGCGGCGGCCCGATGACGGAGCTGATCGTGCGTATTCCGGGCTCAGCCAACGGCCTCAGCGTCGGCTCGCCGGTGCGCTTCAACGGCATCCAGATCGGCTCGGTGCAGACGCTGTCGATCGATGCCGACGATCCGCAATATTCGCTGGCCTTCACCCAGGTGCGCACCGATGCGCCGATCTACCCCTCGACCAAGGCCGCCCTTGAAATCCAGGGCTTGACCGGCGCTGCCTATATCGAACTGTCGGGCGGCCGCAAGGGCGAGGAAAGCATCCTCCAGCATGCGATCGACAATAACAAACGCGCCGTCATCGTCGCCGACCAGTCGAGCGTCACCAATCTTCTGGCGACGGCCGACAAGATCCTCGATCGGGCCAACGACGCGGTCGGCGAACTTCAGGGTTTTATCGAAGATTCGCGCGGGCCGCTGACCGCGACTTTCAAGAATGCCGAGACCTTCTCGGATGCGCTTGCCAAGAATTCCGGCAATATCGACGCCTTCCTGCAGAGTGTGGGTGAGCTCTCCAATACGGTGAAGGCCGTGTCCGGCCGTGTCGATTCGACGCTTCAGGCCGTCGAATCGCTGGTCAAGGCGGTCGACGCGCAGAAGATCGACAACATCGTCTCCAATGCCGAGAAGATCACCGCCAATGTCGCCGATGCCTCAGGCGACCTCAAAGGGGCGATCCAGAAGTTCGACCAGACGGCCACCACCTTCAACGATTTCGGCAAGCAGGCGCAGGCGACGCTCGATCGCGTCGATACGCTCGTTGCCCAGATCGATCCGGCGAAGGTGAAGGGCTCTGTCGACGACATCGCGCAGGCAACCAAGGATGCGCGTACCGCCGTCGCCTCGATCCGTGATGTCGCCAACACCGTTTCGCTGCGCCAGAAGGACATCGACCAGACGATCCAGGATGTCTCTCAGCTTGCCAACAAGCTGAATTCAGCGTCGACCCGCATCGACGGCATTCTCATCAAGGTCGATGCGCTGCTCGGAACCGACAATACACAATCGCTGTTTGCCGAGGCGCGCAATACGCTGGAATCCTTCAAGAAGGTGGCCGACAACCTGAATTCGCGGATCGGGCCGATCGCCGACAATCTGCAGAAATTCTCGAGCGGTGGCTTGCGCGACGTGCAGACTCTCATCAATGACATGCGCGGAACCGTGAGCAATCTGAACGATACGATCAGCAACTTCGACCGCAATCCGCAACGCCTGATCTTCGGCGGGGACACGGTCAAGCAATATGACGGCCGGACGCGGCGTTAAACTTGGGAAGTCAGGGGTAGCCTAATATGGTCGCATCGCATCTGTTGTCGCGCCGTTCTTGGATCAGGGGAACGGTGATCGCGCTGCCGCTGACGGCGCTGATCCTTTCCGGGTGCGGCACCGCGGCCAAGAACGATACTTATGATCTTTCCGCCGCCGTCGACGGCAGCGGACCCGCGGCCAAATCCCGCCAGATCCTGATCGCCAGCCCGACGGCGCTAAGGTCGCTCGACAGCGAGCAGATCGTCATCCGTGTTTCGCCGTCGGAAATCCAGTATCTCTCAAAGGCGCAGTGGGGCGACAAGCTGCCGCGCATAGTGCAGTCGAAGCTGGTGGAAGCCTTTGAGAACTCCGGCAAGCTCGGCGGCGTCGGCATGCCGGGGCAGGGGCTGGCGATCGACTATCAGGTCGTCACCGATATCCGCTCCTTCGAAATCGATGCTTCGAACGGCAATCAGGCGGTGGTCGAAATTTCCGCCAAGATCCTCAACGACCGCAACGGCTCGGTGCGCGCCCAGAAGGTGTTCCGCGCCATGGCGCCGGCCGGCGGTGACAATGAAGGCTTCGTCAAGGGCCTCGACCGCGCCTTCTCCACGGTTGCCTCCGAGATCGTCTCGTGGACGCTACCCTTGATCTGACCGGCGTTTGCACGACGGCGCCTCGATCCGCGCCTTGCTTTGACGATCGACTGCACCGTCAAAGCCATCGGCTCGGAGAGCGCCGGCATTTCAGTCTCGAATACATCAGGCATTCCTTCGGAATTCATTCTGCCTATCAGAGGCGAAGGATTCGAAACGAATTGCAGGGTGATCGCGCAAGACCGGCAGCATCTGGAAGTGGCTTTCAGGTAACCTGTCGGCAGGTCTCCGCTCATCGATCTACTTCGTCGGTTGCGAATCCGTCATCGTCGCTCCCGGCTGATTACCCGGTATGGTGGAAGCTGTGGCGTTTGATGACGGCGACAGGGTGCTGTCCAGCAGGCTTGCCATCTTATCGTCGCGTATGCTCGCGGTCTTTTCGCCCATGACGACGCCGACCACGCGGCGGCCATCCTTCAGGGCCGAGGTCACGACGTTGTAGCCCGATGCATCGGTGTAGCCTGTCTTGATGCCGTCGACGCCATCATAGCGATACATGAGGTTGTTGTGGCCGCGCAGCTTCATGCCGCGGAACTGGAAGCCGCGCATGGAGAAGAGCTTGAACTCCTCAGGGAAGTCCCGCATCAGCGAAACGCCGAGCGTCGCCATGTCCCGCGCCGTGGTGACCTGCTCCGGATCGGGAAGGCCCGACGGGTTCTTGAAGACCGTATCCTTCATACCGAGCTGGCGCGCCTTGTCGGTCATCGTCTTGGCGAAGGCCTGTTCGGTGCCACCGAGCTGTTCGGCAATCGCCACAGCCGCATCATTGGCGGAGAGCACGACGATTCCTTCGACCGCTTCGCGCAGCGTCACCTTGCGGCCGGCGCCGACAGCGAGCTTGAAAGGCTCCTTGCTCTCGGCATTTTCCGACATGGTGAGCTTCTGGTCCCAGTTGAGGCGTCCGTCATGGAGGGCCTCGAAGGCGAGGTAGAGCGTCATCATCTTGGTCAGCGACGCCGGATAGTTCAGATCGTCCTGATTGGAACCTTCGAGGACCTGGCCGGACTGGGCATCCACGACGAAGCTTGCCTGGCCTGCCTGAACCTGAGTGAAAGCGCCCATCAGGAAAAAGGAAGAGAGCGCGGTAGCGAGGAGCCGGGATGTCGTCTTGGTCATCAATGTTGCTGTCTCTGTCGTTTGGATGGCGGAGTGAGCCGTTCTGTTTGAATATGAGCGGATCAGAAAAGTTTGTGACGGAATGAAGGACAGCGGGCAATAAAAAAGGATCTTCCACAGCTCATTCCTTTTGTCTCACCCTCTTCGGTTTTGACAATGATGCGTACGGCACGTAGAAAATGCACCATGAGCATGAAGCGCGTGACCTTCTCCCGTCATATCAGCACCTGCCCGCAGGTCGCGATTGTGCGCGCTCTTGGCGGACGAGGTCTTCGCGTCCTGCTGTGACGTCAGGGCGCTAGGCGCCCGGCGCGCTGCTGGACGTAAAGCCCCTCACCACGTCAATCAAGGTTGCCAGGGAGACAGGCACCGTGCTCAATATTTATCATGTCAATTCGCTCGTCCATTGGGAGGAGCGCGAGATCCATTTGCGCGATCATATGATCGGCTTCTTCTCGCAAGAGGTCCGCAGCTTCCTCAGATCCGTCAATCCGGCCTGGGATGTCAGGAGGGTCGAGGCGCCGGCGCTGATGCCGCGGTCGCTGGTTTCAAGTGCCTATTCGAACGCCGATATCTGGATCCAGGAACAGCTCTCCACCAGCGATATCGCGCTGGTGCTGAGACCGGAGACCACGCCGTCGACCTACGTCTACATGCAGCATATTCTCGGCAATCACTCGAAGACACGGCTGCCGCTCTGCGTCTGGCAGGCCGGCAGATCCTATCGCCGCGAGCAGGAACAGCCGAGCAAACACATGCGGCTGAAGGAATTCTGGCAGCTCGAATTTCAATGCGCCTACACGGCCGACAGCGGCAACGACTATCACGCCGCCTGCCTTGAGCCGGTCCGCCGGATGATCGCATCGCTGATCCATCTGCCGACGCGGATCGTACCCTCCGACCGGCTTCCGGCCTATTCCGAGGTGACTGTCGATATCGAGGTCGACAATGCCGACAAGTGGATGGAGGTCTGCTCGATCTCCCGACGCACGGACTTTCCGCAGCGCTACCAGTCGCAGCCCAAAAAGGGAGCGGCGGTCGACCATGACGTGCTGGTGCTTGAGATCGCCATCGGTCTCGATCGGTGCCTCTACAACTGGAACATAGCGGCCGATCGATGAGATATCGGAAGCCGGGGCTGCCAAGCAGTCCCGGTTCTCCTGCAGCCCGAAAATTTATGAAAAGGCTATCTCGGCGGCGGGACGGATTTCTACCGTCGCCTTGCCCGCATCGAAACCATCGAGTGTTTCGTTGTGATGGGCAATGATCTCGGAAAAGGTCAAGGTCGCCGTGTCACCGGTCGTGTGACCATCGGCAATCAACGTCACGTCATATCCCAGCGACACGGCACGCCTGACTGTCGTGTCGACGCAAAATTGCGACATGCATCCACCGATGACGAGGTGGGTGACCGATCGTTCGTCCAGGCGTTCGGCAAGGTCGGTCTCGAAGAAGGAGTCGGCGCTTTTCTTGCGCACAACGACCTCGGCCTGCCTCGGCGCGACCTCGTCGCGCAGCGCCCAACCTGGCGTGCCGACAGCCAATCGATGGCCGCTATCGCCGTCATGCTGAACGAGTATGATCGGCGCGCCCGCCTGCCGAGCTTTTTCCTGTAGTGCTGCCAGCCGCGCGATGGTCTCATCAAGTGCGGCATCAATATGAGGTTGTCGCTCCGGCGAGGCTTTGTCGCTAAGGATCGCATTCTGCACGTCGATGATCAGAAGGGCCTTGGTCATTTCTGGGAGGTTTCCGTAGCTGGACGGCGGATGGTTTCGTTTGGGAATACCTGTTTCGTTTCTCCGCAGAGAGGCCTAATCACACCCGCATTATAGAACGAAAGCCGCCTGACACGTGTTCAGGCGGCTTTCCAATCGCGGGTACCAGTCAGGATCAGCCGAGCCTGCCTGCGGCATGAGCGAGCATGGTGTAGACCTTGCCCGTATCCGAGGTAAGGTAGGACTGCGTTACCGTCCGGTTCGGGTCGGTGCGAGCGACGTCAGCGAGCAGCTTTTCGAAATCACCGATGTAGCGGTCGACGGCGGTGCGGAACTCCGGTTCGCGGTCATATTTGCGCTTGATCTCGTCGAAGGTCTGCTGGCCCTTCAGCGTGTAGAGGCGGCGGGTGAAGACGTCGCGCTCGCCGCGCTGATAGCGGCGCCAGAGATCGACCGAGGCGTCATGGTCGATGGCGCGGGCGATATCGACCGAGAGCGAGTTCAGTGATTCGACGACGTGGCGTGGATTACGGCTGTCATTGCTGCGCGCGGCCGGTGCGGCAGTTTCCGCCGGGCGGGCAGGAACACGGGCGGCCGCGGCCTCGTCGGCGGCGTCCTCACGCGATGCGCCACGCAGGAGATCGCTGATCCAGCCGCCGCTTTCCGGACGAGTCGGCTCTTGGCGATCTGTTCCCGGGCGACCTGTTTCCGGGCGGCCTGTTTCCTGGCGAGCGGGGGCAGGCGGCGGCGCGGCGCGCTGGGGGGCGGCGGCCGGCGCAGACGGTGCGATCGTTCCGCGCAGACCTGTCGCTTCGATCGGCGGGGGTGCTGCCGGCTGCGGCGGCTGGGCTGCGATCGGCTGGGCGGGACGCGGGGCCGGCTGCACCTGAGCGAGCGTGCGGGCGACGGGCTCGGAGATTTCAAGCTGCTGGCTGGAGCGGCCGACGAGCTGGGAGATATCCTGCAGCGCCTTGATCTGCTCGGCGACGGCCCGGCGCATGGCCGAGGCGCTTTCCTTGGCTTCCTCGGGAAGATCGAAGGCGCCGCGCTTCAGTTCGGCGCGGGTGGCGTCGAGTTCGCTGCGGATGTCGGCGGCGGAGCGGCGGATATCCTCTGTGGCTCCGGAGAAGCGGCCGACGGCATCATCGATCGCTTCGCGTAGCGCTTCGCGCAGGTGCTGGGCGGCGCCGTCGGAGGCGCGGCCGGCTTCGCCGAGCATGCGCTCGACTTCCGACAGCGAGGCCGTGAGACCGCCGCGAATGCGATTGGAGAGATCGCCGGAACGGCGCTCGACATTGGCAAAGGTGCCGTCGATCGTCGTATTGGCCTCGTCGCCGGCGCGGGCGATTGCCTCGCGCATCGTCTCTGCCGCTTCCTGGGCGCGCTTCTCGGTTTCGGTGAGAATGCGGCCAATATCGGCGAAGGAGGATTGCACGCCCTCGCGCAAATTGCCGGTAACCTGGCTGGAGCGTTGCTCTGCCCGTTCGAACACGGTCTCGATCATGCTCCCGAGGCCTTGCATGGTCTTTTCGATCTCCGCGGAGCGCGAGACGAGGCCGACCGAGAGCGTCTGCAGAGCGCTCTCGCGCTCCTCGAGCGTCGAGGCGAGGTTGGACTGGGCGGCGCCGAGAAGCTGCGAGGCCTGGGTCAGAACCTTGGAGTGTTCGTCGAAGCGGCCGATGATGCCGCCGACCTGTGCCAACGTCTGGCCCGAGATGTCGGAGAGGCGATCGACCTTGCCTTCGAGAAGCCTGGTCGAGGCGGAGACCATTTCGGCGGCCTTGGTGGCCGAGTCGGCAAAGCGCGTGGTGGTATCTCCGAGACGGCCGTCGACGCTGGCCAGCTGCTCAGCGGCGCGGTTCATCATCATCGCCATCGCCGCACTGCTTTCCGACATGCGCTCGACGAGGCCGTTGACATTGCCGACCAAGCTGTTCTCGATCGCGCTGACGGCATTGGCGACATTCTCGGTTCGGGCGGCAACGGCGCTGGCGAGCGCTTCGTTTTCGGCGCGCAGACGATCGGCGCTGAGGTTGGCCGCAGCGGTGATGCGGGCGGCGGCCTGCTCGCCGGCATCGGTGTACCGGTCGATGATCGGACGGGCCGTTTCGTCGAGGATGCGCGTCAATTCGACCGAACGGCCTGATAGCATCGAGTTAAGGTCGCGGGTACGCTCTTCGAGCGTGGAGCGGATCGAGTTGCCGCGCGCTTCGAGCGCCCGGTCGATGTCGGAGAACGTCGTATCGATCTCGCGGGCACGCTCCTCGAGATTGGTGCGAATGGCGCTGCTGCGAGCTTCGAGCGCGCGGTCGACGTCCGCCATGGTGGCCGTAATCTCGCTGCCGGCGCCCGACAGTGTCGAGCGGATGGCGTTACCGCGTGACTCCAGAGACTGGCCGGCATCCGACAGCACCTTGGAGATGGCATTGACTTGCGTGCCAACGATGGTCTCGGCCTCGGCGACCTTGTTGACGATGGCGTTGCCGGCTTCCGAGAAAGTCTGGGCGACGGCAGCGGCCTGGCTTGCCAGCCGGTTCTGAGCTTCGGCGACGCGAGTGACGATCTGCGACGAGCGCTCATCCATGGTGCGGGTGAATTCGTCGCTTTTCACATTGAGATCCTCGGCGAATTGCTGGCCGGTCTTGCCAAGCAGTTCGGTGGTTCTCGTCGCTTCGCCTTCCATTCCCTGGGCCGCGTCGGCAACTGCGCTGCGCAGCGTCGAGGCGAGACCAGCGGCCTTGCCTTCGATGGTGCGGTTGACGGCCTCGAGGCCGACGGTCAACGCACGGTCCATCGTAGAGAGGCGTTCCTCGATGCGTTCATTGCCGCGGTCGAGCGTTTCGGCGAGGCTCGCGGTGCGGCCATCGATGGCGCCGGTCAGGCTGGTGGTGCGGCTGTCCAGCGTCTCGGCCAGATTGACGGTGCGGCTGTCGATCGCCTGAGTGAGGTTTGCGGCACTGCCTTCGAGCGTCGCCGAGATGCGCTGCGTGGCGTCGTTGCTGAGCGCGCCGAGACGAGAGACGCCGTCGGCAAGCACGCCGGACAGCTGGCCGCTGGCCGCTTCGACCTTTTCGGCAACGCCGCCGACGCCGTCGCGGATGCGGGTCTCGATCGCCGCAAGACCGGCTTCCACACGCGCTCCGGTTTCTTCAAAACGGCCCGTCAGGCTTTCTACCGACCGATCGAGATGGGTGGACAAATCCTGGGTGGAGCTCGAAATCGCACTTGCCGCCTCCTGGAAGCGGCCGGCGATCTGGCCGGCGCCTGCATGCATGCGATCTTCCAATGTCTGGGCGCCGGCATCGATCGCCTGGCGGATCGCGACCTCACGGTGCTCCAGCGACAATTCGAGCATGCCGACACTCGTCGCCACCGAGGTACCGATGCTGGTCGCCTGTTCGGCAAGCGTATCGCTGATCAGCGCATGGGCCTGGTTCAGCGATAGGTCGATGGCGTTGGCGCGGTCTTCGAGCGTCGTGCGGATGCGCTCATGGGCAGAGGCGAGTCCGCCCTCGATGCGCGCCGCGGCCTCGTCGGCGAGGCCTCCGAGCCGCGTATGTGCATCGGTCAGGCGGCCTTCGATGCGGCCGGTCAAGCCGCCGACGAGATCCTCGAAGCGGGCGCCGCCGGCATCGAGAACGCCCGAGAGGGCAGCGCTATGCTCGGAAAGCGCATTTTCGAGCCGCTGCTGATTGTCGGTATAGGCGGTGCGGATCGCATCGGTCTTGTCGGAGAAGGCACCGGCGACTCGTGCCTCGGCACCGGAGACGGCCTCCATGATGGCGTTGCTGCGGGCTTCGAGCACGCTGTCGAAGCGGCTCTGGTTATCATCGAGCGAAATGGCGAGCGCCATGGTCTTTTCGTCGAGCGTATCGGTGAGCCGATCGTGGGTTGCCGTCACGGCGCCGATGATCGCGGCGGTACGGTGGCCCAAGGCTTCCTCGAGGCGGGTCTGGCCTTCGCTCAGCGAGGCGGCGAGGGCGGCAGCCTTCTGGTCGAGTACACCGTTCAGGCCAACATGCGTGCCGGAAACCGCATTGGTGATCGCATCGGCGCCTGTTGTCAGCGTTTCCTCCAGACGGCTCTGGCTCTCGTTCAGCGAGATGGCAAGCGCCATCGCCCGATCGTCGAGTGTCTCGGACAAGCGGTCGTGGGTGGCGGAGACTGCATTCAGGAAGGATTCCGAGCGGCTCTCCAGCGTATCCTGCAGGCGGCTCTGACCCTCGTTCAGGGAGGCGGCGATCGCCGTCGCCTTTTCGTCGAGCGTTTCCGAGAGACGGTCGTGCGTGCCGGACACAGCCTTGAGGAAGGCTTCGGAACGTGTTTCCAGCGTGTCTTCGATCCGCGACTGGCTCTCATTGAGCGAGATGGCGAGCGTCATCGCCTTCTCGTCCAGCGTCTCGGACAGACGGTCATGCGTGCCGGAGACCGCATTCAGCAGGGCCGCCGAGCGGGTTTCCAGCGTGTCTTCGATACGCGTCTGGGTTTCGTTGAGCGAGATGGCGAGTGCCATCGCCTTTTCGTCCAGCGTGTCGGAGAGGCGATCATGGGTGCCCGAGACGGCGTTCAGCAGGGCTGCGGAGCGGGTTTCGAGCGTATTCTCGATACGGGCATGGCCTTCGCTCAGCGAGGTGGCAAAAGCTGCCGCCTTGCCGTCCAGCGTCTCGGAGAGGCGATCATGGGTGCCGGAGACGGCGTTCAGCAGAGCGGCGGAACGGGTTTCAAGTGTCTCCTCGATACGGGCCTGGCTCTCGTTCAAGGACATGGCGAGCGCCATCGCCTTTTCGTCGAGCGTCTCGGAAAGACGGTCGCGCGTGCCGGATACAGTGTTCAGCAGTGCCTCGGCGCGCGTTCCAAGCGCGTCCTCGATGCGGGCATGGCGCTCGTCGAGCGAAGCCGTCAGGGCGGCCGCCTTCGTATCCAGCGTTTCCGACAGTCGCTCATGCGTGCCCGACACGGCGTTGAGGAAAGCGGTGGAGCGGGTCTCGAGCGTATCCTCGATGCGGCTCTGACTTTCGTTGAGCGAAATGGCGAGCGCCATCGCCTTTTCGTCGAGTGTTTCCGAAAGGCGGTCATGGGTGCCGGAGACGGCGTTCATCAGGGCAGCGGACCGAGTTTCGAGCGTGTCCTCGATGCGGGCCTGGCTTTCATTCAGGGAAATGGCAAGGGCCATCGCCTTTTCGTCAAGCGTCTCGGCAAGACGGTCATGGGTGCCGGAGACGGCATTGATGATGGCGTCGGAGCGGGTCGTCAGCGCTTCCTCGAAGCGGCCGTGATGGGTGGTCAGCGCCTCGATCAATGCGCCGCCGCGCTCTGCCATGACGCTGTCGATACGGCCGTGGGCCGTGCCGAGCGCCTCGCTGATTTCGGCCGCACGGGCGGTAAGCACGCTGCTCAATTCCTCGGCGCGACCGCCGAAGGCAGTGGTCACCTGCTCGGTGCCAGCGGCGACGGCAGTCGCCAGACCGGTGGTGGTGGTGCGCAGCGTGTCGCGGAATTCGGCCGAGCGTGTCTGAAGGTTGTTCTGCAGCTCGGAGGTGCCGGTCGCAAGCGCCAGCGCGATTTCCGAGGTCGCGCTCTGCAGCGCAGAGGTCAGCTCGCCGGTGCGGCTGGTGAGCGCGCTGGTGATTTCGTCCGCGCGGCTGCCGAGCGTGCTTTCCAGCACTTCGTGGCCGGTGGCGAGCGCGGTGGCGAGCGCCAGCGACTGGTCTGATATCGACGAACCGAGCCGGTCGATGCCGGAGCTCAGAATGCCGTCGATCGAATCCGAGCCGCCGGTCAGCGTCTCGTTGATACGGGCGAGGCTCTCCATCAGCTTGGTGTCGAGTGAACCGGTGCGTTTGTCGAAGGCGCTGGTGAATTCGGAGACGCGTTCGTCGAAGGCAGTCGACAGCTGGGCGACGGTCGTCTGCAGCCGCTCCTCGAAGAAGCCGGAGCGCACGTCGAGATCCATGACGGCGTCATCGGCGGTGGTCTGCAGGCTCTGGCGGAAGCTTGCGCCCTTTTCGTCGAGCGCGCTGTTCAGCTTCGACAGCACGTCGTCGAGCGTGCCGCCGATGGTGCGTTCGCCTGACGTCAGGCTCTCATTGATCTCGCGGGTGCGCGCAATCAGTATCTCGTTGAGCTGGTGCGTACGCTCGTTCAGCGCCGCATTCAGCTTTTCGGTGCTGCTATCCATGGTCGAGGCGCGCGTCTCGAACTGGCTGAGCAGCCTTTCGCCATGATCGTTGAGATTGACGGAGAGGGCTTCGAGGCGGTTGTCGAATTCGGTGGCCAGCGCGAAACCCGAAGCGTTCAGTGTCTGCAGCAGGGTATCGGTCTTGGCGGCGAGCAGGCTGCCCATCGACTGCAGGGCGCTGTCCGATTTTTCCAGGATCGTCGCGGCGCGTGTGTCGATCAACGAGGCGAAGGCTTCGCCCGATGTGGCAAGCCGCACCGCGATCTCTTCGGTCGCAAGCGACAGTTCTTCCTTCAACTGGTCGTGGACGGTGCCGATCGAGGTGCGGATACGGTCGGCATGGTTGACGATCGCCTCGCGCTCGGAGCCGAGTTCGTGGACGAGGCCGCGAACGCGCAACTCGTTGTCGGCATAAGAACGTTCAAGCGCATTGACTTCGGAATGGACGAGCGTTTCCAGCTCGGAGGCACGCGCGATGGTGCGCTCGATGCCTTCATTCATGGCCGAGACCTCACGGCGCACGGCCTGACCGACGGTCATGATGCGCTCGGAGGCGATGGTTTCCGGCTCTGCCAGGCGCAACGCCACCTCTGCCATGGAGCGGGCGGCGTTGCGCATGTCCTGGGCGCGGGAGATCATGATGGCGAAGGCATAGAACATCATCACGGGAATGATGATGCCGACGAGGCCGGCGATGACGCCAGGCAGGGCGACTAGATCGGCGAGCGAACGGATCTGCCAGATCTGCGGAGCATAAAGCAGCGACATCAGGCCGAGGCCGGCCATGACCCAAAGCACGGAAAACAGGGTGGCGGTACGCACCGCCGAGCGGCTGGAGGCGCCGTCAAAGGATTTCAGGATAGAGGCGGGCGTATTGCGGCTGGCATCGTTGGCGGGCGCGAAAGCCGGACCCCTGGAAGCCTGCTCGCCAGCGGCACCGCGGCGGCTGCGGCGCTGCGCTTCTTCCTGGGCCTGCTGGTTACGCGCATTTACTGGATCAGACACATTAGCCTCCGGGGCCTGGGGCGCGTCGCCGCGGCGAGACGGTACGTTATCCTTGCTAAAGTCGATCTGGAGCGCCTCGTCCAATGCCTTGAACGCCTTGTCCTCAATTGACTCATTATATTTGTTGTTCGCCATTCGGTTATGCCTCGTTACTGTCAGCCAGTCCGACAGCGCATCCTGGGCTTCCGCCTCACCCGGGAACAACTTTGCCGTTCCAGCCCTCCATCCCAACGAAGGACGGATAAGCATGTCATTTCAGAGTAGATAGCCGCTTTTTCAAACGGAAGGTATCAAAACACTACCATTATCCACTCGCTCGGCAAAGGCGCGTACCATAAACCCGCTCCACCAGTATCGTAGTGACACATCTGGGCTCTTCACACAATTAATGAAGGCTTGAGATTCATGGCTCGTTAACTCGTTGTTAACACCTTTGAATCCTAGCTACGGCTTAAAAACCAATAATTTAGGGATATTTAACGGACGTTAACCATATGGCGAGATTTCCGCCCGGAATGTGCCGGAATTTAACGTGATGGCCACCCTCCTGTCGCAGAACTGTTGCAACTGCAGACGACAGAGACGGGAGAATTGGCAATGGCAGCCCAGATGGCAGCATTGAACATCGTATTCGAGGCGCCGGATAATGCAAAGGGACCGTGTCCTTCCAAGGTCCGGCCGATCGATCTGGTGCATCTCGCAAAGCAGACGATGGGCGACAAGACGCTGGAACTCGAAGTCCTTCAGATGTTTGCGCGCCAGGCCCGCGCATGCCTCCAGGACATTGCCAGCGGCGAAACCATCCGTATCGGCGCAGCCGCGCATCGGCTGAAGGGCGCGGCAAGCTCGGTCGGCGCGTTCCGCGTGTCGCAGACGGCGGAAGCCGTCGAGGAAAACGGCGGCGATGCCGGCGCGACGGCAGCGCTCGGCGCCGCCGTCATCGACGCTGAGAATTTCATCCTGAAGCTCTGCCGCGGCTGATCTCGAGGTTTTTATCTGACGCATGTCGTTGTCCCAAAACCGCTGCGTACTTTTGGGCGACGTGCATAGGATAGCGTTCGAACGAGGCCCATTGTTCCATTGCGGGACCGCGGGTCTTTTTGCGACGTCCCTTATGACGCTTTGAAGACGGCGGGCGAAGGCCCGATCTGCGAGGCTGTGGCAAATTTCCCCAATATTGACTGATGCGTCGAATTGTCGGAAGAAAATCCGCCCACCCACTTGAAGACCGGAAATAGTCCTGATGCCCAAACTTACCATCGTCGCCTTCGACGGCACGCGCTTCGACCTCGACGTCGACCAAGGCTCCACCGTGATGGAGAATGCCGTGCGCAATTCGGTCCCCGGCATCGAGGCCGAATGCGGCGGCGCCTGCGCCTGCGCGACCTGTCATGTCTATGTCGACGAGGAGTGGACGGAGAAGGTCGGCCAGCCGGAAGCGATGGAAGAGGACATGCTCGACTTCGCCTTCGATGTGCGCCCGACCTCGCGGCTGTCCTGTCAGATCCGGATGAAGGCTGTCTATGACGGGCTGGTGGTGCATGTGCCGGAACGCCAGGCCTGACGCGTACTGCGTTTCAAACGTCGCCTAAAAAACTCGATACCAAAAAAGACGCCTCGCGCGCTAGAGCGAGCGAGGCGAGGCGGGCGCATTACCTACGGATGAGGGAGGAACATCCGCGGCTTCGGAACGCGCCAGGAGAACCCAGCGATGAAAGTGCAGATGCCGTACCTGAACTTTCGAATGTGTTCATATTAACGCGTTCCGGTTGAGTCTGCCAGGATGAAAAATGACCATTCAATCGCTGGGGAGGGTGCAAGTTTCGCACAAGTTTCGTTATGCAGCTAAGGTTTTCCGCTCGCAACCAGACTGAAAAAGCCTTATTTTGCGCCGGCTCGACCATTGATTCGATTGTTCAGCAACCTCAGCATCCGCTTCTGGAAATTGACCGCCTCGACCCGGTCGAATCGCGCCTGCTGCCGGTCGTGCTCCTCTATACCGCGAGCTGATTCGTTGGAGACGAGTTCCTGCATGGCTTCGCAGCTGCGCTGCTGCGGCAGCGCGCGGATGGCGCGCTCCATGGCGCGGGCCTGGTCGCGGGCGATCTCGGCATGGCGCTCCTCGTGGCGCTTGATATCGCTCGACAGCGCGTCCCAGATCATCGACAGCTCCTTGCTGGCGCCCTTGCGGCTGCTCCAGCGCGGCAGGATGATCTGGGTGTGGACCGTGACCTTGACGTTGCCGACGCGGCAGCGCCCGTTATTCTGAATATAGGTTGCCTCGCCGCCGAAGCGGATCTTCGTAGCGCCGGGATGGCGCGCCGAGGAACCACTCGCCGTCGGGCCGCGCCGGCTGAGTTCGCGGTCGAGCTCATCCGCGGTTTTGCCGCGAATGTCGAAATAGGAATAGCTTTTCGATGCGATCACTTCGGCTGCCGACGGGCTGCAGAGGGAAAGAGCAATGGAAAAGGCGATAGGAACGACCATATAACGCACTGCAAGCGGCATTCTGAACGCAACCCGTGTTGAAATCGGCAGGAGCTTGGGGCATAGCCACCCCAAGCGCAATATCAGATGGCGCTTTTTTCGTCATCAATGGGATAAGTCTGGTGACAGGGCTCGAAGGCAGCATATGGCGTGTCGGCCATGGCCGGGAGATCGAACTCGGGCGTCGTTCGGTGATCATGGCGATCATCAACGTGACGCCGGACTCCTTTTCCGATGGCGGACGCTTTGAAACCGTCGATGCGGCGGTCGAACAGGCGTTGCGGGCGGTGAGCGAGGGTGCCGGCATTATCGATATCGGCGGCGAATCGACCCGGCCGAACGCAGCAATCGTCAGCCCTTCTGAGGAGCAGGCGCGCGTGCTGCCCGTCATCGAGGCGCTGCGCGGCCGCACCCAGGCGCTGATTTCCATCGACACCTATCGCGCCGAAACGGCGCGGCTTGCAATCAGTGCCGGCGCCCATATCGTCAACGACGTCTTCGGGCTGCAGAAGGAGCCCGATATCGCTGATATCGCCGCGGTGACCGGAGCCGGACTCTGTATCATGCACACCGGTCGCGACAGGGTAAAACTTGTCGATGTGATTGCCGATCAGGTGCATTTCCTCGAACGATCGCTTGATATCGCCGCTGCATCAGGCGTCAACCGCGACCGCATCGTGCTCGATCCGGGCTTCGGCTTCGCCAAGGAGACGCCGGAGGAGAACCTGGAACTGATGGCGCGGTTTTCCGAACTTTCCCGCTTCGGCCTGCCGCTGCTCGCCGGCACGTCGCGCAAGCGCTTCCTCGGCGCCGTGACAGGGCGAGAGGCGCAGGACAGGGATGCGGCAACGGCTGCGACCAGCGCGCTGCTCAGACTTCAAGGAGCTGCGGTTTTCCGGGTGCACAATGTCGCAATCAACAGGGATGCGCTCGATATCGCCGATGCTATGCTTAATGCGCGCCAGGAATTCGAGAGGAAGCGGCCGACATGACCACCTACACGATCACGCTGCAGAACTGCGCCTTCTTCGCGCGCCACGGCGTGCATGACGAGGAGGAATTCCTCGGCCAGCGCTTCTTCGTCGATGCCGAGCTCGATGTCGTCGCCGGCGAGGCGCTGGAAAGCGATTCGATCAACGACACCGTCAATTACGGCATCGCCTTCACCGTGATCGAGCAGATCGTCACTGGCAAGCGCCGCTACCTGATTGAGGCCTTGGCGCTCGATATCGCCAAGGGGCTCTGCGAGACATTCCCGCAGATCCGGCGAGCCAAGATCACGGTGCGCAAGCCGAACGCGCCGGTGCCCGGCGTACTCGATTTCGTGCAGGTGAGCGTTGAGCACTTTGCCTGAGGCCGCATTGCAATCCGCCACACTTGGGCTCGGCGGCAATATCGGCGACCCTGTGAAGGCGATGGCTGCGGCACTGCAGAGGCTGGACGGACGGGACGACTGCCGGGTTACGGCGGTCTCGCGGCTCTATCGCACGCCGCCCTGGGGAAAGACCGACCAATCGTTCTTCTTCAACGCCTGCGCTGCCGTCGAGACCAGGCTGGAGCCCGAGGATTTGCTCGATGTCTGCCTGTCGATCGAACGGGAAATGAAACGCGAGCGCATCGAGCGCTGGGGGCCACGCACGCTCGATATCGATGTGCTGACCTATGGCGACGTGAACCAGGACGCGCCGCGGCTGGAACTGCCGCATCCGCGCATGACCGATCGCGGTTTCGTGCTGATGCCGCTTGCCGACATCGCGCCGAGCCTTGTCGTCAGGGGCAGAGCGGTCAGCGACTGGCTGTCGGATGCCGAGTTGACCGGCATAGAGCTCGCCGACGACAGCCGCGAGTGGTGGCTGAGCGCCTGAAGCAGGGAACCTGAAACGGAAAACGGCGGGAGTCCCGCCGCTTCAGGAAAATCCGCTGTGCGGTTTCTCTATTGGATCGAGCCGACGGCCATCTCGTCGACCTGGCGGGTCAGCGTCAGGCCGATCACCGGGATCATCTGGCTTTCGACCTTGACCGAAACGGTGACGTTCATGGTCTTGTCGTCGCGCACTCGGGCGATCATCGCACCGTTCAGCTTGGCGCGGTTGATGCCGACGACGACGGTATCCTCGCTGACGGCGCCGGAGACGACGTCAAGGCCCTTGCCGGCTGCGCCGTCGAGGAACTTGCCCTTGTAGGTCGAGCCCGACTGCGAGATGACGGCGGTCATCGGCTGCTTGAAGACGCCGACGCGGCAGGTACCGTCGAGCTTGATGCCGGCGCTGCTGTCGCCTGTGGGCTCACCGATCAGGTTGCAGGTGAATTTCGTGCCCTTGTACTTGCCGGCGACGATTTCGCCGGGGCCCTTCCAGGAGCCGGCAACGGAATCGAAGAAGGCCTTGTCACGGGTTGCAGCGGTGGCTGCCGGTGCGACATCTGCGACGGGAGACAATGCCGCGGCGGCCAAGCCGCATACGATGAGAAACTTGCGCGAATACATGGATTTTCCTTGGCAAACACCACTCACGAACTGGCCGCAAGTTTTGCCGAAGAATGGTTAATCCTTCCTTTCGATTGTGCCGAAATGCAAGGAAATGCAGGGCTTTCGTGTGACGGAGATTTTAACACTCCGCCATTACAGCCTTGAATCCGCTGAATCTTCACACACTTTACGTTGGGGAAGGTGAAAGCTGCCGAACCAGTGCGTCATTCAGGGATTGTTGCCGCGCGGCGACATGGAGGGAGTGAGATCGCCGATGAAATCACCGATTCCCGGCCGCTTCAGGGCGCGGAAGGCGAGCGGACGGCAGAGATCCATGGCCGCGATTCCAATGCGGGCGGTCATCAGGCCATTGATGACGCCTTCGCCCAGTCGTGCCGAGAGCTTCGAGGCCAGCCCGTGGCCGAGCACCTGTTGGACGAGGCTGTCGCCGACCGCGATCGAGCCGGTGACGGCCAGATGCGCCAGCACGTCACGCAGCAGACGGAACATGCCGAGCGTGCCGGGTCGGCCGCCGTAAAGCTCGGCCATGGCGCGGATGAGGCGCACGGCCTCGTAGAGCACGTAGAGCAGGTCGACCACGGCGCGCGGGCTGACGGCGGTAACGATCGAGACGCGCTTGGAGGCGTCGACGATCAGCGCCCGGGCCTTGCGGTCGAGCGGAGCGAGCAGTTCCCGTTCGGCCAGCGCGATCAGATGCGGGGGATCGATGACCTCGCCCTCGGTCGCCTTCAGCGTCGCACGGCCCTTTGAAGTCTCGGGATTTGCCGAGAGCAGCGCAGTCAGCTGCGCGACGACGGCGCGCGCCTTCACTGGTCGGGTTTCGAGCATCGCCGCGTCTGCCTCGGCCTTGATCGTCTGGACGGCGGCAAGGCGCATCATGCCGACGGTTTCGCGGATGACGAGGGCCAGCACGGCAAGGATGCCGACCGCGAGCACGGCAAGGGCGGCATAGCCCAACCAGTCGGCGCGGGTGAAGAGATCGCGGATCAGGCGATCGGTCCAGAGGCCGATGGCCAGAGACAGCAGGATGCCGAAGGCGCCGGCGGCGATCTTGCCGAAGGAGGTCCGCCGCTTGCGCGGCGCGGCAGCGGGGACCGCGCTCAGATCCTTGTCGGGATTGAGGAAGGGATCGTCTTCATCAGGCGTCACGACGATATTCTCGGAGAAGCTTTCCGGCTTGCGACGCTCACCTCCTCGCCGGCCGTTATCGCGCGGCTCGGCGGCCTCGTCCTCGTAGCTGAAGGCGGCGGGCGCGCGGCGCGGCGGATCGGACGGGGGCTTGCTCATGCGAGACGGTCTCCGAACAGGAACTGCATGGCGCGGTCGAGGCGGATATGCGGCACCGACAGCTTGATGCCGCCACCGGTTTCCTCGAGATGCGGCGGGCGGAACCTGACGACGTTGACATCGGGCAGCTGCAGGCCGGTCTCGCCCGAGGCGATGCGGTCGAACAGGCTTTCCGGATCCTCCGGCAGGTCACCGGGGAAGATCGCGGTCTTTCTCTCCCCGTCGAAGCGCTCGCCGGCGATGGTTTCGCCCTCCATCGGCGTGCCGACGATGACCGGCAGTTCATGGCCGTCACGCTTGACGGTCGCCTCGCGGGTGGCGCGCACGGACGCAAGCGCCATGACGTCGATGCCGGCGCCGGCCATGCCGATGCGGTCGATGGCGCGATCCACCAGGCGGCGGGTCAGCGCATCGAGCCGGTCGTGGCTTTCATGGTGAAGATGATCGGCCTTGGTGGCAGCGACCAGCACGCGGTCGATGCGCCGCCCGAGCAGGGAGGATAGCAGCGAATTGGTGCCGGGGCGGAAACAGGCGAGCACATCGGTCAGCGCGCGTTCCAGATCCTGCACGGCTTCAGGGCCGCGGTTCATCGCCTGCAGCGCATCAACCAGGACGATCTGACGATCGAGCCGGGCGAAATGCTCGCGGAAGAAAGGTTTGACGACGACCGATTTGTAGGCCTCGTAGCGCCGCTCCATCATCGTCCAGAGCGAGCCGCGGCCTGGACGGCCGTCCGGCAGAGCCAGCGGCGCGAAGGTCAACGCCGGCGAGCCGTCGAGATCGCCGGGCAGGAGCAGACGGCCAGGCGGCAGGGTGGAAAGCGAGCGTTCGTCTGCCTTGCAGGCTTTGAGATAATCGGCAAAGGCGGTGGCGAGGTCGCGGGCGACCATCTCGTCGGCGCCGGCATGGATATCGGCGGCGCGCGTCAGCGCCAGCCACTGGCTCGATAGTTCGGAACGGACGCCGGTTTCGGCAAGTGCCAACGTTTCCTCGCTGAACGTTCGGTAATCCTTGCCGAGCAGCGGCAGGTCGAGCAGCCATTCGCCGGGATAATCGACGATATCGATCGACAAGCGGCCAGGCGAAAACAATCGATTCCAGCCGCTGGCGCTCTGATAATCCAGCGTGATGCGCAGTTCGGATATGGCGCGGGTCGAATCCGGCCAGATACGGTCCTTCACCAGCGCGCGGATATGGTCCTCGTACTGAAAGCGCGGCACGGCATCATCCGGCTGCGGTTCCAGCCGCACCGCCGAGACGCGGCCGGATTGGACCGGCTCGAATAGCGGCAGTCGGCCGCCATGCAGCAGATTGTGAACCAGCGAGGAGATGAAGACCGTCTTGCCGGAGCGGGAGAGGCCGGTAACGCCGAGCCGCACGGTCGGATTGACGAGGCCGCTCGCCCGGTCGGCGAGATTGTCGAAGGCGATGCGGGCATCATCGGCAAAGGATGTCAGTCGTGGCGGCAAGGCGCAATTCCGGTTGGTGACTGCCCGCAATATAGGAAGGGCGCGCCGCCCGCAAAAGAAGCGGCGCTAGAGCATTTCCGTTTTTCTTCGAATCACGGAAATGCTCTATTTCATTGTTTTTTCGCGATTCCCGGCAAAAGCGCTTCGCGCTTTGCCTGGCAAAACCGCGGCACACTTTTGCTGGAATTGCTCTAGTCTTCAGACGACGACGAAATCGCTGAGGCGCCAGACGGCGGCGGGAGCGTCGTAATCGACGACGGCAAGGCCTGCCGTCGGGAAGCCGCCAGGAAGGGCGCTTACCATCGCCTCATGACCGATCAGCGCCTCCAGCGCTTGTTCCATGGTTGGATTGTGGCCGACCAGCATAACGGCCGCCTCATCCTGGGCGTCGACGATATCGAGATAGGTATCGACCGTGGCGTTGTAGAGCGCATCGACATACCGCACGTCGAGCGTGACGCCCATCGCCCGGTGGACGGCGCCTGATGTGTCGCGGCAGCGCAGCGCCGTCGAACTGATCAGAAGATCGGGACGGTAGCCCTTGTCGGCGGCCTTATCGGCGATGATCTCGGCATCGCCAAAGCCCTTTTCGTTCAGCGGCCGGTCGAAATCGCGCTGTCCGGGTTCGGCCCAGGCGGCCTCGGCATGACGCAGGAGATAGATGCGGTTGGGCGGAGGCAGCGGTACGGTCATGGGCAAATCCAGGATCGGGCGGGTCTTTTCAGTAGCGGTTGCGATTGGTCGCCGTCAATCGCCAGGCGGGCCGCAACTGCCTAAAACGTGGCCGACAACACGGCGTTTTGAAGGCGAAGCAAAAAACGGCGGCCGGAATAACCATGACAAAATAGATCGTTAGCTAAAAATTGTGACAGATTTAAAAATCTGTTTACCTGTCGTATTTGGCTTGAATCGCGACTAGCGCTTGGGATATACACCCCGCCAGATGAGATGTTCTTCAGGAGAATCGCGTTGAGTGAGAAGATCGATCTTAGCAATTACGTTCCCTCGGAAGAGGAAGAGTTCATGAACGTAAACCAGCGTGCCTATTTCAGGTCCAAGCTGGTTGCATGGAGAAATGATATCCTTAGAGAAGCGCGCGAGACACTCGACCATCTGGCCGAGGAAAGCGCAAACCATCCTGATCTCGCTGACCGAGCGTCGTCGGAAACAGACCGGGCGATCGAACTTCGCGCCCGTGATCGGCAGAGAAAGCTGATTTCCAAGATCGATGCGGCACTGCAGCGCATCGAAGACGGCACCTACGGCTATTGCGAGGAAACCGGCGAACCGATCGGCCTCAAGCGTCTTGACGCGCGCCCGATCGCGACATTGTCGATAGAGGCGCAGGAGCGTCACGAACGCCGCGAAAAGGTCTATCGCGACGAATGAGAGTTTTCATGCAGGCATGAGAGCAGAACAGGCGCCGCGATCTGATCGCGGCGCCTTTTACAATTACGGTGAGCTTCCGGTTGCTACAGACCGCCACCATTGCTCCCGGCCGGTCTCGTCGGCGAGGTCGACTGCAACTCTGGTGCCGTTCTTGATCCGCCGCCGCAAAACGTCGGCTCGATTCGAATCCGTCCGCAGCATGCCGCCATCGTGAAGAGCCTGTAGCCGGGTGCGTGAAACTTGCAACTCGGACGCCAAGAGGCGGTCGAGGCGCGTGCTGGATGGAAACGGAACCATCAGTTCGATTTCCAGTCTCGTCCAATTGGCAGTTTCCTGCTGCATCTCTTTTGCGATTTCAAATTCGGCAAACTCCTCGACACGCTGCGACTTGCGCCTGAGAGCTTCGAGGTTGAACGTTTCTGCCCGGATCCAATCCGGATCGCTGGACTGCAACGCCTCAATGACTGCGGAATCGATGTCGCGAACATTCCGACGCTCGAAGATCGGACGATTCCACGTCTTTTCGCAGCTCGAGCATTTGTAGATAAGCCAGGCATCGAGCTTGCGGCCATTGGCGTTGAGCCGGATCTTGTCGCTGCATCGGAAAGCTCTGAGGCCCCCGCAGCCGCTGCATACAATCCAGGGCTGGGGCGCCGTTTTCGGCAGAATGGTCCATCGGACCCAAAGGGTATTGCACATATCGTGTTGGTCTTCCGTTCGGAAGTCCACCAGGATGATGCGTGAGAAAACCCTTGCGGGCGCGGTGTGGCGATGTTCTGGGCGGCGGAAGAGCTGAGACAGCGGAGCTGCACATGGCACATGTCAACAATGCCAAACCGGTCTCTCGCCACCACCCGATGAACATGTTCATACGCCGTCAGTGTGTCGCTGTCCGGCAGTACGGGTGAAACTGGAGTGAGACCGGTATTTACTTAGGCAAAGTATGACCTCGATGCGCCAACGCTCTTCAACCGGAGCGATAACAAATTATCAGCACAAGATGGAGTCCCCTGACGCATCGGGAACTGAAAGTCGCCGCATTGCGGCTTTTATGCAACTTGATGATGAAGGAAGGTCGGATGTGCGTTTCCGCTCACTTGTCGCGCCCGGGTCACTTGTCGCGGTTGACGCTCATCTCGCCGAAGATGCGGGCGACTTCCTTTTGCAGATCGGTATCGGCGCCGGTGATCGGGGCCATTTCCGGATCGCGGCGCGGCAGGTTTCCGGGTTGCGGCGCTCCGGGCCGAGGCGCCTGGTTTGCCGGCGCCGGCACGATGCGTTCGGCCGTCAGATTGTTCGACATTTCCTGTTCCAGCACCCGCTGGAAATCAAGACGGCTCGCTGCTGCCGACTGCGCAGCCGAATCGTCTTCGGCGCTACCTGGCGCGGCGCGTGCGGCCGCCGGCATGTCCTTGACAGGCGGGGCGGAGACCTCGGGTTCGATGCGCTGATGCGGCAGCACGCGCTGGCGGGCGGCATCGAGGATTTCGGCGGCACTCGATGTATCGTGGAACGGTGCGGGCTGCGCGGCCGGGGGAGCGACCGGACGCTCCAGCGGACGCGGCTGGGGTGGGACGGCACGCAGAGGATTGTCGCGTTCGGCCGACAGCGGAGCTGTCACGGGCTCTGCCGGAAGAGGGCTCGTGACCACCGGCGGTGCCACGGCCGGCTGAGCTGGCGGTTGGGCCGACGGTTGGGCCGACGGTTCTGGGCGCGGGCGCGGCTCCGACGGAACCGGCGCGGAGAAAGCGGGCTCGGCCGCCGGCTCGACACGGGCTGCGACCGGCGGGCGTGGTGGCGAGACCGGCGGCGTTTCCGGTCGCGCGACGGATATCGGATGCTGCTCAACGGGATGGGGGCGGTTGGCGCTTTCCGGCTGCTCGGCTGCCGCGGGCAGGATACGGCTTTCGATGACGATATCGCTCGGGCCGCCGATCATGATCAGGTGCTCGACGTCGTCGCGGCGCACCAGTACCAGCCGGCGACGGGCATCGACGGCTGCGGCATCCAGCACCTGCAGGCGGGGCTGGCGATTGCGGCCGCCGCGCACGAAGGGCGAGGGCGCCCGGCTGCGGATCACCCAGAGCACGATGATGAGCAGGAGAAGCGCCAGACCGACGCCACCGGCCGCCAGCAGGAAACGGCTGCCATAAGCTCCGACAACATCATCCAACATAGTCACTCACTCCATTTCGCATTCGGCACATATTGACGACTTTTCCGTTCCTTAGGCAAGGGCCGCCGATGCTGTCCAGTCACGGGAGAACGCGATTTCGTGTTCCGCTGCAGACACTCGGCGACCTTGTGAACGGGTGGCAGCGTTGGGCTTTTGGGGCAGATGGCGCTGTTGCCTGTGAATTCAAGCAGTCTTGCCGGCCAGCGGTGTTTTTGCCGACGCGGCAAATTGCTAAGAAGGAAAGAGTGCCTGATTCCTGCTTCGTGTTCGTGCTACGAAGCGGGAGGGCTTATGTGAGGAATATATGACGAAACCGCGTCAGGCCGACGACTATAACGCACCGCTTGTGGATCGTGGGGGGCGTTCTGGCACGGTCTTGCGCATTCTTCTGCTGGCGCTCGTGCTGATCGCGGCGGCCGGCGCCTTCGTCTTCTTCAAAAAGTCGCTCGACAACGAGGTCGTGCTTGGCGGTCTCGGCGTGCTCGCCATGGTCGGCATCTTCTTCCTGGTGTCTTCGGTCATCGGCTTCATCGAGGTGATGCCGCAGCACCAGTCCGACAGCCTGGCGCGCGCCTTCCTCAACAGCCATCCCGACGGTACGCTGATCACCGACGAAAAAGGCCGGATCATCTATGCCAACGCCGCCTATGGCGCGCTGACCGGCGCGCGCAAGGCGACCGAGGTGCAGACGCTGGAAACGCTGCTGTCGCGCCACCGCGAATCCAACGAGGCGCTCTACAGGCTGGTCAACGGCCTGCGCGAGGGCAAGGAAGGCCGGGAGGAGTTTCGCCTGTTGCGCGCCGTCGGGCCTGGCAGCAACAGCTCCGGTGCGCATTGGTACCGGCTGAAGGCGCGGCTGCTGCAGCCGGAGGAGAACGGCGGCAAGCCGCTGCAGATCTGGCAGATCACCGACATCACCGCCGAGCGCGACGACCAGGAGCGCTTCTTCAAGGAACTGCAGAACGCGATCGACTATCTCGACCATGCGCCGGCCGGCTTTTTTTCCGCCGGCAGGAAGGGCGAAATCTTCTACCTGAATGCGACGCTTGCCGAGTGGCTGGGCCTCGACCTCACCAAGTTCGTGCCGGGTTCGATGACGATCGGCGACGTCGTGGCGGGCGAGGGACTGGCGCTGATCCAGTCGGTGCAGGCCGAACCGGGCCTGAAGAAGACCGTGACGCTCGATCTCGACCTGCGCAAGAGCAACGGCCAGAGCCTGCCGGTGCAAATCGTTCATAGCGTCACCTCGATGCGCGACGGCGCTCCGGGCGAAAGCCGGACGATCGTGCTGGCGCGTGAAAAGAGCGATGCCGGCGGCCAGTCCGCTTCGGCCGCCGCCATGCGTTTCACACGCTTTTTCAACAATACGCCGATGGCGATCGCCTCGGTCGACGGCGACGGGCGCATCTTGCGGACCAACGCGCCGTTCCTGAAGATGTTCTCCGGCGTCGTCTCGCGCGACGACCTCGAAAAGGCGCCGCATCTTGAAACCATCGTGCAGGAGAGCGACCGGCCACAGCTCGTCGCGGCGCTGGCGGCGGCCAAGGACCGGCAGGGCGACATCGCGCCCCTCGACACCCGGACGCCGATCGACGAGGCGCGCTATTTCCGCTTCTATGTCAATGCCGTCATCGACCAGAGCGACGAGGCGCCAGAGGAGGCGGCGATCGTCTATGCCGTCGAGGTGACCGAGCAGAAGGCGCTGGAGGCGCAGATGGCGCAGACGCAGAAGATGAATGCCGTGGGAACGCTCGCCGGCGGCATCGCGCATGATTTCAACAACGTGTTGACGGCGATCCTGCTTTCCTCCGACCACCTGCTTTTGCAGGCGCGGCCTTCGGATGCGAGCTTTGCCGACCTGATAGAGATCAAGCGCAACGCCAACCGCGCCGCAGTGCTTGTGCGCCAGCTGCTCGCCTTCTCGCGCAAGCAGACGATGCGGCCCTCGGTGCTGAACCTTACCGATGTCGTCGGCGACCTGCGCATGCTGGTCGACCGGCTGCTTTCAGGCACCAATGTCAAGCTCGACGTGCAATATGGCCGCGACCTCTGGCCTGTCAAAACCGACCTTTCGCAGTTCGAGCAAGTGTTGATCAATCTCTGCGTCAATGCGCGCGACGCGATGCCCGAGGGTGGCACGCTGACGCTGCGCACCCGCAATCTGACCGCCGCCGAGGTCTCGGCCTTCAACTACTCCTACATGCCGGCCGAGGACATGGTGCTGGTCGAAGTAGCCGATAACGGCACCGGTATCGCACCGGAGATCATGGACAAGATCTTCGAGCCCTTCTTCACCACCAAGGATGTCGGCAAGGGCACGGGTCTTGGCCTCGCCATGGTCTACGGCATCGTCAAACAGTCGGGCGGCTACATCCAGCCGGAATCCGAAGTCGGCAAGGGCACGACCTTCCGCGTCTTCCTGCCGCGCCACATCCCGGAGCCGGCGGTAGCCGCCGAAGCAGGCTCGATCGACGGCGCCATCGCCGGGGCCGAATTGGTGCCGCTGCCGGTATCGCCGCAGCAGCCGGAAGACCTGACGGGATCGGCCGTTATCCTTCTTGTCGAGGATGAGGAGGCGGTGCGCCGCGGCGGCAAGCGCATGCTGGAAACGCGCGGCTATACCGTGCACGAGGCAGGCTCGGGCGTCGAGGCGCTGGCCATCTTGGAAGAACTCGACGGCAAGGTCGATATCGTCGTCTCCGACGTCGTGATGCCCGAAATGGACGGTCCGACGCTGCTGCGAGAGCTGCGCAAGACCTATCCCGACATGAAGTTCATCTTCGTCTCGGGTTACGCCGAAGATGCCTTTGCCCGCAACCTGCCGCCCGAGGCGAAATTCGGCTTCCTGCCGAAGCCGTTTTCGCTGAAGCAGCTCGCTGTTGTGGTGAAGGAGACGTTGGACGGGTGAGGGTATGGGTCAGAGAGGTCGTGCCGTACCGCA